>JAUSOU010000086.1 GCA_030656095.1 Thermovirgaceae bacterium | reverse complement strand
GCCTGTCTTGTCAACCCTGGACCAGGCACCGGTCACGACATCGTGCGGAAGGCTTTTTGACGCAATATCCGCGCTGCTGGGAGTCAGGAGCACCGTATCCTTTGACGGCCAGGCCGCAATGGAGCTGGAGTCAGCTGCCAGAGGGGCCGGAGCAAGTACTCCTTTCGTTATTTCGGACGATGCCGGCCTTTTTGTCCTCGACTGGAGGCCGGCGATCAGGTGGGTCATCGAAGACGGACTTTCGATAGGCAAAGAGAGGGCCTCGGCTGCTTTCCACCTGGGACTGGCGGAGGCCATTTCGGATATCGCCCTGGAAATATCGGGGAAAACCGGCCTGACGAAGGTGGTTCTTTCAGGCGGGGTGTGGCAGAACAGGCGGCTTTTGAATCTCGCCATCGCCATGCTTCACAAAAGAGGGCTTGAAACCCTTATCCACCATTCACAATCGCCCAACGACGAATGTGTCTCCGTCGGTCAGGCGGCTATTGCCGCAGAGCACTGGAGGTAAACCGGATTTTGGTTCGGGACCGGTGTTCCGTTATTCACCCTGCGTTCTATTCGAACTTGGGACCGTAGTCGATGTTGCCTATCTGATCGAGCTTTTTGAGGCTGTGGGTAGCATCGATGTAACGGATAGTACCGCTCTTGGAACGCATTACAATGGAGTTTGTCTGAATGTGCGAACCCTCGTATATCACGCCTTTTAGAAGCTCCCCATCGGTGATGCCGGTTGCGGCAAAGAAAACATTGTCGGACGACACCAGGTCGTTCAGCTCCATGACGTCGTTGAGATCCATTCCCAACTCCCGGCATTTTCCCGCCTCCTCACTGTTCCTGGGCCAAAGCTTGCACTGCATAAAGCCCCCGACGCACTTTAGCGCACAGGCAGTAATTACCGCCTCTGGAGAACCCCCTATGCCAATGAGCATGTCTATGCCGATTCCCGGCTTGCAGGTCATCAATGCTCCGGCTATATCGCCATCAGAGATCAGTTTTATCCGGGCGCCGGCCTGGCGAATCTCGGTGATCAAATGCTCATGTCTGGGCCTGTCAAGAACGATCACAGTCACGTCCTCGACCGATTTCTCAAGTGCTTTGGCAACCCTGGCGAGGTTGTCGGAGACAGGAGCTTCGATATCGATCGCACCGGCGCTTTCGGGTCCTACGGCTATCTTGTTCATATAGAAGATGTGCTTTGGATCGAACATCGTGTTTCTTTCCGACAGCGCAACAACGCTGATGGCGTTTGGGCGTCCAAGCGAGAGGAGTCTTGTACCATCAATAGGATCTACGGCGATATCAACCTCCGGAGGATTGCCAGTGCCTAGTTTTTCCCCGTTGAAGAGCATTGGGGCCTCGTCTTTCTCACCTTCCCCTATCATGATGGTTCCATCCATCTCGATGGTGTTGAGCATAAACCGCATGCCGTTTACGGCAGCGTTGTCGGAAGCGTTCTTGTCCCCCCGGCCCATCCATCGCCCCGCAGCCATCGCAGCCGCCTCCGTGGCTCGAACCAGCTCAAGAGCCAGATTTCTTTCCGGTTTGTTCACGACAAGCCCCCCTTTCGTTCTTTTCCGTCAGCTTACGACGAATGGCCGCCGGGTTTTGGAAAGCGGTCAAATATGGTATCTATGAATCTGAGATAATAATCTGCTTCAAATAAGGACTCGAGTTCTTCCGGTTTAAAGTTTTTCATGATCGCTGGATCCTCCTCGAGGATCTCCAGGAAGGTCTTTTCCCCCTCCCAGCACTTCATTGCGCTCTCCTGTACGATAGCATAGGCATTTTCCCTGGTGAACCCCTTCTCCACCAGTCCGATAAGAACTCTCTGGCTGAAGACAAGGCCCTTTGAAAGATCAAGATTCCTTTTCATTCCATCCTCGAGAACCGTCATCCCCTCAAGAACTTCCCGGGTTTTCACGAGCATGTAGTGGCTGATGTGAAATGCATCGGGCCATATGACCCTCTCCACAGAGGAGTGGCTTATGTCCCGCTCGTGCCAGAGCGGAATATTTTCCATCGAACTCAGGGCATAACCCCTCAACAGTCTCGCCATGCCGCAGATCCGCTCGCAGATGACCGGGTTCTTCTTGTGAGGCATGGCGGATGACCCCTTCTGGTGCATGGAGAACGGCTCAAGAACCTCAAGCACTTCCGTTCTCTGCAGATGTCGTATCTCCTGGGCTATACGCTCAAGACCCGACCCCAGCAGAGCCAGCGCACTCATTACCTCGGCGTGACGGTCTCTCTGGAGAACCTGTGTGGACACTCTGGCTCGTTCAAGCCCCAAAAGGGCGCAGACCCTTTCCTCGATGGCGGGAGGGCAATGGGCATAAGTCCCCACCGCACCAGATATCTTGCCGACACTTACCGCAAGACGAGCCGTATCGAGGCGCCTGACGTCTCTTTGAAGTTCTTCGTACCAGTTCAGCAGTTTGAATCCGAATGAAAGCGGTTCCGCGTGAACCCCGTGTGTCCTTCCGACGCAGGCAAGCTTTCTGAATTTCCAGGCATTTTCGAGGATAATTTCTGAAACCTTGAGCAACTCGCTCAGGATGATGTCGATGGATCTTGAGAGCAGGATGGAGGACGATGTGTCGATCACGTCACTGCTTGTCAGCCCAAGGTGAATATACCGTCCGTCCGGACCGACTTTTTCTGCAACCGACGACACAAAAGCAACCATATCATGATGAACGGAATCCTCGATCTGGCGGATCCTGTCGAGATCGATCCCGGATCTTTCAACAATATTCCGGAAAGAATCCTCAGGAATTGAACCCTCTTCCATCCATGCCCTGCAGGCGGCGATCTCGACCTCAAGCCATGTCCGGAAACGGTTATTCTGCGACCAGATCGCACTCATCTCTTCGGTGCTATATCGCTCAATCAATCTATCCATACCCCCCCGAGCAATGAGGTCTCCCTGAGCCATTGTTTTCGGGCTTCACCCAGAAAACAATCGTACACCCCCCGGGCGAAATCCGGAAAGGTACAATCGAAGGGAACCCACTTTTTTCTCATAAAGCGAAGCGTGACTTCCGCAAAGATCCCGTCACGCAAATATATCCTGTGGGCGTGATCCTTGGTCGAGGCCAGAACAAGTCTCGCTCCGTTGACATAACCTGGATCTATGTTTACCCTGCGCGACGGCCCGCTCGCGCATTCGATGGAACAGGAAAACACCTTCCAGTCCGCCAGATCTCCCGCACGGGCGAGCCGGCCAAATGAAACGAATGTCCGGCTAAGTACCGGCGAGATATCACTATAGTATTCAGTGTGGCTGAAAGGGAAGGTGTCGCTCACTCTTTCAGGCCTTCCCCACTCCTCGGCAAGTTTATCTATCGACCATTCAAGCCATTCTTTGTCCGGGTGCAGTATCCCGGCAATTCTTATCACGGCGGGCTGCATTATCTAAACAGACCCTGGATCCCTTCCGAGAAGGGCGTCAACGAACTCTTCAGGCTCGAACAGTTTCAGATCTTCGATGCCCTCACCCAGACCGACATAACGAACCGGCAGCCCGAGTTCGCGGCCTACGGAAAGGATTATGCCTCCTTTTGCGGTATGGTCATATTTGCTTATCACGGCACCCGTAAGGGGAATGGCGTTTCCGAAAGCCTGGGCCTGCCTGAATCCGTTCTGTCCGGTAACAGCATCAATTACAAGCAGTGATTCGACTATCCATTCCGGGCAGTTTCGCTCGATGATCCGCGTCATTTTTATCAGCTCTTCCATCAGATTCGCTTTCGTGTGAAGCCTTCCTGCGGTATCGATGACAAGACAATCATGCCCACCCGCCTTTGCCGCCTGGATCGCGTCAAAAACTACCGCGCCCGGGTCTCCTCCAGGCGCATGCGTTACGACACGTGTTCCCGATCGTTCTCCCCAGGCCTTGAGCTGGTCCGCAGCGGCCGCCCTGAATGTGTCGGCGGCGGCGAGAATGACTTTCTTTCCTTCTTTCTGGAGATTCCAGGCCATTTTGGCGGCCGTGGTGGTTTTGCCGCTTCCGTTAACCCCCAAAAGCAGAACCACTGTCGGGGCCTGACCGAACCGCACCGGTTCGCCCGTTCCTTTGACGGCGGCAAGATGTTCATATAGGACCCCTGCGAGAAGCGAAAGGCCATTTTCGCGGTTCATGGCCCGGAAAAAGCCACTTTTTTCCCGAAGGTTCCTAATGATCTCCCCGGTCAGCTCAATTCCGGCGTCTCCGGAGATCAAGGTTTCTTCAAGCGAATCCCAGAAGGACTCTGTAGGGACTTCACCCGAAAAAAGCCGGAAAAGGTTCCATTTGCGGCGGACAGGTTCGAGACTTGCATCAATGTTTGAAAACACGGGTGAACACCTCCGGGATTGCGATAGAGCCATTTACTCTCCGGCAACTGGCGGACGGGGATTTCTCGGTCGGCGGCGCCTGGATCTCTTCTTGCCTTCGGGTTTGGCCTGCTCGGCAGGTTTTGCCTGTGGCCCGCCTTCCGCCGTCGGCGCCACTGACGATTTTTGCGGATCTTTCGGTTTTTTCCTCGAGGAGGAGTTGCCCCTCCTTCGCCCGCCCGGCCTTCCTGCTTCCCTATCCGGCACCTTTACCGGCTGGGACGCCTTAACCTTGACGCTTCCGCCCCCTGCTTCTTTCAATGGTTTCTGGACCCCGCATCCAGGTTCATCTTCTCCTGCACCTGGAAGATCCTCGTTGTTCTCTTTTGTAACGTTTTCGAATAAGGGTACCGTCAGGGAATCGTTTGACACGGCCCTTTCACTGCTCCAGGCCTCTCCTCTCATCACCGTTTCCCGGAAAACCTGAAAATCACCTATGTCTATCATCAGCTCACCGCTGCCCGGGCAAAACACCCTGATCATTTCTCTGGCAACATCGACACCCGAAACAATATAACTTGCATTAGGAGCCTTGATCTTGGACCCTGGCCCGGGAAGGCTTTTCCAAAGTTCCCTGTAGGTATTGTGCTCAAAGCCCATGCAGCACATGAGCCGCCCGCAGATACCGGAGATTTTTGTCGGGTTCAGGGCCAGGTTCTGTTCCTTGACCATTCTGATGCAGATGGGGGAAAACCTGTTCAGCCAGTAACTGCAGCAGCACCGCATGCCGCATGGGGATATCCCCTTTACGACCTTGGATTCATCCCTTACGCCTATCTGACGCAATTCGATTCGCGTCTTGAACTCACGCGCCAGATCCCTGACGTAGGCCCTGAAATCGATCCTCTGCTCCGCGGTGAAATAGAAGAAAAGCTTTTTCCGGTCGAGCAGGAATTCAACATCGACCAGCTTCATATCCAGCTGGTGAGATTTCAGAAGTTCACGACCCTTGACGAGAATGGCATCCTCATCGGCCTCCTGGCTCTTCCGTTCAGACATGTCTTCTTCCGTCGCATTGCGAACAAACCTGAGATCCTGGAAGGCGGGTTCCCCACCCCTGGGAGCTCCGTCTCCTCCATTTGTCGAAAGATCGCTCCTGTAGGATTCCGCCTGCTCGAAAGTTATCGGCCCGGCTGCAACAGATATCTCCTCTCCCCGTGCGGACTCTGTTACAAGTTGCAATCCGGGGGAAAGCTCGTCTTTATCATTTTTCAACAGGCCAAGATACCGGGGTTTACCAAAAATCATCAAATAACTGCTCAAAAGGCACCTCTCCCTCAAGTCCCGCCAAAGCCAGATCCTGGATCATCGGGGTTGTCAATTTGCCCTTTCGGGCCAGCACGCAGATCACGTCAAGCCTGGAGGCCCTTGTGAAATCTTTTATTGAAGCAAAATGCCGGACCCACCCCTCAAGATCGGCTGAGATCTCCTGCGGGCTCGTTTTCCTTGTCTGTCCTATCCATTTGATATACTCCGATATCCCCGAAGGGACTTTCTTTTCCGGAAATCCCGCGGGATCCTCCGATATGAAACGAAAAACCCTCAATCTGCTTCTCAATGTCGGGAGCATCGAGTTCTCTTCCATGAGAAGCATCACCCGGCCGGAGACAGGGGTTTCCTCGGTGATCTTGAGGAGGCTGTTGGCGGCCGGAAGAGACATCCGGTGCGCGGCAAAGAGAACCCCGATCCTGTATCTGGAGGAGACTGGTTTCAGCGATAACTCCCCCCACAGCCTTCGGCAATCTTCTATCCCGGGGGGTTCGTCTGGTTTTCCCAGGAACAAGAGGTCCGGGTGGCTGTTTCCTGCCCAGTCCGAACAGGAGGGGCAGGAGTCGGAGCCGGTGCCTGAGTAACATAATATCTTTCGCGCGCACGCCAGAGCACATTCAACATGATACGCCAAAGGAAGAACACAGGCGAATGCCTGGGGGGCATCTGCGCATCCGATCTGGTCAGAGGTTTCCCGAATGAATTGGCTTATCCGGTTCTGCGAGAGATCACTCTGAGAGGGCAATTCGCATTTCTCCATTCGATGCAAGGGTTTTGAGCCGGTCAAACATTACGTGGTGATCCGCTTCAGGATCCGTGAGACGATATTTTCTGTCAGCAGGGCGCTGGGAATTCTTCCATCCAGGCGGAAGACCCTTTCGGGTTCGTTCCGGAAAATGCTCTCATACCCCCGCGAGATCCTTTCAAGAAAAATTTCGTCAGCCTCGAACCTGTCGGGAGCACTCTTGCGGGAGGTTATCCTTTCCATGGCAACGGGCACTGGGACATCGAACCAGAAAGTGATGTCGGGAACCGGGAATTGGGCTCTCCTTGAGATCTCGTCAAGCACATCTTTGGGGAAATCCCTCCCGAAAGCCTGATACGCTGCAGTCGAATCGGAAAACCTTTCACACAATACGACCATGCCGGAAAGAAGCGCCGGCCGGATAATGCGTTCTACATGTTCACTTCTATCGGCAAGGAAGAGCATGACTTCAGCCCAGATGCTCTCCATTTTTTGGGAAATTATCATGTTTCTGATGGTCTCTCCGCCGCTCCATCCGCCAGGTTCATGCGTTTTGAGAACCCGATCCTCACCGAGGACCCGCGAAAGAGACTCGAATACCGCGGTTGACTGGGTGCTTTTGCCTGATCCGTCTATTCCCTCAAAAGTTACGAACAAACATTGCACCTCCGTCAGAATCGGTAAAAGATCCCCGCAGAGTCCGTATGGGCGCTGCCCTGGTCGAGATATCTGTAGAAAAGGCCCCATTTATCCTTAAAAAAGTATCTGCCGTCGAGGGACCAATGTCCACCATTCTGGTTCCACCACTGGGCTCCCAGGGAGAAATTTCCCTTTTCCCCGGCCGGGAAAAACATAAACCCTGCGCCGGGATACCCCCTGACCGCACCCCCCCAGGCCCTAAGCCAGCTGTTGGAAAAACCAATGGCCGCGGTGACACCGGGGTCTGCCCCTATCTCCTCGGCCCCAAAGAGGAAACCGATGTTCCTGGATCGGCTTCCTGCCCAGATGGATATGTCCGCGAGAGTATCGCCTTCGCTCTGGCCGCTGGTTACTCCGTGAAGGCCTATCGTCCCCTCAAAGTATAAGTCCTCGATATCCGAGATGATGCGGTTGGCCTTTCCGACGATGGTCTTGATGTTCTTTATTGTCGTGGTCCCAGAATCCTGTTCTCCGTTGAAGAATGCCCCTTCGATTTTTTCGGCAAGCTCCTCGACGCTTTTGGCCGCCTCTCCTATGCGCACCACAGTCTGTCTCAGGTCTTTTCCAGACGAGTCGCCCTCGTCGAACTGGGCCATGACCACGCGGAAGTTGTCCAGAACGGTGGAAAGGGTCCTCAAAGAGACGGAAAGGCTCTCCCTGTTTTCATCGACAACCGAATCCAGTTTGGAGGAAAGATTGACAATGGAATCGCCTACCCTCTTCATCTGATCTCCGGCCTCTTTCGAAAGCCCCTGAAAGCCTGTGGCAGTATCTGAAAGTTGGTTCAGGAAGGAGTTGATGTTGGCAAAGGTTCCCTGAACGTCGTTCAGGCTTTGCCGTATATCCTGCAGAATTTCATCAAAGGCAGGAGGAATAGTTCCAGGGACGACGTCACCCTGGGCTACGCTGCTGTATGATGACCCCCTTCTGACCTTGACCCTCGGCTCTCCGAGAAGCCCTCCGGTGTCTATCTGAAACTTGCTGTCTGCAGGGATGATGACGTGATCCTTGACCGAAACCTTTACAAGAACACCCTTATCCATGAGTTCGATGCCGTCAACCTTGCCCGATTCGACTCCCGATACAAGAACAGGAGCACCGGAATCAAGACCCATGGCGTCCGGAAAGACAATTCCGAATGAGTACCCATACTGACGGAAACGGGCACCTCCGCTGACGAAGACCAAGCCTCCAAGAAAGGCTATGGCAAAAAATACGACGATGCCAACCCTCATCTCCCGATTCATCTCTCGACCCCCCCCATTTCCCGGACGGAAATCATTCCCTCGGCAAAACGCCTGACTCCTGGATGTTCAGAAAAAGACCACTCTTTGGAAGTTCCCTTCCATGAAACCCTGCCCTCCTCCATGAGGAGGAGGTGATCACCGATTCCCAGGGCCGAGACCAGGTCATGCGTCACAACAAGAACGCTGAACCCGAATTTACTGCAAAGATCCAGTACAAGCTGGTCAATGTGACGGGCAGTTATCGGATCAAGTCCAGTAGTAGGCTCATCCAGCAGCAAAAGGGCTGGACTGTGCACCAGAGATCTGGCGATCGCAACCCTCTTTCTCATTCCGCCGGAGAGTTCGGCGGGGAACTTCTCGCGCACATCCCCAAGTTCAACGTGGTCCAGCATTTCCAGGACCATGGAAGAGATCTTCTCTTCGTCGGCGAGGTTCCTGCAGTACCTCAGGGGAAACGCGATATTCTGGCCAACCGACATGGAGTCAAAGAGTGCCCCTCCTTGAAAGACCACTCCAAGCTCGCGCCTGATGTCGATGAGTTCGTCCTCCTCGGTCTCCATTCTGATGGTCTTCCCCAGAAGCCTGATCTCTCCCTCCTGGGGCTTCAGGAGGCCAGCGACAAGACGCAGTGTGGTCGTCTTCCCGCAGCCGGAGGGACCCATCAGGCAGGTTACCTCTCCGGACAACAGGGTCATGTTGACTTCATGAATAACAATTTTGCCGCCGAATCCTGCAGAAACATGCTGCATCTCCATTAGGGGATTCATCATCTCACCCCTTGATCCCGCCGAAAAGAACGATCGAAAGGATATAGTTGAACACAAGAATCAGCATGTTGCCCCAGACAACGGCCTTCGTCGTGGCCGATCCGACTCCTCTGGCTCCCCGACCCGCCATGAACCCCTGGCCGCAGGCGGATATTGTTATCAGAAGACCGAATACGGCAGCCTTGATAAGACCCCCGTAAATGTCGGAAGGATTCAGCAAGGCCTCGACGGACCGCCTGAAGAGGTGCGGGTTGATGCCACGCGCGGTGACGTAAAGAAAGCCGCCGCCGATACCTATGACAAATGAAAAAAGCGTAAGAACCGGAAGCATAATGACCCCGGCCAGAAGCCTGGGGACGCCCAGGAATACGTTTGGATCCAGCCCGAATGTCCTGAGAGCGTCGATCTGCTCCGTCACTTTCATTGACCCGATCTCCGCGGCCATCGCCGCTCCTACCCTGCCACTGACGACCAGTCCCGTGAGGACCGGCGACATTTCACGGACCATGCTCAGGGCTATTACTCCTCCTACATAACTGGTAGCTCCGAAACGAACGAACTGGTCGAGCGTCTGAACCGCCATAACCATACCTGTGAACGCGCTGGTTATCGAGACGACGAGAACAGAGCTTGCGCCGACCCTCTCCAGCTGTTCGAGCAGATCTTCCCTGCTCCATCTCCCGGCGAATATTCCCACACAGGCCCTGTAGGCAAAAAGGGCAAAGGCTCCAAGAGTCGTAAAAAGGTCCATTGCCTGTCTTCCGACCCATGAAAGCAGGTCCACGGCCATTTCCTCCCTATTCGGGAACAACCCGGATCATTCTTCTCAGAAGTCCGTCCACGTAATAATTCGACCTGTAGCTCTTCATCGAGCCTTCCTTGATCTTTTCTTCCTTGATCTGGCTGAGAAGTTTCCGCTGTGACTCCTCTTCCTCTTCCATAGCTGCCGGGTCATCCTCTACTAATAACCGGAATGTTCTTATCTCCGCTACAACCTCATCGTTGGTCTCCATCGCTGAAAACTCGCCCAGCAGTTCCTGAAGGCTTCTTATCGTCCTCCACCCCTGCTCTATGGACTCTTGCCCTGGCTCCTCTATACCGCCGCCGCGGACAACAACCTCACAGAGTCCTTCGGAATCATCCGGCGCTCTTAGCGTCAGTTTCTGGATCACAGGCTCTTTCCTGAAGGGGCGCAGGGTGATCTCGACGTCGAAGCTGCCCCCGGGAGGAACGATCTTTTTTGACAGGTTGACGTCCTCGATAAGGACTACCCTGGGGTCGGATGTGATCTCGACGTCCAGGTGGATCCCCAGGGGCATGATCTCGTAGAACGGGTTGAGCGATATCGCATCTACAAGATCAGAAAACTCCGAGAAAAGATCCTTGCCAATGTCCGTGGAGGAGAAGAACAAGTTCGTCCTCTGCCAACCATCCGCAAGGCCGCCTCCCTCGATTTTCAAGGTTATCTTGGCGCTTCCCTCCCCGGTTCTGCCCCAAACGTTGTCCACAAGTCCTATGAGCATCTCCGGGATGACCTTTGTCATGAGGAAGGGGTCATATGCGGTTTTGAACCTTTTAAAGCTCTTTTCCCCGGAATCAACGTCTGCGAATTTGAGGGAAACATCCATAACCGGCGCGAATTGACCGATCCTTCCTCCGATCGCCTGCGGCCTGTCCTGGGTAACTATTCCGATGATGGACCCTGGGGTCCCGATTTTAAAGGGAGCCTCAATGCTCGGGATCACCTCGTGGATCCAGGCCCTGGCAAGAGGAAACGCCACCGCGCCCCTGCTGGTGAAAGGGTGGGCAAAAGCCAGAAAAAGCCCGTCACTGGAGACTGCCGTTAAAGTACCTATAGCAGCCAGCGAGACATCTCCCCATGCGACAAGAACGCTTACAGCCTCGCCAGGTTTGAGTACCGGATCATACTCCACAGGCACGGCAACTCCTCTTATATCGCCCGGCAGCATCACTACGGGGCTGCCAAGGATCTCTCCTATACGCTTTGCGCTCCTGGCGCTGTATCCCATTCCCAAAAGAGGAGCGGAAAGCTCTTTTTTTATTGTATCACCAGAATCAGGTAAAACATCAGGCTGGTCATTCTCAGGCAGTCCCGCGTCGCCGGATACTGGGTCGGTCAGATTGAGATCCAGAGGGATGATCACCGGCACCCTGTCAGGCCACTTCCATATCTCCGCCATCTCTTCGATCGGAGTAACTAGGCCGGTCTCGTGCTCGCTGAAATTCCATCCGTAGCCGATGGCTCCGATGAGTTTGCCGTCGATGAAGACGGGGCTGCCGCTCATTCCGGCCGCTATGCCTCCGGTCTTTTCTATTACAGGGCCTGAAGCCCTTATCAGTATCAGGTTCCTAGGGGAATCCGGTGAAGGCAGGACACTCAGGATCGTTACCGGAAAGGAAACCACAGCATCCCCCTTGACGACGGTGAAGGCAGTTCCCTTCATCCCTTCCCGAAGCGCTTCAACCGGCATAATGCCTCCCGGAACGGAGAACTTCGCGGCGAAGGCAACCCCTGCGGTCGCAAGGTACAGAATCAGGAACAAAAAAAGTATCAATATTTTCCTCATCGAGATACCCTCCGACTTTCTTCTCATTGTCTCCCCAGTTTCCTGAAGCGGAGGAAGGTTTGAATGAAGTCGTCGATATCTCCGTCCAGTACCCCCTGGACATTTCCTTTTTCAAGGTTCGTCCTGTGGTCTTTTACCAGGGTGTAAGGGTGCATGACATAGGATCGTATCTGGCTTCCCCATCCGATCTCCTTCTTCTCCCCCTGGATCACATTCATCTGTTCATGTTTCTCCTGGAGCATTTTTTCAAAAAGGCGCCCTCTCAATACCTGCATCGCGCTATGCCTGTTCATGTGCTGCGAACGTTCGTTCTGACAGCTGACGACTATCCCTGACGGAATGTGGGTGATCCTGACAGCCGAATCGGTCATGTTTACGTGCTGCCCTCCGGCTCCTCCGGATCTGTAGGTATCAACTCTCAGATCCTCGGGATCGATCTCTATCTCCGCATCTTCCGGAAGTTCGGGCGAAACGTTCAGCGAGGCGAAGCTGGTGTGTCTTCTTTTTGCTGCGTCGAATGGAGATATTCTGACAAGTCTGTGAACGCCGCGCTCGCTTTTGAGGTATCCATAGGCATAACTGCCGGTGACGAGAACCGTTGCCGACTTGATCCCGGCCTCATCGTCCTCGGCAAGTTCCAGCACCCGGGTCTTGAATCCTCTCTCCTCGGCCCATCGCAAATACATCCTGAAGACCATCTCCGCCCAGTCCTGGGAATCCAGCCCCCCCGCTCCAGGGTGAATGCTGAGAATGGCATTTGAATCATCGTACTCCTCATTCAAAAGAAGAAGAAGCTGCCTGTCCCTGATGCTTTTTTCCAGCTTTGGCGCACGGGCGTAGAATTCCTTTTCCAGGTCTGGATCTTTCTCTTCGTACAGAAGATCCGCTATGGCCTGCAGATCTTCCATCTCAGCCCCTACCGCCTTCCATGCCTCCATTCTTCCCTGAAGGCGGGAAAACTCTCTGGTAACATCCTGCGCGTCTTCTCTGCTCCAGAAATCAAGCTCGGAAGTGGTTGCCGTCATTTTCTGGAGATTTGAATCCGTGGTTTCCGGGTCAAAGACTGTCCTTCAACTCATCTTCAAGTGAGCGAAGTCCCTCCATCACGGTTTTTACAGGCATCTGTGCCATGAAAACTCCTCCTGGATCCCCCCGGGGTACCGGGAGTGATATTATTAGTTTTTACATACATTTTATTATATCATCATGCTGCCCTCAGTGAAGGAGACTAAGCGATGCCCACGCAGAAATTCAGCAGCACAAAAATAGAGGTGCTCCGCGAGCTGATCGATTCTCAGGGGGATACGGTATCGGGGGGGAGGCTCTGCAGAGCTCTCGGTCTTTCGAGACAGTCCGTCTGGAAGGCTGTCCGATCTCTTCAGGAAGACGGTTACAGAATAGGATCCATCCCCGTCAAGGGTTACCGCTTCCAGGGGGCCCCGGATAATGACCTTGATCCATCCTGGATAGAGATCCTGCTTTCGGACTGCCCCTGGGGTCATCCGGTCCTTTACTGGGAAAAGCTGGATTCAACCCAGATCCCGGCCAAAGATCTTGCCCGCCGCGGGGCTTTAGAGGGGGTCGTTATCCTTGCGAACTGCCAAACCTCAGGCAGAGGCCGTCTTGGCAGAACATGGATATCCCCTCCTGAGGGGGGGATATACTTTTCGGTAATCATCCGCCCTTCGGTGAAGCCGGATCAGATCCAGACGCTGAGCCTGGTTTCCGCCATAGCGGTTCAGGACGCCATCCTCTCCAGATGCGGCGTGCGCTGCCAGCTCAAATGGCCCAACGATATCCTCTGGAAAGACTCAAAGGTCTGCGGGATACTGAGCGAGGTCTCCAGCGAACCGGGGATGGTTCATTACGCAGTGACCGGGATCGGCATTAACGCCAACATGGCGGTAAAACCCATGGGGCTGGAGGGTTCCGCCACTTCTCTGGCTTCAATCGTCGGCCGGAAGATCCACAGGGGAGAAGTAGTGGCTTCGGTAATAAGACAGTTTCACCAATGGGTAGTCAGAATGGAAACCGGAAGCGGCGTAAAGGAAATAATCTCCGAATACGCCAGCCGGTGCGACACGATCGGCAAGATGGTCCGTGTGGTTCTGGATGAGGGCGAGATCACAGGAAGAGCTTGCGGAATAGACGAGCGAGGCAACCTCCTGGTCGATGCCGGCGGAGAGATGCGTTCCTTTTCAGCTGCCGACATCACGCATCTTCGAACCATTTCCTGATGGATCAGGAAATGTTCCTGGTGTAATCCCAGATCTGCAGATACAGGTCGTATAGAAAAAGGATCATGTCTCCCTCCATCCTGGGGGCGGGCAATTCAATGAACCCGATGATCTTCTGCGATCTTTCGCGGATATGCGCAGGAGTCCACGGATCCGCGACAATTATCCACTTCTGCCTGCGCGCCTCTTCGAGGGCGGTATCAAGAACATCCAGATCCACACCGCGGGACCAACCGTCCTTTACTGAATCCGGCGGCCTTACAACTCTTCCCGCTGCGGCCTGGATCCATCGGCCGTATTTCCATGTCAGATCAAGGATGACCCTGCTGCCTATCATGTTCCGGCCCACGATCACGGTGCTGTCGAGCCGGGCCTGAAACTCGGCAAGTCTTCTCTGAAAGTAGTCGTAATTCCGCGGTTCGGAGGCTGAGAGTATCTCGAGTGTCCTGAGCCCGATAAACGGGAGCGCCCCCGGATCCATGAAGTTTTCATCGATACTCTCCCCGGAAGGGGGGAAGCTGTCGAAAAGAAGATTCAGGGAGTACTTTTTCACGTGGTCCCTGCCGAGAACACGGATAGCCTCATCGTGAGTGACCGCCAGAACAATGGCACCTTCGGGGATCTTTAATCTTGCAGATTTGGCCGCGCTATTTACATCCCAGATAAAAAGAGGGTTAACCCTGACTTGGACTCCGCCGATAAAGCGCGTCAGCATTGAAAGCCATGGGTTGGTGACCCAGACTTCGATGGCCTCGCCCCTTGATGACAAGGGAGATGAAACAACAAGGGCGAGAGAGATGATTACGATCCCGGAAAAGGTCTTCAGGGTTTTAGACGTCACCAAATAACTCCTTCCTTCAGGCAGATCGCTGGTCCCTGGTAGAAACTTCCATCGAAAAAACAACACCGGGCATGTTGAGACTGCCCTCTTTCGTCAAATGAAGAGCCTCCTGCTCCCCGGCTCAACAAGCGGGATCCCCTTTTCGCAGATCGGGCAGACCTCTTCAGGGTAAACTGGAAATTCGCTTTTCATAAGGGAGAAGAGCCTGGGTCTTATGCCGTGTATTCCTGAACTTCTGTCCACTATACAGGCGCCCCCAAGAAATTCACCTTTCGAAAGCATTTCGATGGCATCACGGACCTCCAGTGTGGATTTGCCGGTGGTCACTACATCCTCTACTATGACGTAGGAAAGTCTCCCGGGGTTGGGAAACCTCCTGAGCCTCATGGTGCCCTTTTCTCTCTCGCAGAAGATAAAGGGGACATTCAGGTGCCTTGCGACTTCGTGTCCGATGATCAGACCGCCTATGGCGGGAGATATCACAAGCCCGGGGGAAAGAGGGGCTATCATGCCGGCGATCAGCGAACCTGCCCATGCGGCATTTTCAGGGTATCTCAGAAAGAGCGCGCACTGAAGATAAAATCCGCTGTGCATCCCGGATGAAAGCAGGAAATGACCTTCCAGCAGCGCTCCGGATCCCAGCATTCGTCTCTTTGCTTCCATTTCGGTTCTTTCTCTCATCCCTTTTAACTCAACCTTTCCGTCCGGGCGATCATATCCGCCAGCGCCTTTGCCGGGGAGGCTGCCTTCAGTATTGGCCTGCCTACCACGAGATAGTCAGCACCCATCTTCAGTGCGTCCTCGGGCGAGGCCGTTCTCCGCTGATCGTCACCGGACTCGCCGTCGCGGATCCCCGGCACAACCATTTTCAACCGGTTCCCGAACCCGGAAGCGAGCAGGGGAAGATCGATGGGAGAACAGATTATACCGTCCATTTCATTGGCAGCACATAGGGCGGCACGGCTCCAGAGCGCCTGCTGCATGGAGCACCCCGGGTTGACCTCCTCCCAGGCCCCCGAGTCGAGGCTGGTCAGGACGGTAACACCGAACAGCATCATTTCGCCCAATGCGGACCTGTTGGCCGAACTAGCGGCCTGAAGCATGGTCGCTCCGCCCGCGGAGTGAACGGTAAGGGCCCAGATGCCCCGGGAGGCAAAATAATCCACGGCCGATGACACGGTGTTCGGAATATCGTGGAGTTTCAGGTCCAGAAAAACCTTGAAACCCATTTCCGTAACCCGGTTTACAAAAGAGATGCCGCCGGACGCAAAGAGTCTGGGCCCGATCTTGACGTGAACCAGGTCCTCCCTGAGAGAGTCCAGAAGAGACTCTGCCTCGGACTGGCTCGCAAGATCCACGGCAAGAATAATTTTGTGATCTTTCTTGTTCATCATCAAGCTCCCCCTTGCAGCCTCCTGAAGTGCCTGCCCCTTCCCGCAAGATCCTTGATCTCGGGGATGGACCGGCGTTTCATGTGCTCCGACAATTTTTCGCATGTGGAAGACGGAATCCTGGAGTCCAGAAACAGCCCCGTTCCGAGAGCGACCGCTGATGCACCGGCTAAAAACATTGAAAGAGCCTCTTCGGGACCGCAAATTCCGCCGCAGCCCACAACAGGAATATTCACGCTTCCCGCCGCCTCCCAGACCAGCCTCAGCGAAAGAGGAAAAATTGCCGGGCCGGAAAGTCCGGCGAAAACCCTGTCGAAAAAAGGCTCCTCCCTGTCATTGTCCATAGCCATCCCCAGCCAGGTGTTTCCAACCACAACGGCTTGCGCCCCGCTGGTTTCGCAGATCCTGGCTGCGGTCGCGATCGAAGGGGCCTGGGGTGATAGTTTTACCCACAAGGGCCCTTCCCAAAGTGATCTTGCAGCCGTAACGGACCTCTCAAGGCTGCCCTTATCCATTCCCCAGGCCATGCCTCCCATGGAGACATTGGGGCATGACACATTCATTTCAATGGCGCCTATCATGTCCCTGCACGAATTGAGCCTTTCTATGATCATCCGGAGCTCATCAAGCGTCTCGAAAGCAATGTTCGCAACGACCGGTTTTCCGGAGGACGAAAGTGCCGGGAGATCATTTTCAATAAAAGAGACGGCTCCGCCGTTCTGAAGCCCTATGCTGTTCAGGAGACCGGAATGAGTCTCGCGGAGCCTGTTTCCCCGGTTTCCAGCCCTCGGCTCAAGGGTGATCGCCTTGCTGCATATGGCTCCGACTCCCTCAAGTGAGCCCTTGGGCCACAGCGAGGGGTTCATGGGCCAGACGCCCGATGCGATGATCACAGGAGTCTCCATGGAAACTCCCCCGACATTTATATGGAGGCCGGCGAGCTTACTCATTCCACAAAACCTCTTTCCATTCGAAGACGGGACCCTCAACGCATGCCCGCGCAGAACCGGAACGGGTCTCGATTGAGCATCCAAGGCACCCGCCCATGCCGCACGCCATCCTTCTTTCCAGACTGACGAAAAGCCTCTCGCATCCGGCCGAATGCATGGCCCCCATGTTTTTGAGCATGGGATTGGGACCGCAGGCCCAAACCTCATCTTCGTGCTGGAAGAGGGAAAGGGCCTCTTCGACGGCAGTTCCGGGATTCCCTATCGTTCCGTCATCGGAGGCGATATGGATATCGGGAATTCTATCCCTGCACCATCCGGAGAAATCGCGCCACCCGTGTCCGGGTACCCCGAGAATGGTTGTAACTCCAAGTGTCCGGCTGAAGCGGGCTGCTGCATCAAGAAATGGGGCAATGCCCAGAGTTCCGGCAACCAGGATAAGTCTTCGGCTTCGAGGCACTGGGAAACCGTTGCCGCACGGCCCCCTGAGATCGACCCTTGTCCCGGGAGGGAGCGAGGCCAGGAGTTCAGTTCCCCTTCCAACCGGCCTGAAAAGAAAATCCACAGAATTTCCGGAACCAGAGAACGAGGCGAAAGGCCTTCCGAGAAGGGGGTCCGACACCCCGCTCACCCGCAACAGAAAAAACTGGCCGGGGGAGGTGTCCGGGAGGGCGGAATCAGTTTCGACACGGATGTAGCGGCAGCCGCTTCCTGCAGCCTCGGAAAACGCGAGGCTGCCCTTGAGGTCGAGCGGAGGCTGGTGTTTGCTTTTGTGAAGCAGGTCCATCATTTCCCCCCGGAAACACGATCTATCAGACTGTAGGCTATCTTCCCCCGGACCACGGTCATTACAGGCCAACCTCTCAGCGTGCGCCCGTTCCAGGGGGTCAGCCTTGCCTTGCTCTTCCATTTGGAGACATCTACAGTCTGTTCAAATGCGGGGTCGATCACAGTAAGATCTGCAGGGCTTCCTGCAGCGATCAGGCCGAGGGTCCTCCACTTTTCGGGCAGGAGGCGGGCCGGCCCCGAAGTGAAGAGCGAGAGAAGCCGTTCAAGCGGACAAGGCTCTTTCCGTCTCTTCCATTCGTCAAGTACTGCCGCGACGGCACATTCCAGAGAAGCGATCCCGAAAGACGATTCCTGGAACGGAAGATCCTTCTCGTCAAGATGATAGGGTGCATGGTCGGTTGCTATGGCATCAACGGTTCCGTCACGGATCCCCTCCCACAACGCATCCGTGTCGCTGGCGCTCCTGAGAGGGGGGGTTACCTTGAACACTCCGTCGTAACCGGATCCGATCACCATGCTCTCATCAAGGCAGAGGTGATGGGGGGTAACATCACAGGTGACTTTGCAATCCGATGCCTTGGCGATCCTTACCGCGTTTATGGATTCTTTGGCGCTCACATGTGTGAAGTGGATCGGAACACCGGTGTCCATGCTAAGGCTGACTCCCCTGAATATGTCCGATGCTTCCGCGGATGACGGCCACCCCTTAAGGCCGGAAAAGGTGGAACATATTCCATCGTTGACCTGCGCCCCTGAGGTCAACGATCTGTCCTCGGGGTGTTCCATGACCCTCACTCCGAGTCTGGAGCTATACAGGAGAGCGAGCCTCAGGAGATTGGTGTCGCTGACAGGACTTCCGTCATCAGTGAATATGACCGCACCCGCAATAGCCATTTTCCCCATCTCGGCAAGAGTTTTCCCCGCCCTCTCCCTGCTCAGGCATCCTGATGGAAGGATCCGGGAACCCTCGCACTCCTCCCCTTTTTCCAGGAGATATCGGATGAGCGCCGCGTTGTCCACTGGCGGGTCGGTATTTGGCATGCACACCAGGGTGGAAAAACCCCCCGCCGCGCCCGCCCTGGATCCTGAAAGAAGATCCTCTCTCCACTCCTGGCCGGGGTCACGAAGATGACAGTGAAGGTCGATGAATCCAGGGCTGAGGATCAGGCCAGAAAGATTGTAAACCTCATTTGCGCCTTCATCATCGATCCCCTTACCGATGCGGGATATGATGCCGTCTTCCGTCAGGATATCCGTCTTCTCACAGGAAAGGGTCGTTCCGTCAAACAACAGTCCGTTTCTGAAAAGGATCTTCACTGTCTGACACCTCCAAGATAGACAAAGAGGAGGGCCATCCTGATGGCAACGCCGCTTCTGACCTGCCCCAGGATCATGCTCTGTGAACCGTCGGCGACATCGCTGGCGATCTCGACTCCACGGTTGATCGGACCCGGATGCATCACCAGGGCATCCGGTCTGGCGTGCTTAAGAAGAGCCGCGTCAAAACCGAAAAGCTGGTGATATTCGTCAAGGGAGGGGAACATCCCCTCATCCTGACGCTCTTTCTGGATCCTTAGAAGGTAAATGATGTCCGCGTCCCGGACTGCGGACCTCGGATTTTCATCGTATGTCGCACCCAGGGCCTCGACACTCCTGGGCATCAGGGTGGCCGGCCCGGAGAGAACAACGCTGGACCCCATTTTGCTGAAGGCTATGATGTCGCTGCGTGCGACTCTGCTATGAAGGACATCTCCGATCATCGCAACCTTTTTCCCCTCGAGGGGGCCGATCTTCTTCCAGGCAGTATAGAGATCCAGAAGCGCTTGAGTCGGGTGCGAATGAGCCCCGTCGCCTCCGTTGAAAACGACGCTCTTTTTCAATTTTCTGGCCAGATAGTCTGCCGCTCCCACGGCCCCGTGCCTTATGACAACCGCATCGGCCCCCATGGCCTCGAGGGTCCAGGCAGTATCCCTCAGCGTCTCCCCCTTGCCGGTGCTGGACCCCGATGCGGACCAGTTGACAACATCGGCGCTCAGAAATTTTTCCGCCAGTTCAAAGGATACCCGTGTCCTTGTCGAGGCCTCGAAAAAGAGGTTGACGACAAGCTTTCCCCGCAGAGCCGGAACTTTCTTGATAGGCCTGTCCAGGAGTTCGTCCATGGATCTTGCCTGTTCAAGAATATGCTGCAGGTCGGGTCTCTCCCATGTATCAAGATCAAGGACGTGCCGGTGTTTCCACTCCATTTATTACCCTTCCCCTCTTTCGCAGATAACGACTTCATCTTTTCCGTCAAGTTCGCTTACCCGGACTTCGATCACTTCGTTCTTTGAAGTGGGTATGGTCCTGCCGATGTAATCGGGGTGTATGGGCAATTCCCGGTGCCCCCTGTCCACAAGGACAGCAAGCTGGACGCTGGCCGGGCGGCCAAGATCCATAAGGGCATCCATGGCTGCCCTTATGGTCCGGCCCGTATAGAGGACATCGTCTACAAGCAGGATCTTCCTGGCGTTCACGTCATTGGGGATCGACGTGCTGTGGACAACGGGCTGATCGTGAAGCAGCGTAAGATCATCCCTGTAAAGGGTGATGTCCAGAACTCCCGAAGGCACCCTGGTGGATTCGAAATGGGCAAGAATACCTCCCAGGCGGTTTGCAAGGTAGACACCACGCCGCTGAATACCAACTATTATCATGTTTTCAAGCCCGTGGTTCCTCTCGAGTATTTCATGGGACATTCGTTTCAGGATCCTTTCCATGTCCTGGGCGGTCATCACTTTGGCCTTCTCTATCAGCAATTCATTCACCTCCATAAAAAAAGGGGGGCCGGAGAATCCCCTTTCGGGTTTCCCGCCCCCTCTGCATTCCATTAATTTTGATGGAACCAGTACTCCGCTTTTTCACGGATATTTGGCCACCTCCGGAAGAAACATATTTCTCCCGTAGATTGTAACAGATGGAAAATATTCATGCAACCGGTTGCACTATTAAATGTCGTCCAAAAAGTATTGGAGACCTTTTTCCGCAGCTTTCCTCTCGGCTTCTTTTATCGTACGGCCCTCGCCTCCGCCTGTGATCCGGCCCGAATACCCGACCGATACCTGAAAAAGCGGGGCATGTGGGGGGCCGCTTCGCCCGGTCAGGGTGTATTCCGGTTTTCCGAGCCCCATTTTTTCCATCAGCTCCTGCAGGGTGGCCTTGGGGTTCATCGGTGCGCTTCCGTTCGCGGCAAAGGTTTGTTGGCAGTAGGCGCCGACCACAGTTCTGGCTGCCTGATAGCCGCCGTCGATGAATATGGCCCCGAATACCGCCTCGGCCGCATTGGCACAGAGGACGGGCTGCCTGCGCCCCCCGCTCCGGGACAATCCCCTTCCAAGTCTCAGGAGGGACGGTATTCCGGCATTCACGGCCCAGGCGCTGAGCGAATCCTCGCAGACGATCGACGCCCTCCTGTGGGAAAGGGCACCCTCATCGTCGTCAGGGAAAGCCTCAAAGAGAACGGAGGAAGCGCATAGTTCCAGAACAGCGTCTCCGAGGAATTCCAGCCGCTCGTTGCAATATGACAGGCCGTTCTCATTGGAAAAGGAGGCGTGAGTCAACGCCTCCACAAGGGTCTGCCTGTTCTTGAAGCTGTAGCTTGCATGGAGCTCCAACTCGGTGATCCCGGGGATCTCTTCGTTCTGTTCCTGGCTGGTCAAAAACTCTGCTTCCCTATTCCTTGAACTTTTCGATGGCGACAACAGCATTGTGTCCGCCAAAACCGAAATTATTGACAAGAAGCCTGGAAATATTCCTTTTAAGCGATTTTCCGTCGGGAACAACATTGATCGGGCATTCAGGATCGGGATTGACACAGTTGCGTGTCGGGTGGACCACGCCCTCCACCAGAGACTGGATGGCGGCGATCGTCTCAAGGGCTCCTGCTGCTCCGAGTGTGTGCCCTATCATTGATTTTGTGGAATTGACGAGAATCCTGTCGGTGGCATCCCCAAATGCTCTCCTTATGGCAGTTGCTTCCATCCTGTCGTTAAGGCTTGTCGAGGTGCCATGAGCGTTTATCAGCTCTACATCCTCGGGCTTCCACCCCGCCCTTTTAACAGCCAGAAGCATCGCCTTTGCGGGGCCGCTCCCATCGGGATCAGGGGCAGTGATGTGGTAGGCATCGCAGGTGGAACCGAATCCCTTGACCTCAGCGAAGATCTTCGCTCCCCTTCGGCGAGCATGCTCCAGTTCCTCGAAAACAAGCACTCCGGCCCCTTCCCCCATGACAAAGCCGTCCCGGTCGACATCGAAAGGCCTCGATGCGTGGGAAGGATCGTCATTTCTCGTTGAAAGGGCCTTCATCGCAGCAAAACCAGCAACGGCAACCTGGGTAAGGGCGGCCTCTGCGCCTCCGGCAAGGATAATGTCCGCGTCGTCCCTGACTATAGTGTGGTAGGCTTCCCCCATGGTGTGGGTGGCCGATGCACAGGCGGTTACTACGCAAATGTTCGGGCCCTTTGCCCCGAAACGTATTGCAACGTATGCAGCAGGCATGTTGCTGAGCATCATCGGCACGCAGAATGGACCGACTCTTGAGGGCCCCTTCTCCAGAAGGGTCTTCATCCCCTCGTAGCTGGTGGTGATCCCGCCCTCGCCGCTTCCGATGAATACGCCGAATCTATCGGGATCAAGGTTATTTACATTCAGAGAGGCATCTTCGACAGCCATGTCGGATGCCGCAACCGAGAACTGGATCACCCTGTCGGATCTCCGGGCATCCTTGCGGTCCATCCATTTTTCCGGATCGAATTCGCGGATCTCGGCGGCTATTTTGACCGAATAATCCGTAGCGTCAAAAATGGAAATTGCTTCAACGCCGTTTTGCCCCTCTTCAAGCAACCTCCAGTATTTTTCTCGTCCATGGGCTATGGGAGAAACAACCCCCATTCCCGTGATGACAACCCTTCTCAAAATGGCTCACTCCTTCGGTTCCCCCAGCTTCATTTGATGATGCAGAGAACGGAGTACCAGAGAATGTACGGGGAGATCATTCCCCCCGCACATTTCCCCCGGATCTTTTACTCTTCAACTCCAAGCTTGCCCTTGATGTAATCCATTGCCTCACCGATGTTTGTCAGTTTTTCGGCGTCCTCATCGGGAATCTCGATGTCGAACTCTTCCTCGATTCCCATGATCAGTTCCACGATATCAAGGGAATCAGCTCCCAGATCCTCCACAAAGGAGGCCTCCGGCTTGATCTGATCCTCTTCGACATCCAGCCTGTCCATAACGATCTCCTTGAGTCTTGCGGTGATCTCTTCCATCTTCATCTCCTTCACCTCCTCTCCGAAGAACTTATTTTATCCTTATCAGACCATGGTCATTCCGCCATCAACGGCGATGACCTGTCCAGTAATATACGACGCCTCTTCCGATGCCAGAAATGCGGCGAGGATCGCGACATCTCCGGGTTTGCCCGGCCTGGCGATGGGAATCCGGGCCATCATCTGGGCCCTGATCTGATCGTCGAGAATCGAGGTCATATCGGTTTCAATAAACCCGGGGGCTATGGCATTAGCCGTGATGCCCCGTGCCCCGAACTCTCTCGCCGTGCTTTTGGTGAATCCAATTATCCCGGCTTTTGCGGCGGAATAATTGGCCTGTCCGGCATTGCCGATAAGCCCGATCACCGAACTGATATTAATTATGCGCCCCCAGCGGGATCGCGCCATATTTCTTGCTGCCTGGCGAGTCGTCAAAAAGACCGATTCAAGATTCGTTTTTATGACTTCGCTCCAGTCTGAATCCTTCATTCTCAAAAGCAATCCGTCCCTGGTGATACCGGCGTTGTTCACCAGGATCTCGACAGGGCCGAGGCTTTCCTCGATCCTGGGAAAAAGCTTCGCAACATCCCCGGAGACTGATACATCCGCCTGAAACGCCATCGCTTCTCCCCCTGCGCTACGTATGGCGTTCACCACCTCTTCCGAGCCCGCGGCCGATGTGCGGAAATTGATGGCAACCTTGTGCCCCTTTGCCGCCAGCTCAAGGGCGATGGCGCTCCCTATCCCCCGGCCGGCACCCGTTACAAGGGCCACCCTCCTTACAGGATTCATCTTATTGCCCTCCCTTCAGGAAATCAATCGCCCCGGAGATACTATCAGAGGCATTCACGGAAAAACACTGCGCCTGTGGGTCTATCCTTTTGATAAGTCCCGAAAGAACAGTCCCCGGTCCGATCTCCAGAAATCTTCCGACACCCTGAGACATCATATACTCTATTGAATCGGCCCAAAGGACCGGCATGTATGTCTGCTGGAAAAGGGCATCCTGAATGCTGCTTACGTCATTTTCGGTCCTGGCGGAAACATTGGCGATAAGCGGCCACCTGGGTGAATTCCACGAGCAGTCGGGAAAAGATTCCCTGAGCCTGTTGGCAACCGGGCGCATGAGACTGCAATGAAATGGCGCGCTGACCTTCAACGGGAGAGCCCTTTTTGCGCCTGCCTCCCTGCATAGTGAAACCGCCTTGTCGACGGCCTCTGTATCTCCGGAAATAACTATCTGACCGGGAGCGTTGAAGTTCGCGGCCTGGCAGACTCCAAGAGAGGAGGCGGCCTCGCACATCGCAAGCACCTTACCCCTCTCCAGTCCGATTATTGCCGCCATAGAGCCCTTTCCAAGGGGCACCGCTTCCTGCATAAGCTTACCCCTTCGATGGACCAGGCGTACACCGTCTTCAAGCGAAAGCGTTCCGGATGCGACGAGAGCGGTGTATTCGCCAAGACTGTGACCGGCGACATGGGCCGGTTGAAAACTGATCCCCTCATCTATTTCGAGCGAGCGGAAGACAGCCATGCTCATTGTCAGTATTGCAGGCTGGGCAAATTCGGTCTTCTTCAGCTCTTCGTCAGGTCCTTCGAAAATAATGCGGCTGAGGGGAAAATTCAGGGCGGCGTCCGCCCTTTCAAAAACTTCCCGGGCCGAAACGAAGGAATCCCGGAAATCTTTCCCCATCCCGACTTCCTGGGCTCCCTGGCCCGGAAAGACTACGGAATATCTCATCTCAATACCTCCAAAAGCATCAACGGAAAGGATTACGGTTGAGAATGTCAAGGATCTCTTCGGTTCCCTGAAAGAGTTCCATGATGATCTCCCGTGCCGGCTGGATCCTGTCCACCATGGCCGCCGACTGGCCGGCCATGACCGACCCGAAATCCACATCCCCTTCGACCACGGCAGCCCTGAGTTTCCCGGTGCCGAGTTTTTCGATCTCCTCGATGCTTGCCCCGGACTTCTCGAGCCTCTCGAACTCCTTTGTAAGGCGGTTCTGGATGCAGCGGACAGGATGGCCGGTGGCCATTCCGGTGACTACGGTGCTCCTGTCCCTGGCCTTGATTATCTCATTCTTGTAGGCCTGGTGGGCGTTTGATTCCAGGGCGCAGACAAATCGCGTACCAACCTGCACTCCTTCCGCGCCGAGAGAGAACACAGCAACGACGCCGCGCGCGTCCGAAACCCCTCCTGCGGCTATTACAGGTATCCCGACCGAATCAGCGACCTGCGGAACAAGGACCAGGGTTGTTACCTCTCCAATGTGACCTCCGGCCTCCATACCTTCAGCCACAACTGCATCGGCGCCCTGGCGCTCAACCCTTCTTGCCTGGGCAACGGATGCAATTACCGGGATAACAATGGTACCGAGCGGCTTAAGGCGGGCGATCACCCTGCCCGGGGAACCGGCTCCGGTCGTCACGACGGAAACCCTGTTTTTCGCTACTACTTCAATGGCATCATCGGCTGTAGCTGAAAGCAGCATGATATTTACTCCAAACGGCTTGTCGGTCAGGGTTCTGGCCTTTAATATCTGCTGTTCCAGAACGTCGGCGGGCATGCTTCCCGCGGCGATTATCCCAAGTCCGCCGCCGTTGCTTACGGCCGCCGCAAGGTCGGCATCCGCCACCCATGCCATTCCGCCCTGGACTATGGGGTATTCAATGCCGAGGAGTTTTTTGACCCTGTTGTTTGCGAGCATAAATATCACCTCATATCTCCAGGATTATAGCGCCGTAGGTCATGCCGGCGCCGAAGCTGACCAGCATCACTTTGTCTCCCCGCGAAATCCTTCCATCAGCGAAACCCTCGTGGAGAGCAAGAAAAACAGAAGCGGCCGAAGTGTTTCCATACTTCTGAAGGTTGACGATGGCTTTTTCTTCGGAAACGTTCAGCCTTCTCAGGATGCCCTCGATAATGCGAAGATTGGCCTGGTGAAATATCCACGCATCTATATCCGAAATATCAAGGCCGGCCTGTTCGCAAACATCCTTGACAAAGGAAGGGATGACCTTGTTGACGTATTTGAAAACCTCATTGCCCTTCATTTTAACAAAATGATCCCCGGCATCGACAGATGCATGGTTTGCGGGCCTGGCTGCCAGACCACCGGGGAAAGCGATATAGTCTCCTTTCTCGCCGTCCGCGTGAAGTTCCGCCGCAAGGACGGCGTTTTTGCCTTCAGAGACGCCCAGCACGACAGCGCCCGCACCGTCGCCGAAAAGCACGCAGGTATTCCTATCTGTCCAGTCGACAAGGCGCGAAAGGGCTTCCGCGCCAATCACAAGTACCTTTTTCCATAATCCTGATCCGATCCCGGCAGACGCGAGGACCAGCGCGTAAACGCAGCCGGTGCATCCGGCCTGGACATCGCATGCCCCGGCCTTTGTGGCTTTGATCATGCCCTGTACAAGAGGGCCCACACCGGGAAAGAGCATGTCCGGCGAATTTGTCGCCACAATGATCATGTCGAGTTCTTCAGGGGTGATCCCTGCCGCCCTGAGCGCTTCCATTCCGGCCTTTGCAGCGAACTGGCTTGTCACTTCGCCCTCAGAGGCGATGTGCCTCTCCTTGATCCCTGTTCTCTCGATGATCCACTCGTCGCTGGTTTCCACCATTTTTGTAAGTTCATCGTTGGTCACGACCCTTTCGGGCACATACATGCCCGTCCCAAGAAGGGCAACCGGAACTGCAAATTTGAGTGTCACTCTCTCGTACCTCCTTCGGAAAGCTCCTCTGCAATTGATTGGACTCCATTTCTCGATACAAAATCCCTGGCAACTCTCAAAGCCCCGCAGATCGCCTTGGCCCTGGATCTCCCGTGAGCCTTTATCACGGCCCCATTCACACCAAGAAGCGGGGTCCCTCCTAAATTCTCATAGTTGAAGCGCGCCCAGAGATCCTTGAGCATCGGGAGCATGAATATCATTCCGACCTTGGGCAGAAAGCGCTGATTCAGCTCCTCGCGCACAAGCGAGTAGATGGCCTCTCCTGTACCCTCTATGAATTTGAGGAGTATGTTGCCCGTCAGCCCCTCGCAGACTACGACGTCTGCAGCCCCGAACGGGATCCCGCCGCCCTCGACATTTCCTATGAAATTGAGGCTGCTTTTCCGGAAAAGCTCATGGGCCTCCAGGATAAGCTCGTCTCCTTTTACTTGCTCCTGACCGTTGGAAAGAAGTCCGATAGAAGGGCTTTGGATCCCTATGATCTTTCTCATGTAAATGTCGCCCATAAGAGCGAATTGGTAGAGGTTGACCGGCTTGCACCGGACTGTTGCCCCTATGTCGATCAGCATGGATATCCTGTTGACGGCGGGAAGAGGAACTCCCAGACCTGGACGGTCGATGCCGGGAATCCGGCCTACGACAAGAACACCCCCTGCGACTATAGCGCCCGTGCTGCCTGCTGAGACGCACCCTAACGCCTCGCCCGAACGAACCATCTGCATGGCAATCCTGAGGCTCGAATGCCTCTTTTGCCTGATTGCCACGGCAGGAGGCTCGTCCATGGTGATCCTCTCTTCTGCGTGGATCATGTGAACCCTGCCGCGGACCTCAGCCGAGGCTGATTCAAGCAGCGGTTCGATCGCCCTCTTGTCTCCGACAAGAGCAACTTCAAGCTCGGGGAATATTTCACACGCCAGGATCGCACCGGAACATGTTTCCAAGGGGGCGTGGTCCCCTCCCATCGCGTCAAGAGCCAGCAGCACCTGGATCACTCTCCTCGGACTTCTAATGAAGATCCATTACCGCACTCTTCGACCACAGTAATGAACCTTCCGATGAAAATTTCCTGTTCTCCAACTCTTATTCTCACGCTTACGACGTATTTGTTGCCTTTTTTCGTTCCAACCTTTGCGCGGGCTATCAGTCTTTCTCCAACTTTGGCTGGAGACCTGTATCTGACCCTGGCTGAACCGGGAATGACCATATCCGCCTCGATTACCGCAACGGCCAGAGAACTTGCCATGGCATATATGTAATGGTCCGAGACGAAAGCGGTGTGTCTGAAAGCCATCTCGGATGTTGTCTGCAGTGTGGAAAGCGCCCATTCATCCGGCTGAAGATCCAGAAGGTCACCGATTATCTCTTCGCGTTTCAGTGATCTGAGTTTGCTGCCGGCCTGCCGGGCCATCGTTCTCATTCGTTCGCGGACTTCCGGAATGCCCGTTACGGCCCTGTCAAGCCTCACTGTGCTGACACTCACCCCAAGGTTTACGGCGATCTCCTCGTCGGTCAACAGGGGATTGGTTTCCAGCTCGGAAATTATCCTGCTCTGCCGTGCCCTTCTTCCGGCGGATCGTTTCATGGCTTGTCTCCCTTGCTATCTGGTTCTAGTATCTGGTTATATGATCAGGGAGTATAATGCAGCAAAAGGATCAGGTCAATAAGCAAAATTGTGGGGGACCCACAAAAGGTCCCCCACAATGAACTCATATATTGCCGGGGAAAATTGGCTGGATCAGGACTTCGCCTTCTCCTCGGCTTTTGATTTCATTACAATGATCTGCCTGCCCCTGTAATAGCCGCATTCGGGGCATGCCCTGTGGGTCTGGGCAACCTCTCCGCAATTGGGGCAAACCGTGGTACTGGGAGCCGTCAATGATCCCAACCACTGGGCTTTTCTTTGACTGGTCCTTTTATGTGACGTTCTACTTTTTGGAACTGCCACGTTGATTCCCTCCTTTCCCGGGAACATTTTCGCCGACTATCTGCTCCTGGCCGGCCAGAACCTCGAACCTCGGGTCTACACCCTCCCCGGAGCAGCCGCAATCGCCCTTGTTCCTGTCATGACCGCAAAATTGACAGATCCCGCAGCATTCGGCTGAGCAGAGCACTTTTTCAGGCAGGGAGACAACCAGTGATTCCCAGACCTGATCCGATATGTCGACTTCTTCATCGATGCTCTGAACAAATATTAGATCTTCGTCCTTATCCTTATCATCGCCGGATTCAGTTATTGACAGCGACTTATAAAAATACCTGAAATCCCTGAAAATTTCAAGTGGGGCCATGGAAAGACACCTGGCACAGGGAGCCGTGGCGGAAGCGGATATGTTGAGATCGACAGTAAGGCCAGACCTGTCCCCAAAGACATTTGCTTTAACGGTTACTTCCTCCATAAAGGAGTAGACCTGCCCCCAGTACTCAATATCACCGTTGATGGGGAGCATCCAGAAGAGATCCACAGAAGCGTCCGATTCGATCACTTTGGCTCCATCGAAAGGGCAACGCCACTGTTGAGGTTTCTCAAGAAAGAGCCTCCGCTTTTCACCGCCTGCCATAGTAGGAACTCCCCTATTTTATTGCAAGATTCCGGGTGTCTCGCGCTATCACCAACTCTTCGTTGGTCGGGACGACCAGGATGCTTACGGGAGAGCCCGGTTTGCCGATGGATGCTTCCTTGCCCCTGACGTTGTTTCTTTCCCGGTCAATATTCGCGCCCATGAATTCGAGTCCGGTGCATGCCATTTCACGCACGGTCGTGCTGTTTTCCCCGATACCCGCCGTGAAGACGATGGCGTCTATGCCGCCCATTGCGCCCGCATAGGCGCAGATATACTTTCTGATGCCGTAACAGAGGATATTCAGAGCCAGTGTTGCCCTCGGGTTGTTCTTCGAAGCGGCTTCCTCTACATCACGAAGGTCGCTGCTGATCCCGGATACCCCCTGGATCCCGCTCTCCTTGTGAAGAATATGGCTCATGGATTTGGGATCGATACCCTCCTGCTCCATAAGGTAAAGGATAACGGTGGGGTCGATCTCTCCGCATCTGGTTCCCATCAGAACTCCGGGAACAGTGCCGAACCCAAGACTGGTGTCCACGGATTTTCCGCCTTGTACCGCAGCGATGGAACTGCCGTTCCCAAGGTGGCATGTGACGATCTTCAGATCTTCGACGGGTTTTCCAAGCATCTCGGCCGCCCTGTTCGCAACGTAGAAATGGCTGGTTCCGTGAAATCCGTAGCGCCTGACTCTCTGTTTTTCATAATAATGAAAAGGGATGCCGTATATGTAGGCGTAATCAGGCATGGTCTGGTGGAAGGCCGTGTCGAAAACTGCAACCTGGGGGGCATTCGGAAGAACATCTATCATTGCCCTGATCCCCATGAGGTTGGCAGGGTTGTGAAGCGGAGCCAGAGGCACGCACTCCTCGATGACATCCAGAACTTCCTGGTCGATCACAACGGAACGGGCGAACTTCTCCCCCCCGTGAACCACCCTGTGGCCTACCGCACGCAGCTCCTCGAGGCTTTTAAGGACACCCTGCTCATCGTCAAGAAGGGTATCAAGAACGATCTTGACCCCCACTTTGTGGTTGGGGATGGCGATATCTGCCTTATACGGATCTTTCCCGGTTTTTTCATGCTTGATCCTGGAGCCGTCGATGCCTATTCTCTCAACCAGCCCCTTCGCAAGGACGTCTTCGTTCTTCATGTCGAATATCTGGTACTTCAGCGAGGAACTGCCGCAGTTTAAAACGAGCACTTTCATCCCTGTTCCACCCTCCTCGTCCTTGACCGGAACCCTTCCAGGGATTTATCGTACAATAAGCACGACAGGAAGGAAGGTCCAGGTCCTTGGCAAAAAAACGAATTGTAGGGATCATCGCAGAATATAACCCCTTTCACAATGGACATTTATACCACATGGAGCGTGCCGTGGAAACAACGGGCGCCGAATCCGTGGTCGTTGTCCTATCATCGAGTTTTGTCCAGCGGGGAGAACCTGCCTTCACTGATAAGTGGAGCAGAACGGAAATGGCCTTGTCGGGCGGCGCCAGCCTGGTCATAGAGCTCCCCGTCGCATTTTCATGCCACAATGCGGGAGTTTTCGGAGCAGCGGCGGTCGACTTGCTTGACATGACGGGCATTGTCACCCATATCTCATTCGGAATGGAGGAACCGGATGCCCCGCTCGGGGTTATCGCAGAGACTCTTCTGAGTGAGACAGTGGATTTCAGGAGTACCCTTAAACGGCACCTGGGCGAAGGTTATTCCTATGCCGAGGCCAGAGCCCTTGCTGCGGAAGCCGTGGTCCCCGGGGCAAAAAAAATCCTTTCCTCTCCAAACAACATTCTTGCCCAGGAGTATGTGACGAGAATAATGAGCCGTGGTTACGATCTGCTGCCTGTTCCTGTGAAGCGGATCGGGGAGGGTTATCACGGAACCGGCAGGAACGCCTTCGCAAGCGCAAGCTGGGTACGGAGGGTCATCAGAAGCGGCGAACTGTCACCTTCAGGCACCGGGGCCATGCCCGCCCCGGCATCGGCGGTGGTGGAACGGGAAATATCTTCGGGAAGATGCGTGATCTCCCTAGATCTGTTCTGGCGGATCCTTGGAACCGTAATAGTGAGAGAAAACCGGGAGATACTGTCCGGCCATGCCGAGATGCGCGAGGGGATGGAGAACCTGCTGGCAGCAAAGGCGCGGTCCTCTCTCTCTTTCGATGAATTCGTCGGCGCATGCACAAGCAAAAGGTATCCCAGAAGCAGGATCCAGCGTCACGCCGCCCATGTTCTCCTGGGTTTCGACCACATTACAAACAGGACTGCCCAGCGCATCGGACCCCCCTATATAAGGGTTCTCGGCTGGGACAGCAGGGGGCAGGAACTTCTCCGCATCATGAGGTCCTCTGCACGTGTTCCGATAGTCTTTCACCCCAGGGGGAGGCATGGGACATACCAGCGCGACATCTCCGACCTGGAGTACAGGGCCTCAAGGATATGGGAGAACCTGATCCCATCCCCGGATCCCTATCGAGAGTCCAGGACCCTTCCCGTCAAATCTGCCTGATATCGGAACCCGGAGGATAACGCTCCCGGAGCCTCCTGAAGACGCCAGGGGGAACCATGTCCTGTATGGCTCCGCCGAAGTGAAATACCTCCTTTACCGCCCTGCTCGAGAGGTAGGAGTATTTTGCCTCTGTGACGATGAAAAAGGTCTCTATCTCCGGAGCCAGCTGGCGATTCATGAGGGCCAGCTGGAACTCGTATTCGAAATCCGAGAGTGCTCTCAAACCCCTGATGATCACCCTGCACTGCTCCGCTCTCATGAAATCCACCAACAGCCCCCCGAAGTGTTTGACCCTGACATTCGGAAGATGGCTCAAAGCCTCCCTTGTCATGGTTTCCCTCTCTTCCTTGACAAAGGTGTATTTCTTCTGGCTGTTGTCCAGCACCCCTATGGTCAGGTCATCGAAGATGGCTGCGGCTCTCTCTGCAATGAAAATATGCCCGTTTGTTATCGGGTCGAACGACCCTGGATACATAGCCCTGATCAAGCAGACTCACCCTCTCCCCCGGGATCTCTATGAAAAAAGGAAAGCACCGTCTCCCCGTATGTTTTTGAGGATATCTCCCAGCCGTTCCATAGCGATGGTTCAAGGGTCTCGCGTCTTGTGTGCTCCAGGACGAATATCCCTTTTCTGTCCATGATACCAGAGAGGCGGCCCGATAGAGACGCCATTCTCTCCAGCCATCCGTTTTCGTAAGGTGGGTCCGCAAAGATCACGTCGAACCGAACGGACCGCGCGGCAAATAGCGCGAGAGACCGCCTTACATCCATCCTGAGGACCTCGCGCCCGTTTATATGGATCCGGGATATTATCGCGTTTGTATTTTTACCGGAAATCTCGACAAAAGCCACCGGAGAGAATCCCCTGGCGGAGGCCTCTATGCCCACCCTGCCGCTTCCGGCGAAAAGATCGAGAAAAGACCTCCCGGACACAGGTCCAAGGATGTTGAAGAGTGCCTGAAGGACAAGACCTGAGGTGGGCCGGGCCTCTTTCAGGGCCTGTCACTCTCCATTCGCGGGCAGGGGCAGGTGGTCGGAAAGGTCCATATGTCTGAAGGGCTTGATGTCGATAACCGGCGTTCCGTCAACGGCATCCAGGCACCTTACAAGGATCCTGTTCCCGATGATCTCAAGAAGAGGTACGCGGCTTAGACCTATATGATTCGGCCTGTTGGGACTGCAGGTGGCGAAAACCCCTTTCAGGGGCCGGGCAAGGTCCCCCCTGGGATGAACACTGAGCGAATAGCTCTGAGAGAGGTGAAAGCGGAAAAGGACAACTATTGAGCTCTCTTCCCTGAGCCCTTCAAGTGCGGCCTCAAAACATGGGGATATCAGGATTTCGCTTTCGATATCCCTGAAACTTTCGGGTGGGAGAACAGTTTTAACGGAGGACCTGACAAAACCAACCGGATATAGAGGGAAACCGTTCATGTGATCTCACACCGGAGGTGATCCACAAGGCGCTCAAAGGCCATGACGACAGATGGAGTGCGGAATGGTCGGGACAGAGCGTCTATCTTCACCAGGCACCCCTCCTCCCTCGGGACGATCCTGATGAAAAAGGATTGCCTGAACCCGTCGTCGGAAGTGATCGTCTCGAGAAGCATCACGCCGGAAGTGCTTACGTAGCTATCTTTGAAGACCCACCGGCAGGAATGTTCTCCGCCCTCCATTTCTGCAAGGGACTGTAACCCATCGAATGTCGGGCACGCTCTTTCAAGGACCGAATGCAATTCCTGTTCCCCCTTTTTTGATCTTCCGGAGAAATACGGGATTTTCTTTCTGAAACGCAGAAGGAAGATATCCTTGCCCTGCTCCCGCCACTTTCGCTCGTATTTTGTCTGAATATCCCTTTTCGGATCGAGACAGATCTCCTCTATCTCGAGGGCGGGGTGAGCGGGAATAACCCTTGCCACCTCTTCCGCGTAGATCCTGTCGTCGGTAAGGAGTTCGAAAACTCCCCCGTTGACAAGGGATCCTGCAAGAACATCCGCAAAACCGCTGTAAGTTACCCTTCTTTTGGCGTGTCTGCTCTTGGGCCATGGGCAGGGAAAGTTCATGTACACGGCATGAAGCCATTCCGGGGGAAAGCACTCTCCCAGAAGGAAGCGGGCATCCCCGAAGAGGATCCTGACGTTTTCGCAGCCGGAACGCTGAATGCGCTTTACGGCCTTCATCGCACAGTGCAACGAAACCTCAATTCCGAAAAATACGCCTTCCGGCCTTGCCATGGCGACATGTTCAAGAAATTCGCCGTTTCCGAAACCAATTTCTACCGCACGGAAGGGCGGATCGCTCCCTGCTGTCAAGGCTATCTTCGCTTCCGGATTTTCATTCAAAAAGATCCTGTTGACAGGGATCAAGTCCCGGGCACCTCCCGAATCAGCAAAGATTGAACCGAAAAAAAACCGGTTTCCTCTTGACAGCCTTCAAAGCCTACATACAATATACATGCAGATTATTGCTTTCTGGTCATGTTATTCAGATAATCTACTTTTGTGTTTCCGATACGTTTTTCCATTATAAGCAAAAAGAGCTGTGAAGCGAACCAGAATCGCCCAGGCTCCCTTGGGATCACTGTTACTGTTAGGGATGTGGTGCCAATAAGCGTTTTTTAAAAAGGTTTTATTTTACCGATCCAACGGATCTTCCATTAAGGAGGGGTAATTTATGTCAGAAGTCATCGAAGTTCGATGGCATGGACGGGGAGGGCAGGGGGCCAAGACGGGCTCCGCTATCTTGGCGGAGGTTCTTTTCGAGGCCGGGAAATTCACCCAGTCGTTCCCGGAATACGGGGCGGAGCGTCAGGGAGCGCCCATGAAAGCCTTCAACAGAGTTTCGGACAAACCGATACGTGTTCGTTCAGGCGTTCTCCAGCCGGATATTGTTGTTCTGATCGATCCTACCCTTATCGAAGCCGTCAAACCGACAGAGGGAGGCAAGGACAATACGATCTATATCATCAACTCCCCCGATTCACCCGCTTCTATCAGGAAAAAGCTCGGGATTCCATCTTCAGCAAAACTCATGAGCGTGGACGCAACAAAGATCACTCTAGAGGAATTCGGCCAGAACAGGCCCAATGCCCCCATGCTTGGGGCACTGTCTCACTGTTTCAAGGATGTTCCCGTGCAGGCGTTCATTGACCATTTCACCCACAAAATGGGCACCAAGCTCTCTGAAAAAGTTCTCAAGGCCAACCATAACGCAATTAAACGCGGTTTCGAGGAGGTGCAGCAGGGATGAGTTCACTCAAAGGCTGGCAAGACCTGCCTCTAGCCACGACAGTACCGGCTTCGACCTCCGAGGCCGTACAGACAGGCCAGTGGCGAAGCATGCGCCCAATATGGGACGAGAAGGAATGCATTCACTGCCTCCAGTGCTGGATACAATGTCCCGACAAATCCATCAAGGCGAATGCCGACGGAAAAGTCACGGGAGTCGATTATTTTTACTGCAAGGGCTGCGGCATATGTGCGGCAGTCTGCCCCAAAAAGGCCATAGAGATGCGGCCTGAATCAGAATTTATCGAGCAGTAGCCCTGCCGATCGAAAGGATGTGAATCAGATGCCGAGAAAGGACATCACTTCCGGAAACTGGGCAGTGGCCGAGGCCATGAGGCAGATCAACCCTGACGTGGTTGCAGCTTATCCGATAACTCCCTCGACTGACATTCCCATGAGGTTTTCGGAGTTCGTCGCCGACGGACTCGTCGATACCAACCTGGTTACCGTTGAAAGCGAACACTCAGCCATCAGCGCATGTGTTGCGGCCTCCGTATCAGGTGCACGGGTAATGACGGCATCCAGCGCAAACGGAGTTGCCCTGATGCACGAAATATTCCCGATCGCCGCTTCCTACAGGGCCCCGATCGTTTTCGGTCTCGTCAACAGGTCGCTCGGTGCTCCCATCAACATCCATTGCGACCACGGCGACAGCATGGCGGAGCGTGATTCGGGATGGATCCATATCTACTGCGAGGACGGCCAGGAAGTCTATGACACAACGATAATGGCTGTGCGGATCGCAGAACAGAAGGATGTTCTCCTTCCGATATTCGTATGCCAGGACGGTTTCATCACCAGCCACTGCTTCGAGCCGATCGAATTTATGGATGACGACGTCGTCAGGAAGTTCATCGGCGAGAGAGACCCTCTCTTCCCGCTTCTTGACGTGGATAACCCGGTCGCCTACGGATCCCTGGTGCTGACTGACTACTACTTCGAGATCAAGCGCCAGCAGGTCGAGGCGATGAAACATGTCGAGAAGGCCTACCTGGATGTGGCCGCTGAATTCGCAAAGATCACGGGGAGAAACTACCCGTTGGTCGACAAGTACAGAACCGAGGACGCAGATTACATCATGGTGATAATGTCCTCGGCAGCTGGAGCATCCAAGGAGACCGTCGACCGCCTGAGAGAAAAAGGGCACAAGGTCGGATGCCTCAGGATCAGGCTGTTCCGCCCCTTCCCCGCCAAGGTCATAGTCGACGCACTCAAGGGAGCGAAAGCAATAGCCGTCTGCGACAGAGCCGCAAGCCTCGGGGCGCCTGCGCCTCTCTTCACGGAGATCAAGGGAGCTCTTTATGACGCCGGGATCCACATTCCTGCCAACACATACGTTTACGGACTTGGCGGGAGGGACTTCTTCCCCCATAACGCTGAAGAGGCGTTCATGGATCTGATCAACAAGAAAATGAGCCCCGAGGAACGCTACCTCGGACTCAGGGAATAGGGGGTGCTCCAGGATGGCTGTCAAACTGAAAGACCTTATCACCAAGGAACGGGCCATGCGGCAGGGGCACAGGATGTGCCCTGGCTGCGGTGCTCCCACCGTTGTCCAGCAGGCGCTTCTTGCCATCGAACAGCCCGTCGTCATAACCGCGGCGACCGGCTGTCTTGAGGTTTCAACAACGATCTACCCCTATAATTCATGGAGCGTGCCCTTCCTGCACACTGCATTTGAAAACGCCGGAGCCAACGTATCCGGGATCGAGGCCGCCTATGTGGCCCTGAAAAAACGGGGAAAGATCAAAAAAGACATCAAGTTCATCGCCTTCGGCGGTGACGGAGGCACCTACGACATCGGCCTTCAGTCTCTTTCCGGTGCGGCGGAGCGCGGCCATGACTTCACCTATATCTGCTACAACAACCAGGGATACATGAACACAGGCGCGCAGAGAAGCAGCGCGACACCAAAAGGAGCCAGTGCCAGCACGTCACCCGCGGGAACCGTCATACCCGGCAAGATCCAGAAACCCAAGGATCTTACCGCGATAATGGCTGCCCATCATATTCCCTATGTCGCACAGACAACTATTTTCAACCCCATGGAGCTCATCGAGAAGATAAAAAGAGCCGTCGAAACCCCTGGACCGGCATTCGTCAACGTGCTGGCCCCATGCGTTCTGTTCTGGCGCCTCGAGCCTTCCATGCAGAGGGAGATCTGCAAGCTGGCAGTCGAAACCCGCTTCTGGCCGATCTACGAAGTGATCGACGGGGAGTGGAAACTGGGCTACAAACCCAAAAAATTTGCCCCGGTCGAGGAGTTCCTCAAACCCCAGGGACGCTTCAAACATCTCATGAAGGGTGAAACGGGCAAGAAGATTATCGAGGATCTCCAGAAGGACATCGAAGAAGAGTGGAATTACGTTCTCAAACTGTGCGGGGAAACCTGGGAGCCCCAATCCTGATCCGGGATTGAACGGTAAACCGGTCTCGTTTCTTTCCTTGACCGATACTTTGAACAGGGATACAATGTTCGACGCCTACGGGACGTAGCGCAGTCTGGTTAGCGCACTTGACTGGGGGTCAAGGGGTCGGAGGTTCAAATCCTCTCGTCCCGACCAGCGCTCAAAGCGGGAGACCTTTTGGTCTCCCGCTTTTTTATCTCGCTCGTTTTACCGGGGGTTCGGAGAATGGCAGAAATCTATCACAGAGCCAACACAAAAATAGGCCAGAATTTCCTGATAGACCAGAACATCCTTAAGGATATACTCAGGCATGCCTCCATCGGACCTGATGACACGATTCTGGAAGTCGGAGCCGGGAAAGGGGTTCTCACAAAGGGGATCCTTGAAAACGGACCGAAAACCCTCTATGCTCTGGAGATCGATCGTTCCCTTGAACCATATCTTGCAAGCCTTTCGGAGAGATACGAAAACCTGAGACTCTTTTGGGGGGACGCCCTCAGGGGCGGTTTCCCTGGATCATTCGACCCTGTTCCAAACAAGATGGTCGCCAATATTCCATATCACATAACCACCCCTCTCATCTGGAAGGTCCTGGAATCGCTTGCCGGATACGGCCTCAACTATCTCCTGCTCATGGTCCAGAAGGAAGCCGCCGTTAGGATCTGCGCCCCGGCCCGCTGCAAGGACCGATACCCACTCGGGGTCACTATCCTCTCCATGGGGGAGGCGCAAATTCTGAGGCTGGTCCCGCCAGAAGCCTTCCGCCCCTCCCCCTCCGTCACATCCGCGCTTCTGGAGATCAGGATCACGGGCAACTACGCCCTCCCAAACTCCCCTTCCTGGAGATCGCTTATTCGTTCAGGGTTCTCCCAAAGGAGGAAGACCCTTGCAAACAACCTGACCAGGAATTTCCCTGAAATCCGGGAGGGGATATTACAGCTTCTGGGCTCGCTGGGCCTGCCTCCGTTGGTCCGGGCCGAGGAACTCGAGATCGGTCAATGGAAGGATCTTCACAAAGGTTTCGATACGCTGGATAAGACAAAAAAAGGCAGACAGCCATGACTCTGCCGCCTGCCTCAAAAAGCTGACCCATGAAACCGGAATAAATCTAGCGTCAGCGAACCTTGTCCTTCAGTGTTTTCCCCGGGCGGAAAGCGGGAACCTTTTTCCCGGGAATGTTGATGATCTTCTTCGGATCCTGGGGGTTTCTACCCTTTCTGGGAGCTCTTGCGCGAACTTCGAAAGTGCCGAACCCTACAATCTGAACCCTTTCCCCCCTGGACAACGAATTGCCGATCGCATCAAGGGTCGATGCGACAGCCACATTGGCCTGTTTCTTGCTGATGCAAGCAGATTTTGCTACCGCGTTGATCAGATCCGCCTTGGTCATCTTATGCACACCTCCCACCCATTTGGGTTGACCTTGACTGCCGCGTATTTCAATCCTGACGGCATATTATTAGTTAATATCATTTGCGGCAGAAGAGGTCAAGGGTTTTTGAGATTTATCTGGGTTTTTCCTTGCTTCTCCAGAAAATCCGCAGGGGAGTTCCCTCGAAATCATCGAGCTCCCTTATCTTGTTAAGGACATGCCTCTCGAAAGATTTCGTTACGATGTGGGGATCGTTCACTAAAAACACGAACGCCGGGGGGTTCACAGCAACCTGTGAACAGCTCCTTATTCTCAAGGCAAGCCCCCGTGGACCCAAAGGCATCCTCTCGAATGAAAGCACATCCCTCATCAGTGCATTCAGCCTGGAACTCTCCATCCGGCGCACCCGGTTTGACTGCACCTTGACAATGGTCTCCGGAAGCTTGTGGACACCTCTCCCTGTCAGACCCGAAATGAAGATAACGGGAGCAAAATCGACAAACGGCATCTCTTCCCGTAGTTTATGCGTGATCTTGTCTCCAAGTTCCGGCACCTTGGGCAGGATGTCCCACTTGTTTACGGCAAGGACAAGCCCTTTCCCTTTTTCAAGAACCAGCCCGGCCACTTTCTTATCCTGTTCTGTACAGAGTTCGCTCCCCTCCATGAGAAGAACCGCCACATCACAGCGGTCGATGCTGTCATGCGTACGCACCAGCGAATAAAACTCAACATTGGAGCTGATTCTGCTTCTTTTTCTCAGGCCCGCCGTGTCTATCAGCCGGAACGATCTGCCTTCAATTGATACCAGTGAGTCGACCGAATCCCTGGTAGTGCCGGGAATTGGGCTCACCATCGAGCGCTCCGTACCTGAGAGCAGGTTAAGGAGGGTGGATTTTCCAACATTCGGGCGCCCGACAATGGCTACCGCTATCTCCTCGGATCCCTCGTCCCTGGCGGCTTCATCCTCCGGAAGAAGCGACAGGATCCGGTCAAGCAGATCCTCCATGTTTCTTCCATGAGCCGCGCTTACGCCGAATACATCGCTGAAACCAAGCGAGTGGGCCTCAAGAACCCTTGATTCATGCATAAGATCGTCCACCTTGTTTGCCGCCACGATCACCGGTTTACCTTTCTTTCTCAGGAAAAGGGCAATATCCCTGTCAAGGGTAGTGATGCCCTCCTTGCCGTCGATCACCAGCACAAGCAGATCGCTCTCTTCAAGGGCCAGCAGAACTTGTCTCCTTATGCTTTCGGCAAGGCTGTCCCCCCCCTCGGGAAACAAGCCGCCCGTATCTACCAGAAGGAACCTGCGGCCGTGCTGCTCAACCTCTCCATAGATCCTGTCTCTTGTTACTCCAGGCTGGTCGTCTACAATGGCCGTTCTTTTACCTACTATCCTGTTGAAGAGAGAGGATTTCCCTACGTTGGGTCTTCCGATAATTGCCACAATTGCCATTATTGGATCATTCCCTTCCTAATCCGCCCACAATGATATTCGGGGGAAACCCTTGCCTGATTCAGATATGCAGAACAGAGGTTCGAGCGATTTTCTCGCCACAGAAAGATTTTCGCACCTGACCCACAATATGTCTCCCGACGGGTCCGGGTCAAGGCACTCAAGCCCAGAAGAAACAGCGAGATCTCTCGCCCTTGGCTTGTTTTTTCCGAGGTTTTTTATCTCAAGGAGAAATCTCCACGGCGGAAGGTCCAGCTCCTTGCGCTCATCAAGCTCGACCCTCCAAAAATGATCCCATCCGATCAGAAGCCCCTTTTGCCACCCCGTTCCGGGAACCCTGCTCTGAAGGAGAACGGTTCGTTCCGAATGGCCTGTTCCCCTCCATGCTGACTCCCAGATCATCCTGAAGGCAACACTCCTGGCATCGTAAAAAGGCGAATTGACCGCGGAATCCGCGTCAAGCCAGCACACAAGGTCAACAGCCATATGATCGCATAGTTCGAGGGTTTTGCGGGAGCCCACAACGAGTCCTCCCGAGGACAGCTTCTTGACTATCGCCTTCCTTGAAGATGCCGCCTGTTTGATATCGGCGTGCCACGTAAAGACCGGACAATTCTCTCCAAGGACGTTCTCTCCGATCTTCTGGAGGCTCTCCAGGCCCGCCTTCAACCCCTGCAGGGAGACTCCTCCGCAGAACGGACATATTTCGGTTCTGGGTCTTGTTGCGCCGCAGAACCCGCAGCGGAAAAGCCCCTCTGAATCATCCCATCGAACAGGAAGCCCGCATGAGCCGCAGATCATTATCCTCCCGCATTCATCACATGTAACCCCGCCTGCATAGCCCTTTCTGTCAAGGATCCAGAGAGCGGTTTTCTTTTCGGCCACAATGGCCTGCGTTCTTTTCAGGGCTGAATCGCTGACAGGCAACGGTGACTGGATCCCGGGGACCATGATCTTCCTCGACTTGCCGATATCTACAAATATCATGCGGTCGCCCGGGCTTTCCGGACAGCGCCGCGGATTGCGAAAGAAACTCTTTGAGGATGGAACTCCGCCACCCAGCACGAATCTTGAGCCCCAAAGCTGCGCCCTTGAGCCAGCGGCGATCCTGGCGTGAATGAAAGGGAACCTCCGGGAGCGGTATGACGGGTTCCCTTCATCATCAACTATGACTGCCTCGATAGAGGGAAGGGGTGCAAAAAGGGCGGCCGGAGAGCCGACAACGACCCGGACTTCACCACTCCTGGTCCTCTCCCAATTATCCATGGCCGCCGGACCGGAATTGGAGGTCCAGCAGAGGCTTTGTTCCCTTAGATCCCCGGGGAGGTTTTTCCAGAAAAAACAAGCCGTCTCCTTCTCTGGAAAAAGAGCCAGAACGCGGCCGGTCCCACAATTGATCAGTTCGGTGTAGCGCCTCGCCCTGTCGTCAAAATTCGGGGCATCACAGAACTCTTCGCGAAAATTTCCGGCTGGTGGAGCTTTGATTTCAGGAAAAGCCTTAATCTCCCCTCCGGAAATGATCTTCCCGGGAGCAACCGCCTTCAAGGCCTCCCCGAAGCCGCAAAGGAAATGCCTGCCTAGACGGCCGGCGGTTTCGAAAAGCTCCCATCCGAGCGGGGGGGTGTTGTCGAGAACCCTTTTGGCCCTCTGTATCCTGAAATGTCCGGATGGAGGAGATTCCCCGGAAAGACCGGTTGCAAAGGCGACTCTGTCTAAACCGCGAACAGGCACTATCAAACGGATACCGCGGATGCAGGATTCGTCGAACTCATAGGTAAGCGGATGCCACCAGGGTCCCGGAACTATGACCTCGATGAACACGGTTGGCCGCCGGCGGCTCCCCGGCTCAGCGAGACGATCTCCCAGATAACATCCGCAACTTCTTCCTTGGAACCCGAGAACTCGGCCTTGATCCCTTCTTTGCCGATGATGCTTACCGAATTATTCTCGGAGCCAAAGGCTGAACTCTTCGACTGGACATCGTTGAGCACTATTAGATCAAGACCCTTGCGGACAAGCTTTCTGGTTGCATTCGCGATCGCGTCGTCCGTTTCCGCGGCAAATCCAACCAGGAACTGTCCAGGCTTTTTTGAAGCCCCCAGAGCGGCTGCAATATCCTGGTTCGGGACCATTTCAAGAACCAGGTTTTTCCCTTCCTCACGTTTTATCTTTTTGTCCATTGCTCGGATGGGCGTAAAATCGCCTACAGCCGCAGCCTTGACGATAATGTCGTGGGATGGCGCCTCCTGCATTACCGCATCGAACATCTCTCCGGCAGACACAACAGGGATCATGCGAACACCGTATGGAACAGGCTCCGTTGCGGGACCTGAGATAACCGTAACTTCCGCCCCTCTGTACCAGGCGGTCCTGGCGAGAGCCGAACCCATCTTCCCGGAACTGGGGTTGCTGATGAATCTCACCGGGTCGATGGCCTCACGCGTGGGCCCGGATGTGACGAGAACCCGCAGGCCCGTCATGTCCCTGACGGCCGCGACGGCCCTGAAGGTCTCCTCCCTTATTACTTCGATCGACGGGAGCCTGCCCTTTCCTTCGTAACCGCAGGCCAGTGCCCCCTCTTCAGGTTCAACTATCCGGTATCCCAGGTCGGAGCAGCGATCAACATTGTCGCGAACGGCCCCGTGTTCCCACATGAAGACATTCATTGCCGGGAACAACAGCACCGGGGAACGGGTAACCAGAAGGGAAGCCGAAAGGGTGGAGGATGCGTCTCCGTGCGCCGCTTTTTGAAGGAAGGAGGCGGTAGCAGGGGCCACAACAGTCACATCAGCCCATTCTGCAAGACTGATGTGAGGTATCTTCCATCCGTATTCAGCCGAGAGAAAGTCCTCTTCACGCCAGACTTTTCTGCCCGTAAGTGTCGAAATGACGAGCGGAGAAACGAATCTCTCCGCTGCAAGGGAAAGCACTACCTCGACATCCCAGCCCTGTTTTCTGAACTCCCTTACTATCTCGGGCGCCTTGTAGGCCGATATTCCGCCGCAAACTCCGAGAAGGATCCTACGGCTGGTTTTCCATTCCAGCGTCATTTGAAACCACGTCTCCCCCCGGTTCAGAGGAAGGGGTTTTGGCGCGGATCGAAAGCACGATCTTCCCCTCCTCGATCTCCTTCATGGCGCAATCTATGGGGTTGCTTTCGCCCTCCTCGATCGTCACTCGCCCCTTCATTTCGCTCAGCTGGCGAGCCCTCTTCGCGATCATGCAGGCCATAAGGTACTTGTTCGGAATAGCGGATGTACTTACAGGCTTGTCATTATGCTCCGTCATCAGTTAACACCTCGTAATAAATCGATTTATTGGTTCTCCTCAAGCTGCCTGTAACTCCCGATGATCCTTTTGAGAGATTCAAGTGCAGTTTTGAGGTCGTCATTCACAACCGAGTGATCGTACCTGGCCGAGAGTTCTATCTCATGCCTGGCATCATCAAGCCTGATCCTCATATCCTCCCCTTTTTCAGTACCCCTTCTATTGAGCCGATCTTTCAGATCCCCAAGCGAGGGCGGCAGTATGAATATCAGTACCGCCTCCGGCATGATATCCTTGACTTGGAGCGCTCCCTGGACGTCTATCTCGAGGACTATATCCTTTCCGAGTGCAAGGGAGGTCTCGACATCTTTCTTTAGTGTTCCGTAAAGATTTCCGTGAACCTCTGCCCACTCCAGGAACTTTCCCTCCCGCTTCAGTTCACGAAAGAGATCCGGCTCGACAAAGCGATAATCATAACCCTCCCGCTCTCCCTTTCGGGAAGGCCGGGTAGTACAAGAAATGGAATATTCGAGATCTGTGATCATCCCGAACAGCGCCTTCCTGAGGGTGCCCTTGCCGACACCGCTCGGACCCGAGATCACGAAGAGATGCCCCCTAACGATCCGGTTCACTCTCCCTGTCTTTTCCCTCAAACCGGATGCCTATCGTCTCGGGTTGAATTGCCGAGAGCACGACGTGGTTGCTGTCCATTACCAGAATTGCTCTCGTCTTGCGCCCCTCCGTAGCATCAATTAGCCTGCCCTGTGTCCTGGCCTCATCCTTGAGTCGTTTGATGGGCGCGGACGCTGGATGGATAATGGCAATAATCCTTTCGCTGACGACCATGTTCCCGAAACCGATATGCAACAAATTGTATCCCATTTTATCACTCCACGTTCTGGATCTGCTCCCGGATTGATTCCAACGCACTTTTTGCCTCCACCGATACCCACCTTATATCGGCATCCTGGACCTTGGAAGCTATCGTGTTGATCTCCCGGTTCATCTCCTGAACCAGAAAATCCAGGGTTTTCCCCGAAACTACATCATTATGAACGATGCCGCGGAATTTATCCACGTGACTGGCCAGTCTCGCCATCTCTTCGGCAATATCCCACTTGTCGTTCAGGATGATTATCTCCTGCGCGATCCGACCCTCATCGCATTCGAAACCGCCGCTGTCAAGGAGCAGCCTTATTCTCTCCTTTAGCGATCCGGCCGCGATATCTTTGGCAACCGCCCACCTTGCCCCTATGTCAAGGACAAGGATATGGAAACGCTCAAGATGATCGGTAATTTCCTGTTGAAGATGGCTCCCCTCCAGCGATCTCATTAAATCCCATTGGGAAATTCCGGCCCCAAGAAGATCCGCTATGGCCTCGCCCAGGTCGTTTTCAAGATCCCCGTCGATATCCTGGGGCGAAACAATTACTCCGGGAAGAGACAACAGCTGCTCGATCGCCACGTCCCCCTGAAAACCAAGATCCTTGCTTATCCTTGAAATTCCGCCGACATAACCCTTCAGCACCTCGGGGTCGATCCGTGCTGCCCGTAAAGTCGGATCCCAGCATATCTCCAGACGGGCCTGGACCTTTCCTCTCCTGGAAGCAGTTCTTATCCCCTGCTGAACAACCTGTTCAAAGAGTGAAAGTTCCCTTGGTGTTTTCACCGTTATTTCCTGGTTCCTGTGATTCACGCTCGATATCTCGAGGGAGATCGCCCCGAACCTGGTATCTATCCTGTTCCTGCTGAACCCCGTCATGCTTTTTAACAAGATCGATCTCTCTCCTTTCCGGGCCGCAATTCGAAAAACCGATCGATAGCGTCAAGCAGCAACTGCATATTATCCCCTCTGGCGGCACTGACGGGGATCACCGGGTCTTCCGACCTGCCGGCCGCCGCAACTCTTGCTTCCGTCTCTCCGGCATCCAGACTGTCGATCTTGTTCATCACGATGAACTTGGGTATTTTCTCAGCGCCTATAGAGGAGAGGGTGTCCTCCACGACCGATATGTCCTCCATAAATCTGCGCGAGGATGCGTCTGCTACAAGAAGTATCAGATCTGAAGCCGCTACCTCCTCGAGAGTTGCCCTGAATGCCGTTACAAGACCGGGAGGGAGATTCCTTATGAAGCCGACCGTGTCGACCATCAGGGTAAAACTCCCGCCCGGAAGCCGGACCCTCCTGACAAATGGATCAAGAGTAGAGAAGAGCTTGTCCGCTACGATCAGGTTTTTGTCTCCCGAAAGACGCCGGAGGAGCGTCGATTTCCCACTGTTCGTGTACCCTGCCAGGGCGATCGTCGTCAGACCCGCCTTGACCCTCTGTTTTCTCTGCCCTGTCCTTCTGTCCCTGATCGTCTCTATCTCTTTTTTGATCCCTCTGATCCTTCTCTCCAGTTTTCTTCTGTGTCTCTCGAATTCGGTCTCTCCCGGTCCGCGGGTACCAAGTCCGGCTCCCGGCCGGGACATCTGAAGGCCAAGTCCCTTCAAAAACGGGACCTCGTATTTGCAGCGGGCGAGCTCGATCTGAAGCTTTGCCTCTCCAGTCTGAGCCCTTTCTTCAAAGATCTTCATGATGACGAGCGGACGGTCCCAGACTGAAAGTCCAGTTATCCGGCCCAGGTTCGCAGCCTGCCCCGGAGATATCCTTCCGTCGATCACAATTATCGTGGCTCCAAGCTCTTTTGCCTCGTCTGCCACCTCTTCGGCTTTTCCCGAGCCGATATAAGATCCCGGATCAGGCCTCTCCCGTTTCTGGACGCACCTGCCGACGGTCCTGATGCCAAGATTGAGAAGAAGAAGGGATAGCTCTTCAAGGCTGGATTCAACATCAGCCGCTTCACCCTCCTCGAGTGCGGCTATATAGGCCACTTCGCCAATAAAGGTACGGGTATCAGTCAAGAAGAAATTCTCCCTCCAGCTTTCTGAGAGCCTTATCGAGTTCGTCCGTGACGGCCTGGCGGAGCTCTTTGGGCGATAGCCCTTCGCCCATCTGGTCTACCTGTATCGGGTCGCCGAAGACAAGAGCGATCTTGACGGGCCTGTAGCCTGCGGATCCGCGGGGAAGAGCCTCAAAGGTCCCGTGAATAAAGGCAGGAACAACCGGGGCGCCTGTCCTGGCGGCCAGCAGTCCAACGCCCCCCTCCAGGGGCTGAATCTTCCCGTCAGGAGATCTCCGCCCCTCGGGGAAAAGGAGCACGCTCTCTCCCTTCTGTATCCTTTCAAGGAGAAACTTGAGGGCACCTGCCGCGCCCTGCATGTCGTCCCTTTTGGCGGGAATGGCGCCAAGGGCCCTAATTGCGAATCCGAATGGGGCAAAACTGAATAGTTCGGACTTGGCAAGGTATCTGAGCCTTCCGGGAAAAGCCGCCCCGATAACGATCGGGTCGAGATTGCTGCAGTGGTTGGCGGCGATTATGAGAGGGGGGCGGACGGCAAGAGGCTTGTCGAGACCCTTGACCGAGAGGCGATTGTAGACCTTAAGCATTACCCAGAAAAAATTTGCCACTAACCAGTAAAAAATGACCGTCAACTTCACCCCTCCCCTTCATTTGCATTCAGCCCGCCCGGGATTCTATTATTCCGAGGATCTCTTCAGCTACCGATTCCACGTTCATGTCGGAGGTCTCGATTATGCGGGCCCCTTCGGGAACACGCAAGGGAGAGATCTCCCTTGCGCTGTCCATTCGGTCCCTCTCCTCAATCTCTCGCATTATCTCCTCGTATGTGGCCTCTATGCCTCTATCGGCCAGTTCCTTCCAGCGCCTTTTTGCCCTTACTGCAAGGCTCGCATCGAGATATATCTTGACGGAAGCCTCCGGGAACACGACACTGCCCATATCCCTTCCATCCGCGACTATGTCGGCGTTGCCGGCCTGTTCTCTCTGGATCCTCATCAGGAACCGGCGCACCGTAGGGAGTGCCGAGTACGCCGATACTATCCTGTCCACTTCCTGCGATCTGATAGAACCTGAAACATCCTCACCTTCAAGCAATACCCTTCCGTCGCGCAGCGTAATTATGCAGTTTTCAAGAGCGGAAGCAAGATCTTCACTCTCGACGGGGGGGATCAGTATCCTGGAAAGATGATATGAAATTGTCCGGTATACGGCACCGGTATCAAGATACTCATACCCGATTTTTTTTGCCACCAGTCTGGCTATGGTGCTTTTGCCGGCCCCGGCCGGCCCGTCGATCGTAATTATCTTCCTTGAAACCAATTTATCCTGGTTCATTTCCCTCTGTTTCCCACTCAGTGTCATACGCATCCTCCATCAACTATCATCGCAAGGAGTCGGTCCCCTTCGATCAGCAAAAACCCGCCGGATGGAAGATCCCTCAACTCCAGGCCGCCGATCTTTCTCCTGACAAGGCGAAGGACATTGAAGCCGCGTGATGCCGCCATCAGCCTTACCTCTCTTTTAAGACCTTCTGCGATCGTTATCGACAGCCATCGCCCCGCTGGATCCCGCGAAAGGATACGAGCCTCCGATGGACGCACAATCCTGGGGCCAAAAAGTGTTCCTTGCAGCAAAGATTCCAGATCCGCCCTGGAGACGGCCCTGTCGGAGAGGACCTCGTAGGTCTTGAGTATCCGGTTGCTGGGATGGGTTATCCTTTGGGCCATTTCGCCGTCGTTCGTGAGCACCAAAAGCCCCTCGCTCTCCTTGTCCAGGCGTCCCGCAGGAAAAACACCCGCTTCGGAGATCTCCCGGGGCAGAATGTCCATAACAGTTCTTGAAAACCTGTCCGTAACTGCGCAAACCAGACCCTTCGGCTTGTTCATGATCAGGTAGACCTGTTTTATAGGTGAAATATGGACTCCGTCCACCCGGATTATATCCTCCGAAACAACCCGGAACGAGAGATCCCTGACCGTGGATCCGTTGATCTCAACCCTGCCGGATCTGATGAGGGAATCTGCATTTCTTCTGGACTCCGCTTTGCACATGGCTATGAAACGGTTCAGTCGGAACGGGGTTCCATTCGGATCAGCGCTCATCATCCCCACCGTCGCTTGACTCATCGCCTGATGAGAGAATTTCCTGCATTTCCTCCAGGGTCGGAAGATCGGAGATCGAACCGAGGCCGAATATCGAGAGAAATGAATCGGTAGTCCTGTAAAGAAGCGGTGTCCCGGAACCTTTCCTGCGCCCTGCAACCCTGATAAGCCCATGCCGGAGAAGGGTCTCCAGGACCCTCTCGCACCGCACTCCTCTTATCTCCTCTATCTCAGACCGGGTCACAGGCTGGGCGTAGGCCGCCACAGCAAGTGATTCAAGGGCCGCCTTGCTCAGGCGGATCTTCTGCGTCAGGGCGACGTCGCGGAACATCGCCACCACTTCCTCCTGCTCGGGGGAAGTAGCCATCATCCAGCCTCCAGCAATATTCAGAAGGCAGAGTCCGTGACAGTTGCGATACCTGAGGTTTATCTCCTCGAGAGCCCTCGCCACCTGATCCTCGGCCACACCAGTAACGGAGGACAGCTCCCTGACTCCGACCGGCTGGACGGCGACGAAAAGGACAGCCTCAACGGATCTTGCAACCGGGGAAAGGGGCCGTTCAGCTCCGGATCCGGACATCCCCGAACAGCTCCTCCTGGGAAATATGGATGATACCGAGCCTCGTCATCTCAAGAAGAGCGAGAAAAGTTACGACAAGAAGCTGCCTTGTTCCGGAAAAACCGATAATTTCGCTCAACAGCATCGACCCTCTTCCGGCAATCAGATCTCTCAGCTCCTCCATCCGGCTTTCGACCTGTTCTTCGTCGGGTGTTGCGACGGGTATCCCGTCCCACCCGGCCTCCTCAACCAGCTGGACCTTATGGCCTGTTCTGTCTTTCTTGCGGCCAACCATCTCCCACCAGACCATTGAGAGGGAGTAAAGGTCTCCCAGATCATACCAGGGCGGCCCTTCCTCGGGGTTGCCCCTTATAAAGGATCGCTCCCTGGATCTCATCAGGTCACCAAGATAAGCGGCAGCCATCCTGTAGGGTCTGTAGCGGATTAGAGCCTCTTCCAGGAAGCCCGGATCCAGCTCTTCATCTCCGGGAGGAGTCTCTAACCCGGGCAGCGAAGGAAGAAGCGCCTTCAGCTTGCCCAGAAGCAGTCGTGCCATAAGGGAGAAAAATTCCGCCATTTCGTTGATGCCGGCTCGCTCGGTCCTGAGGAGAAAATCAGAGTATACCCGGATCAATTCACTGACACTGATATTCGAAGCCTGGATCTCCCCCGTCTCAACCAGGTGACAGAGAAGATCCAGCGGTCCGGAAAAACCTTCGAGTTCAACATCGAGAGTCATTGTCTCTCCCCCTCTTCCAGGGAGAAAGAAGCATCAGCGGTCGACAAACCCTACGGAGCCGATGACCTGGGACATGGTTTCTTTGGCAGTTATCCCGGCTCTTTTGGCTCCCTTCCGCAGAACCTCCATAACCCCGTCTTCTCTGGATTCGAAGGCTCTTCTTCTCTCCTGGATCGGCCCCAAAAGATCCATCAAATGAGCGAAAAGGGCCTTTTTGCACTCAAGGCAGCCTATCCCCGCGCCTCTGCATCCATCCGACAGCCGGGTCCTCTCTTCCGCGTCACGGTTGAAAACCTTGTGGATATCCCAGACCGGGCACTTATCTGGGTTGCCGGGGTCCTTGCGGCGTTCCCTGGCCGGGTCGGTCATCATTGTCCTGAGTTTTTCCCAGATCTCATCAGGAGTATCCGCAATGTTGATCGCGTTCCCGTAGGACTTGCTCATCTTCCGGCCGTCGGTTCCCGGTACTTTCGGGGTCTCGGTAAGCAGTGTCTGCGGCTCGGGGAAGATATCTCCGTAGAAGTAATTGAAGCGCCGTGCGATCTCACGGGAGAGTTCGAGATGGGCAGACTGGTCTTCACCGACGGGAACCAGGTCTCCCTTGTAAAGAAGAATATCCGCGGCCTGAAGAACCGGATATCCCAAAAAGGCATATGTGCTGAGATCCTTGTTCTGAATGTTGATGATCTGCTCCTTGTAGGTGGGATTCCTTTCAAGCCATCCCAGGGGAGCGATCATGGAAAGGGCAAGATGAAGCTCCGCATGCTGGGGAACATGCGACTGAAGGAAAATGGTGCTTCTGTCGGGGTCCAGGCCTACTCCAAGCCAGTCAAGAAGCACTTCACGGCAGTTGGACCTGATTAAATTGGTGTCTGCGTATTCGGACATCATGGCGTGCCAGTCGACTATGCAGTAAAAGCATTCGTAATCGTCCTGGAGCCGCACCCAGTTGGAAAGCGCGCCCGCAAGGTGGCCAATGTGCAGTCTTCCCGTTGGCCGCATACCGCTGAATACTCTTTTCCTCATCCAATTTCACCTCGTCGTCCTATTGGTATCGTGACATAGCCCGGATCAAAGCCGGGCAGATCGACATTTATGACTTCCAGAGGAAGATTTTCCGAAAGAAGCCTTGCAAGGGAGGGGACCGACTTTCGCTCCATTTCCCCGTGGTCAGCCAGGACAACTCCTAATCCGCTTTCAACTGCCTCCATTATCTGATGATACTTCATATCGGCCGTGATAAATACTTCGGCCCGTTTGAAAAGCGCGGCCTGCCACAGATCGCCGCCTGATCCGCCTGCGATGGCTACACGGAAAAACGTTTTCGGGATATTGTATTCCCTGATCCAGGTGAGAGCCCATCTCTCTCTCAGATTTTCCCTGAATTCTTCATCCGTCATCGCATCCCGCAGGACTCCCGACAGACCCATTCCCCAAGACCCATCATTGCTCTCCTCGAGAGGCGATGTTTCAAGGAGTCCCAGTTCTTCGCCAAGGATCCTGTTCACTCCAAGCGGGCTGACATCCCAGTTCGTATGGGCGGCAACAACAGCCAGGCGGTTTTCCATTGCTTTCAGAAGCTTGCCGCCGAGAGGCGTCTGCGTCCGGATGCTTCTCAATGGCTCGAATATAAGCGGATGATGGACTACCAGGCACGAACACCCCTCATCGACAGCCTCCTCAATAGCCCTGCCAGTGGCGTCGAGGGATACGCCGACTTTGTTGACTTCCCATTCCGGTGATCCTGCCTGTAAACCCGCATTATCCCATTCGCACGACCATCCAAAAGGAGCAAAGCGGTCAATTGCATGAATAACGTCCCTGACTCGTATCATCCCGTCTTTTCCTCCATAAAAAAATAAAGCCACCCCCAGGCGGCTTTATTCTCATTTCGTGGTGGGCCCACCTGGACTCGAACCAGGAACCTTCCGGTTATGAGCCGGTGGCTCTGACCAATTGAGCTATGGGCCCAAATATCGGATATCTGTTGTTCAGAGGATCAGGGGAAGAAACCAGTAAGATCTATCCCACAACCGAGATGCACCCGACAGGGCAGCTGTCAGCGGCTTCCCGGGCGCAATCGGACCCATCGGGCCTTATGACCTTTGCCTTGCCGGCATCCTCTTCGAGCTCAAACACATCGGGGCATATCTGTGCGCAAACACCACATCCAATGCATTCGTCGCGATTGACCTTCACGCTCATGGAGATAAGCCACCTCCTCCCAAAGGGAAATTCTAACCCACAGGGACAGCGGCGTCAAACAACAAAAACCGTAACTCGTAACGCGTTTCGAGTTACGAGTTACGAGTTACGCCTTTACTGCTGCACCTTTACTATGGGGACTCCATCGGTTCCCCTTTCAAGCCTGAGAAGAGAGCAATATTCCGAGACTGCCTTTTTGACAGGTTCTGAGGCTGCTATGAATATCCCTGTCCCGACAACCTCCGCCCCGAATTCTTTTGCCACGAGGAGCATGCCGGCCGCTGTGCTTCCGCCCCTCATGAAATCATCTATCACAAGTACTTTTTCTCCCGCCGAAAGAAATCTCGTTCCCATGAACATAGTCCTTACATCTCCGCTCCCGGAAGGGTAATGGACCGCCACGGCGGGTCCGTCGCTCGGCCGGTTCCTGAAACGGCATACGGCCATTGGAATACCGAGGGCATGAGCTGTAAATATGGCCAGCGGGATACCCTTGACTTCAGATGTCATAACAACATCGGGGTTTCTTCCGGAAAAGTCCGAGGCAAGAGCATACCCCAACGGACCGGCATATCTGGGATTGAAAAGAATGTCCGAGTAGTGGATCAGCATTCCCGGAAGTATCCTGTCGCCAGTGGAAAGGATATTCGCGATCGATTCAAGGAATGATTTCCGGTACTGTATGGAAAGTTCCGGCCTGAGGAAAGCTCCTCCGCTCCGGCCCCGGTCAACGTGGATCCCGCCCAGACCCTCTTCCCTGAAGGCCTGATCGATTATGGTCACATCATCACTGATCACTGTTTTGGAAACCTCGAATTGCTCGGACATCCCGGTCAGGGAGAGTTGCCTGGAGGGCGATATCAGGAAACGGGAGGCCATTCTGATAAGTCTTTCAGTCCGTGAGCTCTTCATTGTTTTCACTCCAACTCCAAAATTTTCAGGACCATCCCGGTTCTGGCGAAGAGACCGCCTGCAACTCCCGCGGGAAATCCTCCTCGGAAAAGGCAGAAGAATGAACTTCCGCTGCCTCCTATTCCCCAGGCAAAAGCCCCGCTTTTCTCTGCGATCCTGAACAGCTCCGCGTATTCAGGGTGGGCATTGAGCAGCACCTGAACGAAATCATTGGGAAGGAGCCCGATCTCTTCCCCGATTTCCATTGATTTTGCTATCCTGCGGCCTTCCTCGAATGCCTCTTCAGCCGAACACGCCCACCCGGGATCGCCGAAGGCCTCATCGGCAAGCCTGTAGGCGTCGCGGGTAACGGAAGACCACCTCGGAATGACAACAAGCACCTTTGGTCTCCATGCAGGCTCCCGGAAAACGGAAACAGCATCAGCCCCAGTACCCGATCGAAACGAAAGGGAATCTCCGTCGAAAAGGAACGGAACATCCGCTCCCATCTCCGATATTTCTTCCCTGGAAAATCTCACCCCGGCTTCGCGGAAAAGCCACTTCGCAAGTGCCGCGGCGTTGCCGCTTCCGCTACCCAGACCGCTCCCGGGGGGTATTTCTTTCCAAAGGTCTATTTCCAGGGCCGGGAGTTCAGGCTTACGTATCCTGGCGGTCTCAAGAACCGCTTCAAGGATGTTTTTGCCGTCAAGAACCTGTCCATGCACCCTGAAGATATCTTTCCTTACATTATCAGTTCCAATGTATCTGAAAGTCAACTTTTCGACGGATGGGAGTTTATAAAACAGGGACCCGATGTTGTGCATCCCGTCTTTTCTGGTTCCGGTTATCCTCAGGGTCAGATTGATCTTGGAAGGGCACTGCAGAACATATTCCAAAGGGATCACCTCGCAAAAAAAGGACACCCCGGTGCTGGCTGCACCGGGGTGTCACAACCTAAGGCAGTGTCAAAACTGGATCAGCTTCTTGTTACCGGGAAGTATTTCAACTTCAACTTCACGTGTCAGAAGCTCCGCGTAACTGAACGAGACGGTGCTCCGTTGAGACTCAACGTACATGGTAAACAGATGGGGGTATGTCTCCACTATTACTCCCAAACGCTCCTCCGTCTTGCGGCGGCCTTTCAAAGCCTTGTAGCGCACCATGGAGCCCTTTTGTTCATTCACCAGATTGCGGATCATGGCAAGATTAGGACTCATATGTGTCACTCCTGTAGTTAGTTTGTAGCATTTTACCACACAATTTGAGATATTTCAATAGCCGGAGGCAGAAAGATTAAAAAAACAGAACATTATTTTATTTTTTTCTGATTATTCGTTTTTCCTGAATCCTTCTGGTGATCCCCATAGAGTCGAGCATCTCCAACAGGGGAAGGACAAACTTCCTGCTGCTTCCCGTGGTATCACGTGCTGTTGCCACCGTTATATCGCCTTCGATCTTTCCGATGAGATCGATAAACCTGTCAAGTACCTCGCGGGAAACCAGAAACTCGCCGCCCGCCAGGAACATCTGTCCCTTTGCCCTGAGCGCATCGACCGATCTGGCGGTCGCTTCACCGGAAAGTCCGGTTCCGTCTGAAATTTCGTCTATCGCCGGCAACTGGAAGAGCCTTCGCGAGCAGAACTCGAGGATGACACTCCCGGAAGCGCTGACTTTCGATGCGTCAGTGGGGACAAAGCCGGTGAGCCGGACTCTCTGGTCCTCAATTATAATCAAGCCTTTTTCGACCCATCGTTCCAGGATTTTTTTCGCGTTCCTTCCTTCGATTTCCGGAAATATCTTCCTGCACAGAATATCAGCGGGCATTCCGGGATTCTCCGGTTCCTCCTCGTGAAGCCCGGCAAGGAGACTGGAGATCTCTTCCCGTTTGCGGTCGAGAAGAGATGATGCAACGACAAGACCTTCCCCCGAATCAAGAAAGACGGCCAATCCGGAACCGTCGGCATCGGCAGCCAGGGAGTTGACGGTGTCGGGGAGTTCCTGGAGGATCATTACCGCCTCTTTGACGGGAAGCACGGGGAGGTGTGAGGAGAGCACAGAAAAGCGCTCCTTTGAACTTCCGGCCCTTGATATCTTCTCCAGGAAATTCCAGTGCGCGATCCTTCCCTTGTGTCCACGCGGCCTTTTGGCGAAGGGCATGAGGACACTTCCGCCTCCGATAGTCATCAAGGGGCTGTAGAAGCGTATTATGAAAGGTTCTCCCCTAACGGCCACAACCGGCTCTTCGGTCACGATCTGGGCAAAGACATCCTCTCCGGGGTTGGCTTTCTCCCTGTCGAGCAGTGCGACCCGGCCCACGACATCGGCTGTACCGATATGGATCCTCACTCTCTGCCAGTGAACTACCGGATCAGGCGATGCGGGAAGGATAGACAGTCTGATATCCATTCTGACAGTCGGCGTGAAAACTCCCGGAGTGCAAAGAACCTCTCCCCTCTCTATTTCGGAGAGAGACACCCCGCCAAGGCTCAGGGCAATCCTTTGACCGCTTCTTCCCTCATTGACAGGAGTATCGTGGATCTGGACCGACCTGATGTCGGCTTTCAGCCCTCTGGGAAGAAGGACAAGGGTGTCATCCTTTCTGACCTTTCCGCGATAGGCTGTTCCGGTGACCACGGACCCGAAACCCTTCACCGGAAAAACTCTGTCTACTGGCATAAAGAACGGTCCCTCCGAATCCCTGAATGGTATGCCGTCCACAAGACGATCAATGGCTGATAAAAGCCCTCCAAGGTTGAAGCCTGTACTTGATGAAACAGGGATGATCTCGGCACCCTCGATAAATGTTCCCCTGATCTCGTCGCGCACTTCCTCAACGACCAGTTCCAGGTAGTCCTTTTCCACGAGGTCTGATTTGGTGAGCGCTATCAGACCATGCCTGACTCCGATGAGACCAAGGATATCCAGGTGCTCTCGGGTCTGGGCCCTGACCCCCTCGTCAGCAGAGATCACGAACAACACTCCGTCTATCCCGGCCGCTCCGGCTACCATATGTCGGATGAAGCGTTCGTGCCCTGGAACGTCGACAATGCTGACTACCCGGCCGCTGGGAAGGGAAAGCGGAGCAAAACCGAGCTCTATGGTAATTCCGCGGCGCTTTTCATCCCCCAGCCTGTCACAGTCAACTCCGGTCAATACCCTTACAAGGGTGGTTTTTCCGTGGTCGATATGGCCTGCCGTCCCAAGGACTATCGGTATCTCAAGGCATTGCGGCATAAGTTCACTCCCCCTCAAGCAGTGCTCTGACTCCCCTGGCGATAATGATGTCGTCACCGTCGAGAAGGGTTCTTGTGTGGAATATCACAGCACCCGCCCTTGCGGAAGCGACTATCGGGACAGGGCCGCCGCGAAGACTTTTCAACGCTGTTCCGTCGGAAATGCGGGACGGAAGAGTCAGGACAACGCCGTAGCCCGGCAGGTCGGTTGCGGGGAAAGCGCCGCCACCGACAGCATCGGGTGTTTCAATAACCGAAACATCTCCGCCGCTTTCCTTCCGGATCTTCCTGGCGAGGGACTTTGCCCTCTTGAGAAGGTCGTCCGGGGAGAACATGAGCATCCTGAGCGTCGGTATCTCATCCGCTCTCCCTTCGAGGTAGAGCCTCATGGTCGTCTCAAAGGCTGCCAGAGTCATCTTGTCTACGCGAAGCGCCCTTAGAAGCGGAAATTCCCTCAGTTTCGCGATCAGTTGCTTCCTTCCGACAACTGCCCCTAATTGCGGACCTCCAAGAAGCTTGTCGCCGGAGAAAGTGACAAGATCCACTCCCGCTTCGATGCAATTTTTTACCGTGGGTTCACCGGAAAGGCCAAAAACGGAAAGATCGGCGATCACCCCGCTGCCCAGATCCTCCATGAGGACAAGATCCTTTTCCCGGACGAGCCTGGCCAGCTCCTCCCTGGATGGCGCGGAGTGAAAGCCGACCACCCGGTAGTTTGAAGGGTGGACCTTAAGAAGCATTCTGGTCCGGGGAGTAATGGCCCTCTCGTAATCCTCTATGTGAGTGCGGTTGGTGGTCCCGACCTCTTTCATAACCGCACCTGAAAAATCCATGATGTCTGGGATCCTGAATGACCCTCCGATCTCGACAAGTTCTCCCCTGGATACGATTACCTCCATCCCCTTGCCCAGTGCGGCAAGACAGAGAAGGACCGCGCCGGCATTGTTGTTTACCGCGAGGGCCGCGTCTGCTCCGGTCAGAATCGAAAGAAGCCATTCGACATGGGCATTCCTGTGCCCTCTCCCGCCCTCATCAAGATCGTACTCGAGATTGCTGTAGCGTCCGGCTATTTCGGCCACGTTTTGCACGGCGCTTTCGCTGAGACAGGATCTCCCCAGGTTGGTATGTACGACAACCCCGGTAGCGTTTATGACCCTGCGGAGGCTTTTCCGGGCGTAATGGCCGAGCCTGCCCAGAACTACCGTTTCGAGGTTTTCGATCTCAATGGAGGAAGACCTCCCCTGGATTATCTCATTTCGCAACTCCCCGATCACGTCGGCAAAAATCGACTTGACGGCATCCCTTCCCAATATTGACTGAAACTCCAGTGTCCAGGGCCGCTGGAGCAGTTCGTCCATTGATGGGAGGTCCCGAAGCAGATCCCTGATCGCCTCTCGCATAATCTCACCTTCCTGATACCATTTATGAGTGAACATTTTCAGTTTAGCCCATGAAAAGGAAAACCCCAACAGGGCCATCCGGCGGACATGCCGTGATGTTATTATAGTGGCTGTTTGAGCATGTAAATTGATACTCTTTTCAGGGAGGCCAGCCGATGAACAGGATCGACTCGAGGAAGGAACCATGCCCGAAACCGGTTCTGATGGCAAAAAATGCACTGGAAAAGGATGGACTGCCACTGGAGATCATGGTCGATCGGGGAGTCCCTTTGCTTAACGTCAAACGCTTTCTGGAAAGCCGCAACATCTCGGTTTCGGTCATTGAGGACGGGGAGAGTGCCACGATTTTCTGTTCCGAGGGAGACAAACCCTTCAAGGAGTTGACCGCATCCTCAAATGGAGCCGGAGCCGAAGACGTCGCCATTGTTATATGCTCATCAGTTCTGGGTCGATCCGACTTTGAACTGGGCGAGGTCCTTATGAAGGGATTTCTGGGAACGCTCGTCGAGCGGGCCTCTCCTCCGGCAGCGATAGCCTTGATTAATGAAGGGGTTAAACTGGCGCTTCCGGATTCATCCGCCTCCGAGAGTCTCGGAGAGCTCGAGAAAAAAGGGTGCAGGGTACTTGTCTGCGGTACTTGCGCGAAGCATTTCGGGATCACGGGATCCATATCGGTGGGAACGATCTCCAACATGTTCGAGATAACCGAATTGATGATGGAACACTCAAAAACAATTGTCCTTGGCTGATCCGTGAACTCTCAGGGGAGAAGGCGCTCCCAGATCGCGTTCCCGACTCGCATCCCCTCTCTGCTCAGGGCCACCGAAACACCGTTCCGTCTAAAAAGGCGCGGGGGCAATCCATCCAGTTCTTCAAGCAGGCCCCTCAGGGCTTCTTCTCCGAACCTCTTTCGGTACCTTTCGAACCTGATGCCCCAGCGGGTTCTCAGTGCCAGTATTGCGGCCTCCGAAGCCAGGTCTTTTCCTTTCAGGCTCTCCGAAAAACAGACCGGGCTATCGCCCTTACCGATAAAGGAAACATATTCATCCAGATTTGAGGCGTTTCTGGTGCGAACCCCGTTCAGATACCCCCAGGCGGAAGGGCCCAGTCCTATGACATCCCGATGCTGCCAGTATGAGACGTTGTGCCTGCACCACTTGCCCGGCTTCGCGAAACTGGCCACCTCGTACTGCCTTAAACCCCTTCTCTCAAGAAAATACTGCGCCCACCTGTAGAAGGAATACCCTTCGGCAAGCCCCTCAGGCGGAAAGTCTCCCCAAGGCGTGCCCTTTTCAAGTGTTAGCTGGTAGATGGAGACGTGTTCGGCGCCCGCGCTCAAAACTCCCTCCAGCGATCTGCTCCAGATCCTGAGGTCCTGGAGGGGAAGTCCGAAAAGAAGATCCGCCGAGAGGGAAAAACCGGAATTTCTGACCGCCGACATGGCCTCGAGGGACTGCCTGGAGTCATGGGGGCGCCCCAGCGCCCTCAGATCACCGTCGTTCAGGCTCTGGACACCGACGCTGACCCTTGTTACCCGCCATTTTCTCCAGATATCCAGATGTTCCTGCCGAATGGAGTTGGGGTTGGCCTCTACCGTCACTTCAGCCCCGTGAAGGAAGCGGAAGCGGCTTTCGAGGAGGGATAGCAGGTTTCTCCATTGCACGGGGTCAAGTACAGTGGGGGTTCCCCCACCGATGAAGGCGGTACGTATCTCCGGCAGGGTGCCGTATGATCTGCCAAGCATCGATATCTCAAGGTCGAGGGATGCCAGATACCTGGAAACATCCTCCTTCCCGGGTCTTACGCTGTAAAAAGCGCAATATGGACACTTGCCGGAACAGAAAGGGATATGAACGTAGAGTGATGCAGAATGCTCTCCTCTACTCTTCTTCCTCATCGCCGGCCTTGAGAAATGCAAGAAAGGCATCCTGTGGGAGGGAGATCTTGCCTATCTGTTTCATCCTTTTTTTCCCCTCTTTCTGTTTCTCAAGAAGTTTCCGTTTCCTGGTGATGTCTCCACCGTAGCACTTCGCAAGAACATCCTTCCTCAGGGGTTTCACGTTCTGCCGGACGATGACTCTCTTGCCTATCGCCGCCTGAAGGGAAACCTCGAACATCTGCCGGGGGATCAGCTCCTTGAGTTTTCTCACCACCTCCTGGCCGCGATGGAAGGCGCGGTCCGCGTGGCAGACAAAGCAGAATGCGTCAACCACTTCACCGCCTATGAAAATGTCAACCTTGACCAGTGCCGAAGGCCTGAATCCGGCGTGTTCGTAGTCGATGGAGGCGAATCCCCTGGTAGCCGATTTAAGCCGGTCGTGAAAATCGATGATGAACTCCGCCAGCGGCAGTTCATAAATGAGCCTTGCTCTCAGCGGCGTTATGTAATCCATTCCGATGAAGACGCCTCTCCGGTCCTGGCAGAGCTGCATGATTTTCCCGACGTACTCCGAGGGCACGAAAGCGGTTATCTTTATGAACGGTTCCCTTACCTCTTGAATAAAATTCACCTCGGGAAAATCGGAGGGGCGATGGGCCTCCAGAATGGATCCTTTGGTATCGATCACCTGATATACGACGTTCGGCGCGGTAGAGACGAGGTCTACTCCGAACTCCCTGTTGAGCCTTTCTCTGGCGATCTCCATGTGGAGCAGCCCGAGGAAACCGCAACGGAACCCGAAACCAAGGGCCGTGGAGGTCTCGGGCTCGAAGAAGATCGCGGAATCGTTCATCTGCAGTTTTTCCAGGGCATCCCTGAGCTGGGGGTACTCGTCCCTCTCTATCGGGTAAAAACCGCAAAAAACGACTGGTTTGACCTGGCGGTATCCCGGAAGCGGAGATTTGGCCGGGGCTCTCTGTGAGGTTACGGTGTCTCCCACCCGGGCCTCTTCAACCGTTTTGACGTTGGCGATCAGGTAGCCGACCTCTCCGGGACCAAGCTCCCCGATAGGGCGCATCTCGGGGCAGAACACCCCTATTTCCTCAACCTGGAAGCTCTTCTGTGTCACCATGAAGGTTATCATGTCGCCTGTTCTGATAATCCCGTTGGTCACTCTTATCGAGCAGATAACGCCGCGGAAATTGTTGTATTTGGAGTCGAAGATAAGAGCCTGCAGGGGAAGGCCAGGGTCACCCTTCGGCGGAGATATCCTCTCGATCACAGCCTCGAGTATATTCTCGATCCCCTTTCCCTCCTTCGCGCTTGCAAGGATCGCATGCGAAGCGTCCACTCCTACGACTTCCTCCAGCTCCCTGGCAGCCTGCTCCGGCTGAGCCGAGGGGAGGTCTATCTTGTTGATCACGGGCACAATATCCAGCCCCTGATCGGCCGCAAGATAGGCGTTGGCCACGGTCTGGGCCTCCACCCCCTGCGCGGCATCCACGACAAGGAGAGCTCCCTCGCAGGCTGCCAGGGATCTCGAAACCTCGTAAGTGAAGTCGACGTGACCAGGTGTATCGATAAGATTCAGAATGTAATCCAGACCGTCCCTGCTCCTGTATTTCATCTGGACAGGCACAAGTTTTATTGTGATGCCCCTCTCCCGCTCCAGTTCAAGGGTATCAAGGACCTGGTCGCGCATGTCCCGGGCACTGACCGTGGATGTGGCCTCAAGCAGGCGGTCCGCCAGCGTCGATTTCCCGTGGTCTACGTGAGCGATGATGCAAAAATTTCTGATACGTTCCAAAGGTACGGTCATCGGCAAACACCTCGTCTGAAGAAACGCCACATATTTTAACCAGGAGGGGGAAAATTGTCATTGAAAGTGTGAAAATTGCAGATACTTGGAAATTATTGAAGTTCATGGCCTGCTTGAGATGCCTTCCTGCCATCTTCTCATGTCGACGGGAGTGTTGACATTAAGGAAGGAACGCCTGTATCCGGGTATGTGCGCCATGTCATTTTCCTCGACTGTCAGGAGGGCTACTTCGGAAAGAAATGAGGATATCCTGTGTTCCGAGCGCGAAATGGCTCTTTCCACCGCGTATGCACATCTTCGGTGGTAGAAGGCGTGAAGGGGCTCGACAAAGCCCCCGAGCATAGCGATGACGGCATCTGCGTCATCACTCCTCTTTGACCACATGAACCTGACGAGCGATTCCTGAATCATTGGCATATCACAGCCCACTACGAATACCCACGGATGATCAGATGAACGAAGACCAACGGATATTCCTTCCAGAGGCCCCACTCCCTCCGCCCTGTCAGGGACGAGCCTGACATCGGAGCCGCCTGTAAGGTGTCCGAAAATCTTCCTGAAGGGGGTGGAATCCTCTTCTTTGCAGGAGACCAGCACCTGCCTGAAAAGCGGCATCATTCTTCCAAGAACGCTTTCGAGCAGAAAAGATCCGTCGATCGACAGAAAGATCTTGCTTCCCCCTGCCCGTTTCCCGCGCCCGCCGGCAAGAACAAGTGCGGCAGCGTCTATCAAGCCGCTGCCGCCACGGATGCCGATGAGATCTTTGTTTGAGGAGTGATCCTGTCCGCTAGCCGAGATCCTCAAGATTTGATCTGAAAACCAGGAAATAGAAGACCGCGACGAAGAGGATGCCGCCGATCATGTTGCCGATCGTCACGGGGATCAGGTTGTGGAGATACCCGCCGATACTTACGTTTGAAAGGACTTCATCCGATAGTCCTGCCCCGCTCACGATCGAAAGATCGCCCTTGAGCAGAAGGCCCAGAGTCATGAAGTACATATTGGCGATGGAGTGTTCGAAGCCGGAGGCGACAAAAGCCATGATGGGGAAGAAAATGGCCCAGACTTTTCCGATGATGTCGGTCGCCGCCATGCTCATCCAGACCGCGAGAACAACAAGCCAGTTACAGAGAATTGCCCTGAATACAGCTTCTCCTATGGGAAGGTTCATCTTTCCGGCCGCGATCTTGAAGGCGTGTACTCCTATCGGGCCCTTCCAGAGACCGGAGTAGTAAATGATAAGAGCGACTAGAACGCTGCCGATCAAGTTTGCGAAATATACCCAGAACCAGTTCCTGAAGACTCCGCTCATTGGCGTGCAGCCGGCCATGACGCTAAGGGGCATCATGCAGTTGCCGGTGAACAGTTCCGCGCCGGCGATCACGACCAACATCAGGCCTACGCTGAATACCGCTCCTCCCAGGAATCTCGAGAAGCCCACTCCCATTGTGGCTGCAAGGTCGTGCGTTACAACGGTCATAAGCCATCCGCCAAAGGCGATATACGCCCCTGCCATGGTGCCAAGAACCAGCATCTGGGGGATGCTCCAGGAAACCTTTGCTTTCGCCGCGAGGCACGCGGTCTTCGCGAGTTCAACAGGAGTCTTGAAAGAACTCATAAAAATCCTCCTCCTAGGAGTTAGCCCCTGTGGGGGCTCCGGATTTGTGAATCTGGACCGCCCGAACCCGAAAAAGGCTTGAGTTGGCCGCAGCTCACAGTTTCCAGAATACTACCATGGAACGTTATTTCTGTCACGAACTGAACATATCAACAATTTCGGAGCGGGCTTTTATTGACATTTATTGTTTATGACCGAATAATGTAAACATAAACGAAACAGGGGGGATGGAAGTTGGAAAAACACTCAATGCTCTACGAAGGAAAGGCGAAGAAGCTCTTCGAGACCGAAGATCCTTCAATTCTCCTGATCGAATACAAGGACAGTCTCACCGCATTCAACGCCCAGAAGAAATCCACACTCTCCGGCAAAGGGAGCCTCAACAACAAGATCAGCGCATACCTGCTGGAGTTCATAGGTTCTAGAGGTATACCTACCCACTTCGTCAAGATAGTCGATGAAACACACCAGTTGGTAAAAAAAGTTGGCATCATACCACTCGAAGTCGTAGTAAGGAACATCACAACCGGATCTCTCTGCAAAAGACTCGGCGTTAAAGAAGGGGTTGAGCTCAAAAAACCCCTCCTTGAGTTCTATCTCAAGGACGATGCTCTGGAAGATCCTATAGTTACCGAGGATCATGTGTCCGCCTTTGAATGGGCCTCTCCGGCCGAAGTTGAAATATTGAAAAGAATCAGCCTGGAGGTCAACAAACTTCTGAAGGAGCGTTTTCTTCAGGTGGGAATAGTGCTTGTGGATCTCAAGCTCGAATTCGGGAGAACTCCCGATAACACGGTGATCCTCGCCGACGAAATTTCCCCCGACACATGCAGGTTATGGGACATATCCAGCGGCGAAAAGCTTGACAAGGACCGGTTCCGCAAGGACCTCGGGAATGTTCTCGAGTCTTACCGTGAAGTTTGGGAAAGGATCTCAAAGGGGGAAAAACGATGACCTTCCTCGTGAAAATTCTCATTTTTCCGAAGGAAGGCGTCCTTGACACCCAGGGCAAGGCGGTGGCTCGTTCACTCAAAAGGATAGGATTCGAGGCCCTCAATGACGTCAGGGTGGGCAAATACATCCAGGTCTGGCTGGAAGCCGGGAACGAAGCGGAAGCGATTGCAAAGGCTGGATCAATGTGCGGGGAGCTCCTTGTGAACAATCTGATCGAAGACCACAGGATAGAAGTGGAAAGATGCGGACTATGAAAACATCAGTTGTTGTCTTTCCCGGCAGCAACTGCGACCTTGATGTCGTTCATGCCGTAAGGGCAACACTCCAGACAGAGGCATCGCTGGTCTGGCATGAAGATTCCGAACTTCCTGAGGGTACGGAACTCGTCGTTCTTCCCGGCGGCTTCTCCTACGGAGACTATCTGCGCTGCGGAGCAATGGCCGCCAAATCCAGGATCATCGGAGCGGTAAGAAAGCACGCCGAAAGGGGCCTTCCTCTTCTTGGAATATGCAACGGTTTTCAGGTTCTCACGGAGACCGGCCTGCTCCCCGGTGCCCTGCTCGCGAATCGCTCTCTCTCTTTCATCTGCGATTACTGCCATGTAAGGGTTGAACGAAACGACACTCCCTTCACATGCATGTACGGAAAAGGCCAGGTTCTCAGGATCCCGATAGCTCATTACGAGGGTTTGTATTTTCTTCCCGCGGCAGACCTGGATGCCCTGGAGCGAGAAGGAAGGGTGGTTTTCCGCTACTGCAGCCCGGAAGGAGATGTCGATGAACGTTTTTCCCCGAACGGCTCCCTTAACGGTATCGCTGGAGTTACAAACACAAGGGGCAACGTCCTGGGAATGATGCCGCACCCGGAGCGTGCAGGGGAATCTCTCCTGGGATCAAGCGACGGGGCGGTGTTGTGGAGATCCTTACACAAGTGGCTTGAAGGGAGCCTGGGGAAATGAAACCCGATTTCAGGGAAGTCGGACTGAAAGAGTCCGAATACAGGGCAATTATCAAAATTCTGGGACGGGAACCCAACACACCGGAACTTCGCATTCTGGGAGTTATGTGGTCCGAACACTGCAGCTACAAATCAACCAGACCGCTTCTGGCAAAATTCCCGAATACCGGAGGGGCCGTCGTCCAGGGCCCCGGAGAAAATGCGGGGATCGTGGACGCAGGAGGAGGCTGGGGTGTTGCCTTCAAGGTAGAGAGCCACAACCACCCCTCCGCTGTTGCCCCTTTCCAGGGGGCCGCCACGGGGGTCGGAGGGATCATCCGCGACATACTGGCGATGGGAGCCAGACCTGTCGCCACTCTGGACGGGCTCTGCCTTGGAGACGGGAATTCCGCGCACACCCGTTCTCTGGCTGAAGGCATCGTGAAGGGAATAGCCGGATACGGCAACGCCGTCGGAGTTCCGACGGTAGGAGGCAAAACCATTTACGACGGATGCTACAACGGGAACCCTCTGGTAAACGCCATGTGCGTCGGAATAGTCCCGCTGGATTCAGTTGTAAGCTCAAAGACCGCAAAACCCGGCCAATTGGCGATACTGGTTGGCTCGAGGACCGGCAGGGACGGAATTGCGGGAGCGGCCTTCGCCTCTTCGGAGCTGACCGACGACACCAGATCAAGCCGCCCCAAGATACAGATCGGAGATCCCTTCGTCGAAAAACTTCTGATAGAGTGCTGTCTGGATATCCACTCCAGAGGGCTCATCGTTGGCATGCAGGATATGGGAGCGGCAGGAATAACATCGTCTTCAAGCGAGATAGCCGCAAAAAGCGGGACCGGAATAGTGATCCGTTCCGACCTCGTGCCCCTGCGCGAGGAGAACATGAAACCGTGGGAGATCGCGCTGTCCGAATCGCAGGAGAGGATGCTCCTGATCGCGGAACCGGAGAACCTTCCCGAGATCGAAAGAACCGCCAGGAAGTGGGAACTCGAATGTGCGCCGATCGGGGAGATAACGGACGACGGATTGTTCGTCATAATGGACAAAGATGAGATGATCGTGAGCCTCCCCGCCGGAATGGTCGGCGGGAGCTGTCCGGTTCTGCCCTGGCCATCCCGGAAGCCAGCCGAAAAAACCATTATGCAAAGAACGGCCGCCCCTTCAGCAGATCAGCCCGGATACATCCTTGATCAACTTCTCGGAATGCTGGGCGACCCGAACCTTGCGGACAAATCGGAAATATACCACCAATACGACTACATGGTCCAGACCAACACAGTCATCCCTCCCGGAAGCGGCATTTCCGTTATCCGCATCCGTGAAAACGGAAGATTGATAGGCTTGACAATGGAAGTGGATCCCTGGAAGTGCGATATCGACCCCTTCACCGGGGCGGCAGAGACCTTTCTGAAGGCTCTCAGGCCGCTCTGGGTAAGCGGCGCCGAACATCTCGCAATGACAAACTGCCTCAACTACCCCTCTCCGGAAAACCCGGAGAACTTCTGGGTCCTCAGCCGATCTGTCGAAGGCTTTGCGGCGGTGGCAAGGGATCTGGTGTGCCCTGTGGTCTCCGGCAACGTAAGCCTCTACAACGAAAGCACGGGCAGCAGAATACTCCCCTCTCCGCTTGTCGGCGTGGTGGGACTGTATGAAAAAACCGAAAACCTACTCCGCGAATCCACCCTCCGGGATGGGGACCTTATATTCCTTGCGGGAACCTCCGGGGCGACGCTCAACGGCAGCCACTTAGCCAGGAGAACCGGAATGGAGCCGATATCCACGCCGTTCGACTACCTCCCTGAGCGGGAGGTAGCCTTCATGCGGTCCGCCCTGAAGACTTCCCGGGAAAACCTTGCCTCCTCCGGCCGTGCCATTGCCGGAGGAGGACTGCTCATATCGATGGCAAAAACATGCATAGCATCCGGAAGGGGTATAAGGCTTGACATACCGGTTTCCGCAAAGCTGCCGGAGCTGCTTTTCGGAGAGGGCGGGGCCAGGGCTCTCTACTCCGTTCCCCCGTCCTGCGAAAATCAATTCATCTCGGCCTGGTCCGGAATTCCTGTCATCAGGATAGGCGAGGCCGGTGGCAGCGAACTGTCAATGGGAACAGTGATGAACATTCCGCTCCATCATCTTGAACAGATCTGGAGGAGGTGAGAACATGTGCGGAGTCTTTGGCGCCTTCTGCAAAAACGGAGACTCGGTTCTTGAAGATGTTTACCTGGGGCTTTACGCCCTCCAGCATCGGGGGCAGGAGTCGGCCGGAATTGCGTGGAGCGAAGGCGCAGAGGGAAATGTTCTCTCCTTCAGAGGCATGGGGCTTGTGCATATCGCGCTGGATCAGCAGCACCTTTCGACGATCATGGCAAGCTCGGCGATAGGTCATGTCAGGTACTCGACCACAGGTGCCTCCGATCTGTCCAACGCCCAGCCGATAAGCGCCAACTATTCCATGGGATCCCTTGCCATTGCCCACAACGGCAACATAACGAACGCATCCGGAATTCGCAGGATGCTCGAGTCCAGGGGGGCCATATTCCAGTCCACCACTGACACCGAGACCATAATCCATCTCATGGCCCACCAGTCGCACAAGCCTCCGCTCGACGCGCTTGTCGACGCCCTGCGGCGGCTTCGCGGCGCCTACAGCCTGGCGGTCCTTCTCGGGAACAGGCTGGTCGCTGCCAGGGACCCGTGGGGTTTCAGGCCTCTCGTGCTGGGACGCAGGGGCGACATAATCTATGTCGCCTCCGAAAGCTGCGCTCTTGATATCGTCGGAGCGACCCTTGTAAGAGACGTGGAACCGGGGGAGATAGTCGTCATCGACGAAAACGGCTTGAAAAGCATCAGGATACCTCTCAAGGTCTCTCGCGGGTACTCCTGCGCCTTTGAATACGTATACTTCGCAAGGCCCGACAGCGTAATCGACGGACGTTCGGTCTATGAAGTAAGAAAAGCGCTCGGTTGCAGGCTTGCCGGGAGCTCGCCCTGCCCCAATGCGGACATTGTCACCGGCATGCCGGACAGCGGCACGATCGCGGCCATGGGATTCGCCGAGTGCTCAAATAAGCGCTACGAGACCGCCATCGTCAGGAACAGGTACATCGGGAGGACGTTCATCCAGCCCACCCAGAGGGTCCGTGTTTTGGGGGTGAGAATTAAACTCAACCCGATCAAGTCCCTTATCAGCGGCAGGGAGCTGGCCGTGGTCGATGACTCCATCGTCAGGGGAACAACGGTCCAGCGCATAATTTCGATGATACGGCAGGACGGTGCCGACAAGGTCCACATAAGGATCGCCTCTCCTCCTGTACGGTTTCCCTGTTATTACGGGATCGATACTCCGACATGCGAGGAGCTCGCTGCTGCCAGGCTCGATATCGACACCCTCCGCCGGGAGATAGGTGCCGACTCCCTCGACTACCTCGGAACGGAGGACCTGGTATCGGCGATAGGGCTCCCCCCCTCGGATGTATGCACCGCATGCTTCACTGGAGACTATCTGGAGGGGAGCGAAAACGATGGGCTGGACCTATGAAAAAGCGGGGGTAAGCCTCGAAAGAAGCAACGCCTGGATCGACTTCCTTAAAAAGATCGGCCATAAAGCAGGAAGCCCTGATGTCAGGAGTGGGATCGGCGGATTCGCGGGACTTTACAACCTGGGAGACAAAAGGATACTTGCCGCCTGCGCCGACGGCGTCGGCACAAAGCTTGAAGTTGCCCGCGCAACGAATATTTTCCGCGGTCTCGGCCAGGACCTCGTAGCTATGAACGTTAACGACCTCGTCACCTGCGGGGCAAAGCCTCTCTTTTTCCTCGACTACATCGCCTGCGGCTTCCTCGATCCGGATGTTTTCGGCCCAATAATGGAAGGAATAGTGGATGCCTGCGCATCCTGCGGATGCGCCCTTCTCGGCGGAGAGACAGCGGAGATGCCCGATGTCTATAAGGGCGGAGCTTTCGATCTGGCGGGATTCGCAGTCGGTACGGTTCACGAAAGCGATCTTGTCGACGGAAAAAACAGCTCCATTGGAGATGTCATCCTTGGCCTTCGAAGCTCCGGAGTCCACAGCAACGGCTTCAGCCTGATCAGGAAATGTCTTCTGGAGGGGGAGAACCCGCTGCCGCTCGATTCAGTGGTCCCCGGAGCCGGCGAAACCCTGGCCGAAACTCTCATGACCCCGACAAGGCTCTACGTTTCCCAAGCCTCTCTGGCTTCTTCGGCGGGAATGATCAGGGGTATGGCCCACATAACGGGAGGCGGCATCGAGGAAAATGTCCAGAGGATACTTCCCGAAGGGCTTAAACCCCGGGTGGATTTTTCTTCCTGGGATGAGCCTCCGATTTTCAGGCTGATCGAAACAAGAGGCGTCGACGTGTATGAGATGCGCAAGGTCTTCAATCTGGGCATTGGCTTCGTTCTGGTTGCACCGAAAAACAGAACGACTGAACTCATCGAGCTTTTCTCTGAAATAGAAAACGAGGAACTCATCGAGATCGGTGAAGTTGGCAGATGAAAAGGCGCATCGCTATACTGATCTCTGGAAGGGGAAGCAACATGCTGGCCTTGGCGCGCAATTGCGGGGGGGGGCTTCTGAATGCCGAGGTTTTCTTTGTGGCCTGCGACAACCCCGAAGCCCCGGGCCTTGCGGATGCGGAAAAACTCGGGCTGAAAACCCATCTTCTCCCGTACGCAGCTCTAGGGAAATACAAAGCTGAAGAGCACCTCGACAGACTCATCTCGGACTCCCGGGCCGAATGGCTCATTCTTGCCGGATTCATGAGAGTTCTCTCCCCCGGGTTTGTCTTGAGAAGAAGAGGCAGGATCGTCAATATCCACCCATCACTGCTTCCTGCCTTCCCTGGCAAAGACTCTATAAGACGTGCTTTTGATCACGGCGTGATGGTGACCGGCGTCACGGTTCACCTCGTCGATGAACAGGTCGATCACGGAAAGATCCTTGCACAGGAACCCGTGAGAATATTTCCAGGCGAGCCGATCGAGGATCTGGAAGAGAGGATCCACCAGGCGGAACAGATCCTTTACACGAGAACCCTGATACACCTCCTGGATCCTTCCAGGTAAAAGATACCTTAAAAGGGGAGATCGACATGCCCAAACGGGCGCTTGTCTCCGTTTTCGATAAACGGGGCGTAACCGAACTGGCAAAAGGACTGGAGGAACTGGGATGGGAAATAGTATCCAGTTCTGGAACGGCCAGGCACATAAGGGAAGCGGGCATCGCAGTCAGAGACGTGGAGGACTTTACCGGATACCCCCACATGCTTGGCGGACGGGTAAAGACACTGCACCCTTCTGTCTTCGGGGGCATTCTGGCCCGCCGCAACTTCGAAACGGATCTTGCCGACGTGGAAAAGTTCGGAATACCGATGATCGATATGGTCGTCTGCAACCTCTACCCCTTTGAGGAAACATTCCGGGGCGGGGCCTCGCTTGACGACCTTCTGGAGAACATTGATATCGGCGGAGTCACTCTTCTCCGGGCGGCCGCAAAGAATTTCAGATACGTTGTCCCCGTAACGGACCCAGACGACTACGAAACCGTCATCTCGGAGATAAGCTCAGAAGGGGACGTAACCCTTCAGACGAGGGAAGCCCTTGCCATCAAGGCTTTTCTGCGCACGGCCTGCTATGACGCTACAATACAAGAAGGACTTTCACGCTCCTGCGGAACCGGAAGAGACAACACTCCGGCAATGACGGTGCTTCCTCTGCAGAGAAGATTGGAATTGCGTTACGGAGAGAACCCTCACCAGAAGGCAGCGCTCTACTCAAACCCGCTGGACGTCGCCTCCTGGAAACAGATCTCGGGCAAGCCTCTCTCATACAACAACATCCTGGACATGGACTGCGCAATGAGGAGCATGGCCCTCTTCCAGTCAGATTGCGCGTGCATCATCATCAAGCACACGACTCCTTGCGGGATAGCGGTTGATTCCGATGCCGCCGGATCTTACTCAAAGGCCTTCGAGTGCGACCAGCTATCGGCTTTCGGGGGTATCATCGCCTTCACCCGGGAGGTTGACGAACCTGCGGCACGGGGCGTTATGTTGCAATTCGCAGAGGTCCTTGTCGCGCCTTCCTTCAAGGAAGGCGCGACAAGGCTCCTTGCGACGGAAAGGCCGAACCTTCGCGTTGTGGAATGGAACGGAAAGATGAACCTGGAACCCTCCATGGTCAACACCTGGGGTGGGACCCTTCTGCAGGACGACGCATTGCCCCCGCTCCCCCGCCCCGATTCCGGAGATTGGACGGGGTCTCCAAGACCGGATCTCTGGGAAGATATGATCATCGCATGGAAGGCGGCAGCACTGGGGAAGAGCAACTCAATCTCGCTCGTAAAAGATGGCGCAACTGTCGGTCTCGGAAGAGGATTCACCAGCCGGATAGACGCAGTTTATTGGGCATGCCATCAGGCTGGGGAAAAGGCTATGGGGTCGGTCATGGGCTCGGACGCGTTTTTCCCGTTTTCCGACAGCTTGGAGACCGCGGCGAAAGCCGGTGTTGCCGCCGTAATCCAGCCGGGAGGATCTGTGCGGGACGAAGAGGTCTGCCAGGCAGCGTTGAAACTCGGGATAAGCATGTTTACCAGCGGCTGGAGAACTTTCCGGCACTGAAGAAAGGGGCGAAGCCATGAGAGTCCTTCTTTACGGGGGGGGCGGCAGAGAGCACGCCATGGCCTGGGCTCTCTCCAGGTCTCCGCTTGTCGGAGAGATCCACTGCGCGCCGTGCAATGCCGGAATTGCGAGTCTCGCGAAAATTCACGATATAGACCCCTCGGATCCCGAAAAGGCCCTTGATCTGGCAGAAAAACTATCGCCAGATCTTGTGGTTATAGGGCCTGAGACCCCTCTCGTTGCAGGAGTGGCAGACTTTATCAGGGAGCGGGGGATCCCCGTTTTCGGCCCCGGCGCACTGGGGGCCAGGCTGGAGGGAAGCAAGGCCTTCGCCAAGCTTTTCATGGCCAGACACGGCATCCCAACCGCGGATTTCGACATCTGCGAAACTGTAGAGCAGGCCGATGCCGCCCTCTGTAAACGAACACCCCCATATATCGTCAAGGCCGACGGGCTTGCCGCCGGAAAGGGGGCTTTCGTGCTGGGTACCCTTCTCGAGGCAAGGGAGATATGCATCAATCTTCTCCAAAGAAAGATCCTCGGGGAATCCGGACGAAAAGTCGTCATCGAGGATTTTCTTCCGGGAGAAGAGTTGACCGTTCTTGCAGTTACGGACGGCAGCACTTTCAGGTTTCTGCCTTCAAGCCAGGATCACAAGAGAGCATTCGACGGAGACAAAGGCCCAAACACCGGTGGTATGGGAGCCTATTCACCGGTCGCATGGGCTGACGACACCTTCCTGCAGAAAGTCTCCTTCCAGGTAGTGGAACCAACGGTACGAGGGCTTGCTTTGGATTCCATACCGTTCAGGGGCGTTCTTTACTGCGGGCTGATGGTTGACCAAAGCGGGGGCATCAGGGTCCTGGAATATAATGTACGAATGGGAGACCCCGAAACTCAGGCGGTCCTTCCCGCTTTCGGGGGAGATTTCGCCGCTCTCGCCCTGGCCAGTGCAAACGGCAGCCTTGGAAAAACAGTCGCGGAGTCCACATCCCGGTTTGCCGTGGGAGTCGTCATGGCCTCGAAAGGTTATCCAAGTTATTATGAGAAAGGCTTCCCCATCTCCGGGCTCGAAAGAGCCTCCGGAAAAGATGGTGTGATTGTTTTCCATTCGGGGACCACAATTAACGGAGCAGGCCAGACCGTATCCTCTGGCGGAAGGGTTCTTACCGTAGTTGGAACCGGAGACGATCTTCCTTCGGCCAGAGCCAGAGCATATTCCGCTCTTGACGATATCAGGTTTGAAGGAGCCTTTTACAGAAAGGACATAGCTCTGGGAAAAGGAGTGAAACACGATGAATGAACCGCTTGTCGGAATAATAATGGGATCGCGTTCCGACCTCGAATCAGGCCGCAAGGCTGCTGAGGCGCTGGAATCTCTGGGCATCCCATTCGAGATAACCGTGTCTTCGGCACATCGGACCCCGGCAGACTCGGCAAATTACGCCAAAAACGCCAAATCAAGGGGCCTGCGGGTCATCATAGCCGTTGCAGGCCTGGCCGCGGCGCTTCCGGGAGTTATCGCCGCCCATACCACTCTGCCCGTCATAGGCGTCCCCGTAAGCGCGGGAACCCTGGGAGGCCTGGAAGCTCTTCTCTCTATCGCACAGATGCCCCCCGGAGTCCCCGTTGCGGCTATGGGCATCGATTCCGCAAGGAATGCGGCACTTTTTGCCGCCAGGATAATCGCTCTTTCCGACGAAAGGATTCATGAAAACCTCTGGAACGACACAGCGGCTGGCATGCAGAAGGTTGCGGCATCAAGATCCGAACTTGCAGGCCTCCCCGTAGCGCCCGAATCCGCATTCGAGGCAAAATAAAGGGTGCCTGAAGCTTTGTGCAGATATAACAGCTGGTCTCGCTGGCTCAGGGAACGCTGGGGTACAAGGGTTCAAAAGATCTCCCTTGACTCCGGGGCCGGCTGTCCGAACCGCAAAGGTCTCGTAAGTGGAGGCTGCATATTCTGTGACGCCCGCGGTGGAGGGTCAGGTGCTTTCCTGAGGGGAGAAAACCTGGGAAGCCAGATCCGCCGGGGTTTCGGGAGGCTGGATCGTGTCAGCGGAACCACCATGGCGCTCCTTTATTTCCAAAGCTACTCCCCTACCAACACCACTCCGGAAAAGTTCAGGGAAACTCTTGAAAGCACGCTTGCTCTTTCGAGGAATATCGGCAGGGTGGCAGGCATAGCCATAGGTGCCAGACCGGACCAGGTTCCCGATGATATCCTCGACATCATGGAACGGCTCGGAGAAAAAAACAGTATCGACGTTTGGCTGGAGTTGGGGGTCCAGACGATCGATCCGTCCGGTCTGAAGTGGCTGAGCCGGGGACATGACCTGGAGGAGATAGAAGACGCCGTTGCCAGGACTGCAGGAAGAAAAATATTCGTTTGCGCCCATCTTATCTCTGGTATTCCGGGTGAAAGATCTCTGCAGCTAAGCCATTCATCGCGCTGGCTGGCAGAGCGCGGAGTTCAGGCACTGAAGTTCCATCCGCTTCATGTGCTCAGGGGGACGATGCTGGAAAAGCTTTATCTGGAAAGCTCCTTTGTCCCTATAATCAAAGAGGATTATGTATCGGAAGTTGTGCATGCCATCAGGGTTATACCGGGAGACGTTTTGATACAGCGCCTTTCAGCTGACGCGGATCCTCCTGAGCTGATCGCACCAGATTGGCTGAGTAGAAAGGCTCAGGTCATATCCCTCATACAGGGACGACTTGAGGAACTTGGTGCATTTCAGGGAGACATGTCTACTTCTTCCTTTGGGTCCCAATGTAACCCAGAAAAACCAGAACCGGAAGGAATATGAATTTACCGTAACCTGAAAAGAATTCCCTTGCGGCTGGTATCCGGATGACCATTTTTACAGCAAGGGCAAGTGTCACGGTAATGAAAAGAAGAGTGGTTATGGGCGACCGCCTGCTTTTTTCATCCTTGCCCTCACTATTCTGTATTTCTTTGGTCATGCTTCACCTCCAGCTTCAGCAATGGCTCTCAGTAAGGTTTTATCTCCGATATTTCCTCCGCTGATAACAATTCCGGTTTTCCTTCCGCTGCATTGTATCTTTCCTGCAAGAAGAGCTGCGACTCCTATGGCACCTGCTCCTTCTGCAACTTGATGGTGCTTCGAGTGCAGAAAGGCAATCCCTCTTGCGATCTCTTCCTCCGAGACCGAAACCAGCCTGGTTACGACCTTTCTGATCGACGGGAAAAGCACGGGTGAGGCTGCTCCAGAGAGTGCGTCCGCGTAGGTATCCTCCTCATCCACCGGGACTACCTCCCCCCTCTCCCAGGCAACTTTCCATGTGGGATTCGTGTCTGCGTGAACTCCGATAACCTCAATCCCTGGGCAAAGAGCTTTTGCAGCGGTTGCAATACCGTATATAAGCCCGCCACCGCTGATTGGCACGACCAGAACTTCAAGATCAGGAACTTCCATAATGAACTCCACTCCGAGGGTCCCCTGACCACAGACGACGTGATAATCCTCGTAGGCAGATATATATACAAGCCCATCCTTCTCTGAGACTGTCTTTGCTTCGACCTCAGCTTCATCGTAGAAGCGACCTACAACCCGAAGTTCCACCATGCCCTTGCCTCTTGAAATTATTGCATCTCTCTTTGTCTGGGGACATGAACCAGGAACATAAATGACGGCTCTTATACCAAGAAGACTTGCGGCCATTGCAACTCCCTGAGCGTGGTTTCCGGAGGAAGAAGTGATTACTCCGCGCCTTCTTTCAGTATCGCTAAGAGCATACATTCTGTTCAGGGCGCCCCTGACCTTGAAGGATCCGCAGATCTGTAGATTCTCCCACTTCAGAAAGACATCTGCTCCCGAAATATCTGACAGGCCGGGGGATATTTCCACGGGAGTCTGGCGGATCTTTCCCTCCAGAAATTTCCTGGCCTGGAGTATATCGGTTATGGTCGGTTCGATCATCTTCATAAAGAAAGTCTCCTTCCTGACGCCTACATCATTACCAGAGAGCCGATTCCCTGTTCACTGGCTCTTGTAAGAGCAAGGTTTGCGGTGACTATGTCCTGGAGCGCCATTCCCGTGGCGTCAAAAAGCGTTATCTCGTCGGATGACTCCCTGCCTGGAGCAGAACCGGAGATTATCTCACCTATCTCATCGACGTCATTCTCGCTTATAAGTCCTTTTCTGTATGCGGTCTGCATCTCTCCCAGCTCAAGGGTCTGGACCCTGCAGTCAGCTACCAGTCTCACCTGGGGGAGCAACGTCTCATCGATCTCCTGTTTCCCGGGAAAATCAGCCCCTACAGCATTTATATGCGTTCCGGGTCTGATCCATTCTTTCCTTATAAAAGGTTCATGTGCGGGTGTACAGGTTACGATAATATCGGATTTAGCTGCTTTGGACCCCAGATCATTCATAGATACCGCCTCGAACGACACATTTACGTACTCGGAGGACATCTCCTCAACATAGGTCGCAAGTTTATTCCCGTCTCTGCCAGCAATCCAGATTCTGCGTATGTCTGGAAGCACACTCAGCAATCCCCTGACCTGGGCTCTACCCTGTGCTCCGGAACCAACGACGAGAACATTCTCGGAATCCTTTCTCGCAAGATATTTGGCCCCTATAGCCCCTGCGGCACCTGTCCTGATGTTGGTTATGATCATACCGTCCAGGATGCCAACCGGTCTGCCCGTTTCTATACTGATAACAACCACCAGACCGGAAATTGCGGGAATTCTTCTTTTGTCAGGATTGTCAGCCACATACCCTATCAACTTCAGACCAGCAAGACCCGTTCCTGAAAGATAGCCTGATTTGATATCCATTTCGCGCATCCCAGGCTCGAATTCGTGGACAATGACGGGAAAGAGTCCTGCTTCCTTGTTTGAATACTGTTCATAGGCTGTCTCGACTGCGGCAACGACATCCTTCATTGTCAGGAGCCTGACAAGATCCTCGCTGTGCAGAACCCTTATCTTGTACACGACTTCACCTCTTCCGCAGTTCTGTTTTGCTGAAACACTATACAGCATCCCGATGTGTGCGGATCAAAAAAAGCCCCATAAAGTGCTTTAAAGGATATCTTTCAGAACCGCCATAGCAGAATCATAATCTGGCGGGTTCGTGGCCTCGGGAACTATCTCTGCATAGCGGAGAACATCTTCTTTATCCACAACGAAAACCGCCCTGGCAAGAAGCCTGAGTTCCTTTATCAGGACTCCCCATTCAGTTCCGAAAGATGCCTCCCGGTGATCGGAGTAGACCTTTACTGCATCGATACCCCCTGCAATGCAAAACCTCCTGATCGCAAAAGGAAGGTCCATGCTTATGTTTATCACCGCCGCATCTTCAGGAAGGGCAGCAGCCTCTTCGTTGAACCAGTGCGCCTGCAGATCGCAGACCGGAGTGTCGAGAGACGGCGTAACGGAGATCACCTTGATCTTTCCCTTGAAATCATCCAGCGTAACCGCCCCTAGAGACTGATCGAGAACTGTGAAACCGGGCACCTTCTCACCCACCGCCAGGGATGGGCCGACAAGGGTCATGGAGTTGCCTTTCATTGTAATTGACCTTACATTTTTCATGATCCAGCCTCCTTGGTCATCCCCGCGCCAGATACCTACTCTACCAGTCTATAGGCCTGCTTTTTGGCTCCGCATAGAGGACAGGCTTCCGGCGCTTCCCTTTCCGCAATATGACCGCAAACAGTACAGAGGAAATAATCAAGAGGTTCCTCTGAGCCGAGGGTCTCTCTGGCTTTGATATAAAGATCGGCGTGAACCTTCTCCGCCTCGTTGGCAAGGCGAAATGATTTTTCTGCCTGAGTTTCACCCTCTGTTTTGGCATCTTCGATGAAACCGGGATACATACTCTTGAACTCATACGTCTCGCCGGCTACGGCGGAATCCAGGTTCTCGGCTGTCGATTTGATCATACCCATTGACTTAAGGTGCGTATGCGCGTGAATTGTCTCTGCCTCCGCGGCGGCCCTGAAAAGTTTCGCTGCCTGATGGAATCCCTCTTCGTCGGCCTTTTTCGCAAAAGCCAGGTATTTCCGGTTGGCCTGTGACTCACCCGAAAAAGCTGCCTCAAGGTTTTTCATAGTCTTCCCGTTTGCCATAATAACCCCTCCTTGAAAACTCAATTTGTAATGTTTTCATTTATAACATGGATGCCCCGGCCGGGCAATGGATACATTGAATTATGATCCACTAATAGAGTTGGCGTATGGAGATGAGATCGCCCAGAACTCCGTATGCCGTGTCATAAAGATCAGGCTTCTCCTGGGTGACCAGGATGGGGCCCATCAGGTCGGTATGGATCCTGAGAACGGCACCTTCTCCGGAAACTAGGGAAAAATGGTGAGTGGCGGGAACTTCTTCGATCCCGACCTTGCCAAAGGCCTTCCCCCGGTCCTTCCAGGCCCTGCAAACAAGCTTGAGCCGGTTCCCGGAAAGCGCCGCTTTCCTGATGTCCCCGGCGGTGACCCCGGCAATGCCCTGCCTGTCAACGTCAAGAGGGGTCATCTCTGCGCCGAGAAGAACGTTTGCAAGGGCTGCCACCTTGGCCGCGGCATCCCATCCGTCGATATCGTTCCGCGGATCCGCCTCTGCAACACCTGTCTCCTGGGCCTCCCTGACAGCGTCGGCAAAATCGGCCCCCTCCTCCATCCTGGAGAGGATGTAGTTGGTCGTCGAGTTAAGAATACCGTCAAACGCGGTAACAACACACCCTTTCAGGCAGAACTCCCGGAGATTGAAGACGGGAGCCCCATCCATTACTGTAGTCTCGAAGAGAAACTTCTTGCCGGCCGACTCGGCCAATCCGGAAAGTTCCCTGTAGGAAAAAGCGACAGGCCCCTTGTTCGCGGAGACGGCATGACGTTTCCGGCTCAAAGCCGTCCTGATATGGGTGGCCGCCGGTTCCCCGCGGTTCTCAACGGAGAGCGTCGAAAGTTCTACAATAACGTCATAATCCAGTGTCCTGGCCGCCTCTTCCCCGGAAATTTCCGAATAACCGGGGTGCGCCTTCGGAAACCGCCCCTTTGACTCTATCTCCTCCAGTGCCAGGCGGAGGTCAATCCCCTCCGGGTCGACGAGGGAACCCCCTCTTCTGGTGACGATGCCGACAGGCACAAGATCATCAAGAGGGTACATCCCCGGGAAACGGGACCTTTCAACTGTCAGGATCCTGGCAATAGTCCTTCCGACGTTGCCGAAACCTATGAAAAGCGCCTTCATCATTTGCAGGCCTGCGAGAGCGCGCCGCTCGAAATATCCGCCACAGCCTCCAGAAGTCTTTTTATCTCTTCCCCGGTGTTGTAGAGTGAAACTCCTACCCTGGTTACCCCGCCCTTTTCCAGAAGTCCTAGAACCTCTATGGGCCGAATCGCGTAAAAGTTCCCGTCCCAGGCGCAGATACCACGTTTATCCAGAAGCTTGCAGACCTCGATGGGGTCAAATCCATCCATTGTGAAGGAAACCGTCGGCGCTCTCCTGGATGTATCGAAAGAGGTTCCCACGATGGTAACCCCGTCGATTCTTTTAAGCCCCTCGTATATCTCCTTCCCCAGGATGTGCTCGTACTCCCCTAAACGTTCCATGGCACTTACGATCTTTTCCCGGAAAGTTCCTCCGCTTCCAAAAGAGGCTATAAACTCTATTGCTGCCTTCACTCCGGCGATGGCGGCATGGTTGAGGGTCCCGGTCTCTATCCGGTAGGGAGCTTGCTGTTCCTGGGTTCGGAGGGTGAATGCGGGAAGGCTGTCCAGGAGCCCCTCCCTCGAATAGAGCAGCCCTATATGCGGCCCGTAGAACTTGTATGCAGAGCAAAGCAGAAAATCCACACCGAGGGCGTTGACGTCTATCGGAAAATGAGGGGCATAGTGAACAGCGTCGACAAGCAGCCATGCCCCTGCCTTGTGGGTCAATCCCCGGACCTTCTCCACATCGTTGATGGTTCCGAAGGCATTGGAGGAAAAACCCATTGCCACGAGCCTGGTGTTCTCTCCGATCTTTTCCCTGAAATCTTCGTAATCGAGAGTACCTCCGGGAAGAAGGCGCACCTCCCTGACGACGATACCCCCATCGCGAAGGGCCAGCCACGGACCCCTGTTCGCCTCATGATCGAGCTGCGTTATCAGGATTTCGTCGCCGGGAACCAGCGCCTTGCCTATAGCCCTGCTCAGGGTGAAGTTCAGTGTAGTCATGTTGTGGCCGAAGGAAATATTCTTCCCGCTTGTAGCTCCTAAAAACGCGGCGGCCGCCTCTCGGGTCTCTTCAAGGATCCTGTCAGATTCGTTGGTCGTGACGAAGAATCCGTGGGTATTCGAATTGCAGGTACAATAATAGGAGACTATTGCATCAATGACCGATTGTGGAACCTGCGTCCCCCCGGGACCGTCGAAAAAGGCAAGAGGCAAGCCCATATGCTTTCTGGCAAGGGACGGAAACTCTTTTCTGCGTTCAGGAATATCAAGGTATTTCGGGTCTATCTTCATAAAAAGTTACCTCCCGTTGGTCTGGATTTGAAAAACAGGCTCAGTCAGGTCATATGGTTGGGCTCCTGTCCGGGCTATGCCACTTGAATTAATATATTGCATTCAATTTCAATTGCCTAGTCCCGCATTTTCTGCGGTGCAAAGTCCCTTTTGGGACAAAGCCCTTTTTCCGTCAAACAGGAGGTACTCCAATGGACTCCCGAACGGAACAGATCCTTGATTTTCTGAAAACCACGGACGGAGCGAAAAACATCCTCAGGAAAGGCTACCTGGGAGACGGAAGCCGCCGTGAAAGCATCGCCGAACACATGTGGCACCTTGCGATATGGGCGATGCTTCTGCATCGCGAGATCGGATTCGAGAATGATCTGCTCAAAACATTGAAGCTTGTCCTGACCCACGACCTTGTAGAGATCTACGCCGGTGACACCTACGCCTACGATGACAAAGGGATAGATGGACAGCGGGAACGCGAGGAGCGAGGAGCGAAAAAACTCTTCGGCATGCTCCCCGACGATCTCGGGAAAGAGTTTCGCGCCCTTTGGGACGAGTTCGAGGAAACCAAAACCCCCGAATCACGCTTCGCGAAAGCTCTCGACAATATCCAGGGGTTTGCCCAGAACTGCATCTCCGGGGGGAAATCCTGGAAGGAGAACGGCATCGGCAAAGAAAGGACCTTCTCCCGAACGGCCTTTCCACGCGAAACCGACCCCGTCTTCGCCGAGATCCTCGACCGCCTCTACGAAACCGCAGACAAAGAAGGTGCCTGGGGAACGCGAGGGCCAGAAAACCCGTAAATCGTGAACCGGATAACCAGGCACAATGGCAAGAGCGTAAATCTTGATTTCTGGAATATCCTTCATTGACTAACATTTTTCGCCTTTGCCTCTTCGATTCACGGTTTACAAAGTGCCCGAGCGTAGCGAAGGGTACGACTAACGATTCACGCCCCTTTACCCCATCTTTCTCAACAGTTCCAGATACTCCTTCTTCCCCATCGGCCTCGGGTTGCTGGAGTTGCTTCCGTTTTTGGCGGAGTTTTCGGCAATAATCTCCATATCCTCTTCCCTGACACCAAGCAACCTGAATGAGGGAAGCCCCACTTCCCGGGTAAGTTTTGCTACGTGCTCAACGGCCTTTTCCGCCCCTTCCTCTGCGGTTTTGAATGAGTGCCCCATAGCAGCGGCGACCCGCGAGTACCTCTCAACGCAGTAGGGCATGTTGAACTCCATAACCGGAGCTAGCGCCACAGCGTTGCACATTCCGTGGGGAGCATCGTACATCCCCCCCAGCGCCTCGGCGATGCAGTGGATCGCTGCAACATCGGAGTGCGAAAAAGAGATCCCTGCGAGAACACTTCCAATTAGCATCCCCGCCCTCGCCTCCATATCTTCTCCGGAACGGACCGCCCTCGGCAGGAAGTTGACGATAATCTCAATTGCGTGGAGAGCGCAGGCATCCGCTATGGGCTCGGCGGGAACTGCCGTAAAACCTTCGATCGCGTGAACCAGTGCGTCCATTCCGGTTGCTGCCGTGAGCATCGGCGGCATCGACGCCGTCAGCTCCGGATCGCATAGAGCTACTCTTGCGGCAAGCCTCGGATGCCTTATGCTGAACTTGAACCTCTCTGCCGTATCCGTGATCACCGAACTGAATGTGACCTCGCTGCCGGTCCCGGAGGTGGTTGGTATCGCGATCATGGGAAGCGTGTCGCTTCTGACTGCATTCCGCCCTTCGTAATCCCTTATCTTTCCGCCGTGTGTGGCAATGATCCCAATGCCTTTGGCGCAATCGATGGGGCTGCCTCCGCCGATCGCTATGAGGCAGTCGGCTCCGAACTCCTTCGCGGCGGAAGCGCCTTCCATGACATTAACGTCCTTGGGGTTAGGCTCCACGGAGCTGAAAACTTCGAACCGTATTCCGCCTCTCTCCAGATGTTCCCTTACTCTGTCGAAGATGCCGGCGTCCATAAGACCGGCATCGGTCACAACCAGGGGGCGTTGTTTCCCCATCTCCTTCAAAACATCCGCGACGGATGAAGATACTCCGGCCCCGAATTCGATACGTGTCGGAAGCTCAAAGCTGAACGGTTTAATAACTCCCACAAAAACAACCTCCTTAATTGATCATGGATCAAGGCAGCAGCCTTACCCGGCCATCCTAAAACTCGTAATCAGTTCTGTCGATTACTCCCCTTGGAGGAAGTCCCTCGAGAAATGCTTTGACATTCATGGCACCCATCCTCACGGCTTTCGGAAATATCCCGTCTACAAGGTTGGTGTTGTGGGGAGAACCGAGCAGATTGTCCAGTTCAAAGAACGGATGATCCAGCCGAAACTCGCCGTGCGTGTGAGGCTCCACCCACCAGGCATCGATCCCGACTCGAAAATCGGGGTTTGCCTTCATATGTTCGTAAAGTGCCTTCTGGTCGATGATGGCGCCACGTGCTGGGTTGATGAATATGGCATCCTTTTTCATCATGGAGAGCTCTACTTTCCCGATCATCCCCTTTGTCTTCTTCGTAAGAGGTACCGCTATGACAAGTACATCAGATTCTTTCAGTATCTTTTGAAGACTTCTCATATCCCCTATGAAATCGACCTGATCATCCGTCTTTCCGCTTGTGTTGACTGCAATTATTTCCATCCCCATGGGGCTCACAAGCCTGGCCACCGCTTTTGCGATCCCGCCGTAACCGACAAAACCGCACGTCTTTCCGCGAAACCACGTGCTGACGATGCTCCGGTCGAACTGTCCATTTTCCAGGCGTTTGTGGCACTTCTGGAGATACTTCCCGAGTGACAGGATCATCCCCAGTATGTGCTCAGCCATCGGATCCGCCCATGCTCCTGTGTTGGCGCAAATAACCACTCTCTCCGGAATGTCGTCAAAGGGAAGAGCGTCCACTCCTGCCTGCAATGACTGAAGCAGGCACCCTTCCTTGAGAAGCGCGTAATCTTCCCTGTCGAGTTCGTTGTGCATCATGAAGGAGATCACGGCATCTGCCTGTTTCAGCATCGAGGCGCGTTCCGGATCATTCCTCTCCGCGATCCTGGAAATTGCAGCCGCATTCCCTATCGCCTTTGCTACGGCTTCGTCCCCCGGAACGTCAGGGGGAAAGGTCGCAATAACTCTTCTGGTTGTCATTAGTATTCCTCCCTGCTGGAATTCAATCCGCCTGATCAAGCGAATCGAGCGCTTGCGATATGTCTTCCCAAACTGGTTCGACGGGTTCGATCCCGGCGGAGAGCCTTATCAGCCCTCCCGAAATGCCGGCCCTCTGACGCTGTTCCTCGGAAAGAGATCTGTGAGAAGTCTTGGCCGGGTGGGAGATCGTTGTCGAAAGCGAGGCAAGGCTGGGAACCAGTTCCACCATCTTCAGCCTTGCCACAAAGAGGGATGCAGCCCTTTCCCCTCCCCTGATCTCAAAACTGGGCATCCCCCCAAAGCCGCGACCGTCTGCTCCAGAAGGTCTGCGTTAGGGTGACCCATCCTCGCATATACGTATCCCGGTTTTTCGCCGTCAAATACGCTGTCGAGATCGGCCAGGGTCTCAAACGCATATACCGAACTCGCGTAGATCGGCGGAACCTTCGGTTTTGTGATCCCCTCGATCACACGGTCTCCAGAGTGGACTGCGTCAATTCCTGCGGATCGATCATTCATTGGCAAAACCTCCATTGAAAGTATCTGTCTTTAGCCTGCACTGATATTATAATTCCGATTGTCGGACATATACACCCCATCGGGTAATCCCAAAAACGTTGCTTGAGGTCATGCCGTTCACCGTTCTTTTTGTTCCCTGTTCCCTGTTCCCTGTTCCATTAACGGCCTGTTGCCCAAATGGCGTAGATGAAGGGGAAAAGGGGTAATTTAAGGTAAAATGGATACTGCCAGGGGGTGTTCTCCATGATGGGAATCCAGGAGCCGGATCAGGGCAAAATCTTTTACACCAACATAAACATTGCCGAAAGGATCCGACGGGACCATCCGCTTCGCAGGATCGCCGGGAAGGTCG
>JAUSOU010000145.1 GCA_030656095.1 Thermovirgaceae bacterium | reverse complement strand
GGCAAGTCGCACGATGCCCATCTTTCCAAGGCCTTCGTAGACTTTGTCCGAAAGAGGACTGTCAAGGAAAGCATAAACGTGTTCCGGGCTCTTCCACATATACGGGAGAGGAATTATCGATGCCATGGGCACAAAACTGTCGATGGGTCCCTCTATCGCAAATTCGAGTGTGCCCATCTGGAGGCTTTCCATCATGTCCCGGTCTCCTCCAAGCTGACCGCCCGGATATGTCTGGACGATGACGGTTCCTCCTGTTTTCTCTTTCACCAGCTCGGCGAACTTCTGTGCTCCGATCTCAAAAATATGATCGGGTGCGCCCACGTGTCCCAGTTTTGCGTTCATGACCGCAGCAGAGGAAACGCCCGAAATTACAGCCACCAACAAAATACCCAATGCCAAAACAATACTCAACCTACGCATTTTCCGTACCTCCCCTATTTCTCAGATTTTGTTGCTTCGGAAACTTTGATGCCGGTGATCCTTTCGTAAACCTGGATTACTGACGAGTGGTCCTTTGTCCCGAGTCCCATTGCGCGGGCGGCCTCAAAAGCCTGTTGTGCCAAGGCAGTGAACGGGAGCGGAACATTGAGCCCCTTGCCCGAATCCAGAGCGATGCAAATGTCCTTGTGTTGCAGGTTGACCATGAATCCGGGTTCAAAATTGCCTGCGAGAACTTGAGGAACCCGGACTTCCATTGCCCAGGAGCGGGCCGATCCGGAACTCAATACTTGATGTAGAACCGTAGGATCGATTCCTGCCTTGACCCCCAGTGTGAAGGCTTCGGCAATGGCACAAAGACTCAAACCTACGACCACCTGGTTGCACATCTTCGCTGTCTGGCCGGTCCCGACGTCTCCGACATGGACGAAGCGACCGAGAGCTTCGAAGATAGGTTTTGCTGCTTCAAGATCTTTGGGAGAAGCACCGACCATGATTCCAAGCTGGCCTTTTTCAGCTCCGGCGACACCTCCGGTGACAGGGGCATCGATAAGCCGGAGGCCTTTTTCTACGGCCATTTGCGACATTTTCTTCGTTACCAGCGGCGAAATGGAACTCATGTCGATAATGAGAGTTCCCTTTCTGGCTCCTTCAAAGACACCCTTTGCCCCGGAAAGAACTTCTTCAACGTGTGGAGAATTGGGCAGCATCGTAATGACAAGATCCGAACGAGACGCTGTGTCTGCAGGCGAGTTGCCGACTACGGCTCCAAGCTTTTTGAATTCGGCCAGAACTTCCGGTACGACATCGAAAACGGTCAGTTCGTGTTCTGCTTTGATAAGATTTTTGGCCATCGGTTTTCCCATGTTGCCAAGGCCTATGAATCCTATTTTCAAAGAGATTCACCTCTTCCTCCGTGGTTTTTTGTGCCGACACCGTAAATCTCCTGGGCGACCTCTGGAAGTTTAAGTCTGAGAAGCGTTTCTTTCAGGGGGAACCCGGTCTTTCTGTCCCATCCGCGTTCGTCGTAGGTTTCGTCGAGAAGTTTATTGAGAACATCCTCCGGCATGCATTTTCCTTTGGATGCACCTGTTGGAATCGGTTCATTCATGAAACGCCAGGGAAGAGTGTCCGAGGACCTGCTTTCTCCTTCCCTGAGATTTGTTGCTCGCTCAAGGGCGTAAATCCTGTCGGCGATGTCCTTCAGATCTTCGATCCTTAGATCCAACCCGGTGACAACCTTTACCAGTCGGGTGTGATCCTCTGTGAGGCCAATAGGACCGAAAATGCCTTCAAGCATTCGGCACATGACCATTGAATCCATGAAAGTCGTCATGCGCTGGACCTGAACTTGGTATGTTCCTTTCCCATCGATCTGGTTGGGATCGACTATTCCTGCTCTCTCCGCCGTCGGCCTTCCATCCTGGTGCGTGCCGCCCCTGTTGGAAGTTGCATAACCTATGGCCATCCCGGGGAGGCCGCGGGCCGAGTGGGCGGGAACTTCGAGACCTTTGACCTGTATGGCGTATTTGTCGGCGCCTTTTCCGATGTGTTCGGCAAAGCGCACTGTCCCCTCTCCCATGATCCAGCCGATTCCCTCTCTCTCCCCGATCTTTTTTATCAACTCCACCATGGTTTCGGAGTTGCCGAAGGAGAGATCCAGGCCATTGGCGAAACCCGAATCGATCAGGCCCTTTTCCGCACACTCCATGGCCATGGAAATCGTAACGCCGCTTGAGACAGTATCGATCCCGTATTCATCGCACAGACGGTCAGCGGCGATAATTGCGTCGATGGAGGAGATTCCGCAATTTGAACCGAGAGAAAACAGGGTTTCATATTCCGGTCCCACTGTGACGTAATCGCCGTATAATCCCTTTCTTGCCTTGTTGACTTTTGCGCACGCTATGGGGCAACCGAAGCATGCATCATTCGCGACAAAGCAGTTTTCCTTGAGATATTTGCCGCCTATCAAGTCTGCGTGCTCGAATTCTTCTTTCTGGTAGTTGTTTGTCCCGAGCATTCCCAGTTTGTTGTTGACTTCGACAACGGCAGCAGTTCCGAATGTCGGAAGACCAGTTCCGGTTCCAGCGTTCGCAGCAATACGTTCCCTGATTTCGCGCGAATACTCACGGAATGCATCGAAATCCGCCACTTTGACGCCGCCGCTCCCCTTTACGGCTATAGCCTTCAGGTTCTTCGACCCCATTACCGCACCGATTCCACCTCGTCCGGCCGCATGCACTCCCGTGATGATGCAGGCTACCCTGGCGAGTTTTTCTCCAGCGGGGCCAATACAGGCAGTTGCTATGTCGGGATCCCCGACCAGTTTGCGGAGTTCATCCTGGGTTTCATAGGTTTTTTTGCCCCAAAGAATGTCGGCTTTACGGATCTCTACCTGGTCATCTTTGATCCAGAGATAAACCGGTTCGATTGCCTTGCCTTCTACGACAATCCCGTCGTAACCGGCATATT
>JAUSOU010000119.1 GCA_030656095.1 Thermovirgaceae bacterium | reverse complement strand
AGGACGACAGGATAACTTTACAGAGCAGGGTTCTGCCGGGCCGTTGTGGGGGCATCCTGTACAAATTCACCGATGCAAAAACCGAACAGCGCTGACCTGAACGATCAGGAGCGTGTCGGTGAAGCCTCTGCCGCCGTCACGTTCCTGCAGTTGGTCTCCGGAACCATGAATGAAAGCAGAAGGCCAATAACTGCGCCCGCGAAGCAGAGCATGAGGGCTCCCTTGTACTGAACCACCGGGGCACATGGCGAAAGAAGATCGATTATGGCCCCCATGACAGGTGGAAATGCCGCGATGCCGATGAAGGATCCCATGTTGAGGACAGAAAGCGCCACACCAGTATAACGCGGGCTGTTCGTTTCCTTGGCCACCGCCATACAGAGAACAAGCGCCATCGATGCAAAACCCATGACAAAAAGGGCGGGCTTAAGAATGTGCAGCGGGGGTTTGCCGGAGCCCCAGAAGACGATCACGCCCCAGGCTATCACATTGACCGCGCTCACGGATATCAGGGGCAGTCTTCTCAACCCCAGCATGTCCGAGATCTTCCCCACAAGCACTCCCCCAGCCATCGCCCCGAAGATCACGATCGAGACAATTCCCGAGGCTTCGAGACGGGGCAGCCCATAGACATCGGTGAGCCATGGAACCCCCCACGCCCCCGTAAATGCGAGCTGGGCCCCCGCGAAGAGCGCTACCAGCGTCGTGGCGGGCCACATTGCCCGGGAGCAGACCGCGGCCTTGAGGGCTGGGAGAAGGTCGGCCACGGAAGACCCACCCTCAGAACCGGCCGGGTTTATCGGAGAAAAACCCATGTCCGAGGGGCGGTTACGAATAAGAAAGAAGCATGCCGCGGCCAAAAAAAAGGACATGACTCCTATGCCGGCGAACGTCAGGCGCCAGGTAAACAGGCCGACCATCAGGACCAAAGGTGTCTGGGCTATTACACCTCCGAAATTACCCACAAGGGTTGTGACACCCGACATGGTGGCGAACTCCTTCTCGCTGTACCACTCGGAAAGAGACTTCAGAAGGCAGACGAAAACGGTCGAAACGCCAATACCCACGATGAACCTTCCAGCATAGGCCCATCCTATCGACGGGGCAAAACCGAAGATAATGGAGCCGATACCGGAAAGGAGTATCCCTGCGGAGGCAGTTTTTCTTGCGCCGAGAGAATCCGCGAGCATACCCACCGGGATCTGCATGATCAAATAGGCGTAAAAGTACATCGAGGCAAAATTCCCGAACGCAGCACCCGAGATGCCGAAGGCCGCGGTCAGGTCGTCCCGCACTACGCCGGGGGCAAGCCGGTGAAAGAAGACGACCATATATGCCAGTGCCATTATGCTCCAGACCACCCACCTGTACCGGCGGGCGCTTGCTTTGAACCATTTCATTCCGAAACCGCCTGAAACCATTTACGCAACTCCTCCCATCACCGCCATGTTATACTTTTCGGGTTTAAAAAATCCTGACATACTATACAACTTATCCACTGGAGGCGCCCCATGGCTGTAAAATGCGTTACTTTTGATTTTGGAGGAGTAATCGCCGAGGAGGGTTTCCGCGAGGGGATGCGGACCCTCGCCCTGAGGTTCGGCCTCGACCCCGGGGAGACAATAAAAATGGCTTTCCGGCTGGTCTTCGAAGTACGGTTTGTCGAGGGCGTCTGCTCGGAAAAGGATTTTTGGGGTATGTTCAGAGAACGCGCCGGAGTCGATGCCGATGACGCGACCCTTCGTGAGATGGTCCTATCCCGCTTCGTTGTCCGCCCCTGGATGCTTGAACTTGCCAAATCCCTCAAGGAGCGCGGCTATATTGTAGCGATGCTCACCGACCAGGCGGGGTGGCTCAAAGAACTTGACCTGGAGACCCCTTTCCTGCACCTCTTCGATCCGGTCATAAACAGCTGGGATACCGGAAAGACAAAGAAGGACCCCACGGCCTTCACAGACCTCGCCGCGGCAGTCGGGCTCGACCCTCAAGAGATCCTTTTCGTGGACGACAATGAGGGGAACATCGAAAGGGCTGCCTCCATGGGGTTGAAGACAATACTCTTCAGGGACAGGGAAAGCTTCGAGGAGGAGATCAGAGGAGCCGTAACTCGTTACGCGTGACTCGTACCCTGCCGCTGCGCTCGGGGCACCTTGTGACTCGGAAATCGTACCCT
>JAUSOU010000115.1 GCA_030656095.1 Thermovirgaceae bacterium | reverse complement strand
ACACCAGCCTTTTGTTGCTGTAGAGTTTGCCGTTTTTCATTACGGCGACCATCTTGTCCCTTTCTATCCACTTCCTGAGAGTTACAGGCTGAACCTCCATCTCCTTCGCAAGGTCGGCAAGAGTCAGGAGTCCTTCGGTTCTTCCGGCCATAGCGGCAATGACCCTGTTAAGGCTGTTGATGATGCTCCTGCAGAGCATTTTCTCCAGCCCGCTGAAATTCCCCGTTTCCAGGTTTGACAGGAGTTTATCCGCATCCGGGGGAGGAAAGCCTTCATGAAATCCGATGCCCCCTTTCTCCAGGGCATCGTAGTATTCGTCCCTGTCTGCCGGGGAAAGTCCCTTTATGACAAATGGGGGAAGCCCGAGGCTGATCGCGAGATAATTCATGATAATTCTTCCTGCTCTTCCGTTTCCGTCCGCAAAAGGGTGGATGGATTCGAAAAGAACGTGAAACCTGGCGAGAAAGGGGATCGCCCTCGTTTTGTCCCGCAGGGATCTGACGATCTCGACCAGGCATCGCACGTATTGCTCTACATCCGCTTCCGGAGGGTGTACCTTTGCCCCCTTGACGATTATTTTCCCCATGCGGAAGTTCCCCCGCCCGCGGTCTCTTCCCTCGCGGAAGAGTTCACTGTGAATGTGCCTCACGAGTGGGACATCGAATACCATCTGATTTTCGCGGAGATACTGAAGAGCAAGGTCGTATATGCTTCCGGCAGTATGGTAGTAGTCCAGAATTTCAGCTCCGGTGTGTTTGCCGGAGATGATCGCCCTGAGTTCCTTTTCCGAGGCGAAGTACCCTTCGATGGCGAGGGAGTTTCTGGTTTCTTCCTCGAGCATGTATAGCCATTCGCTGTTTTTTACTTCGACTGCGCCTTCGGGGAGCCCTCCAAGGTTGTCCAGGAGTTTCTTCCTTTTTTGCATGCCCTCGCATTCAAAAAGAGTGTTGGTTTCTCACTTTCCGGACTCCACGGTTTTAAGCCTCCTTTGTCACATCAAAGCGAAGATCATTTCATGGTTTGGCCTATTTTTATCGATTATTATCACTGTCACGATGATAACCTTATGTGCCCATCGTGACAAGTGGCCGAGTTTTGACGA
>JAUSOU010000114.1 GCA_030656095.1 Thermovirgaceae bacterium | reverse complement strand
TAGTATATGTTCTCGTTCCCGTCATTGCCCACCGCTGCCACCAGCACCACGCCCTGGCCGTGGGCGTAGTTCACCGCGTCCTGCTCCACGGCCGACTGGAAAGGGCTACCCAGGCTCATGCTGATGACTCTCGCCCCGTTGTCGGCGGCGTAGTATATCGCCTCGATGATTTCGTCGGTTGCCAGAACCCCGCTGGGTACGCCGCTACCGTCCAGCACCTTCAATGGCATTATCCTCGCGCCCGGGGAGACGCCGGCGATCCCCTGGTCGTTGCTCTCGGCGCCGATTATCCCGCTTACGAACGTCCCGTCTTACGTTCCGCACATCTCCGAGCCTTTTTCTTCGTAATTATCTCCCACCCTGATCAACCGCTCTTTTTCTTTGGAATTCCCAGGATAATCGCGGTGGATTCACGTCTCCACTCACCGAGGAGTGCCTGTATCTCACGGTAGTTGGCGATAGCCTTCTCTAACCTCGTTGCCTGCTCGGATGAGAGAGTTCTGTGAACGAGACGGCCTTCCTCGTACCGCGTCCACTCGTTGTAGGGACCATGCCGGTACCGGGGATCGGTGGCGCACCTGCAGTAAGGCTTGCCGCAGGTCTTCTTGCGCTTTTGTAATGTCCCCGAGCAGATAAGGCCCAACTTCGAGATCTTCTTCTTGATCTCCTTAATACGGCTCTCTGTATCTGCTCTGTCTTTCTCATGCATCTTGTGCCATTTCCTCTTGACAACCACAATACTTGCTATTATAATATAGCAAGTATCCAAAGGAGTCAAGAGGTGGGCATGGAGGAAAAGAGCTTCGACCTGAAAACCGAGCGCCTGGGACCCCTTCCCCTCATCAACCACTTCTTGAGCCGCCTCGAGCTCCATGAACTCTTCGACCGCGCAGTCCCCACCGATGATGAGCGCTGCCGCATTCCCTACGCAAAGAGACTGGGGATCCTGCTTAGGTCCATCATCACCGAGCGGGAACCCATCTACCGATTGGGGGAGGTGGTTGCCACCTTCGCCCCGGAAGGGTTCGGGCTGACGGGAGAGGAAGCGGAAGGAATCACCGACGACCTCATCGGCCGTGCCCTGAACAGGCTGTTCGACGCGGACAGGGGAACTCTCTTAACCGAGATAGTGATCGCGGTGGGAGAGCGGTTCTCCCTCTCCTTCGATGAGCTGCACAACGACTCCACAACCATCAAGTTCACCGGGCAGTACGCCCGGGCAAAGGGAAGGAGCATAAGGGGCAAGAAGGCGCCCTGGATCACCTACGGCTACTCAAAGGACAAAAGGCCGGACCTCAAGCAGCTCCTGTTCATCCTTACCTCCACCGCCGATGGCGGTGTCCCTGTGCAGTTCCGCTGCGAGGCGGGAAACGCGAGCGACTCGCGCACCCACGAGGAAACCTGGGACGCGCTCTGCCGGGCCACCGGGAGGAACGACTTCCTCTACGTCGCGGACAGCAAGCTCTGTAACGCTGATGCCATGGAGTACATCGACAATCATGGCGGGCGTTTTGTGACCGTGATGCCGAGAAATCGCCTGGAGGACAAGGAGTTCCGCAAGTGGGTCCAGGACAACGAGCCCGCCTGGGAGAAGGTGGCCGACCGGCAGAATCCCAGAAAGAAGGGTGGGCCCCGGGACCGGTGGTTCGTCTGGAAGGACAGGCTCCCCTCGAGTGAGGGATGGCCGGTGATCTGGGTGTTTGGCTCGCTCCTGCGTTTGAAGCATGCACAGTCCCGTCGCGAGCGGATCGCCCGAGCCAAGCAGGAACTTGGCGATCTCGCCAAGAGCTGTCTCGGCCCCAGGGCCCGGAAGCGGTCGCGCTATCAGGTGCAGAGGCAGATAGACGAGATACTCGAGAGACTGCGTGTCGTGCGCTACATCAAGGTCTCGCTCGATACCGTTCCCGAGCACACGTTCAAGCAGGAGAGGCGGGGGCGCCCCGGCCCGGACACGAAGTTCGTACGGAAGACTAAGCTCAAGTGGAAGATAACGTGGGCTCCCCGCGAGGAAGCGATATCCTACGACCACAAAAGCGACGGCATGTACCCGCTTCTCACCAACGACAGGACACTCACTCCGAAACAGGTCCTCGAAGCCCACAAGCGCCAGCCCACAATCGAGAAGCGCTTCGCCCAGACCAAGAGCGTCCTCGAGATAGCCCCGGTTCTCCTCAAGAACGAGGGCCGCGTCGAGGCGTTCTTCTTTCTCTACTTCGTAGGTCTGTTGGTACAGTCACTCATCGAGAGGGAAATACGCAAGGCAATGGATATGGAGGATATCACCGATATCCCGCTCTACCCCGAGGAGAGGGCAAACCACCGACCAACCGCGGAGCAGATACTCAAGCTTTTCAGCCTGATCGAGAGGCATACGCTACTTGAGAACGGCGATGAAGTGCAGCTCTTCGAGCCCGAACTCACCGATCTCCAGGAGCAAGTGCTCAGGCTTCTCGGATGTCCCCTTACGGCCTATCGCCGGGATTCGTAGGCGTGTTGGTAATTAGCGATAAACTGTTTTGAGATGTGCGGAACGTAAGGCTGGTGACAGGATGTACATCATTGTCGCGGGATGTGGGAGAGTAGGTTCCGAACTTGCCGAGCTCTTCTCCTACGAGGGCCACGATGTCGTGATCATCGACAAGGACAAGAGCTCGTTCCGGCGCCTGGGCACGAACTTCAACGGCATAGCCATCGAGGGAGTGGCGTTCGACGAGGAGGTGCTCCACAGGGCGGGCATCGAAGACGCGGACGCCTTCGCCGCGGTCACCAACTTCGATAACACCAACCTGATGGCGGCGGAGATCGTAACCAGTATCTACCAGGTCCCCAACGTCACCTCCCGGCTCTATAACCCGGACAAGGAATTGACGTTCTTCAAGATGGGCATCGACTACGTGTGCAGCATTACCCTGATGGCCGACCGCATCATCGAGAAGCTTTTCCAGGGGAAAGACACGATCGTGCAATACCAGAGAGCCGACCTGGGAATGCAACTGGTCGAGTTCGAGGTGGGAAAGAAAGCGGACGGCAGGCCGTCGGGTGACCTGGACTTCGAGATATACTCGAAGCTCATCAAGCTGGTGCGAGACAACAGGGACATTCCTTTCGATACTGCCACCCTCCTGCGGACGGGAGACCATGTCGTCCTGGCGATGAGAAAGGAAGGCTGGA
>JAUSOU010000105.1 GCA_030656095.1 Thermovirgaceae bacterium | reverse complement strand
GTATCCGCAAGGGTGACCGGGTTCATGTGATAAACGGTAAGGATAAGGGGAAGGAAGGGAAGGTGCTTCGGTATTTTCCCGTGAGGGACATGGTCCTGGTCGAAGGCGTCAACGTGATGACCAAGCACGTCAAGCCATCGGCAAAAAACCCCCAGAGCGGAATTGTCAAGCAGGAGGCTCCCATTTACTCCAGCAAGGTCAAGCTAGTCTGCACTGCATGCGGCGCGGCGACCAGGGTAGGCCGGTCCTTTCTTGAGAACGGCCGCAAGGTTCGCGTCTGCAAGACGTGCGGCGAAATTATCGATAAGGCGTAACGGGGAGGCGACGGGATTATGCCGCGTCTGGCGGAATTGTTCAAAAACGAGATCACGGGGCGTCTGCAGAAACAGTTCGGATACTCGAATGTCATGCAGGTACCGAGAGTACAGAAGGTAGTCGTTAATATCGGAGTAGGCGAAGCGAAGGTCGACTACAAGTTCATGGAGACTTCCATAGCGGAACTGCGCATCATTACCGGCCAGCAGCCCATGATGAAAAGGGCCAAACGCTCGGTCGCGGGTTTCAAGCTGCGCGAGGGTATGCCGGTAGCCTGTTCTGTCACCATCAGGGGCGCAAGGATGTGGGAGTTCCTCGACAGGCTGATATCGCTTGCGCTTCCCAGGATAAAGGATTTTCAAGGGCTGTCTCCGAAGGGGTTCGATGGCCGGGGGAACTTCAACCTGGGCTTGAGGGAGCAGCTTATCTTCCCCGAGATCGAATATGATAAGGTCAACCGCATCAGGGGAATGAACATTTCCATTGTTTCGACCGCGAAGACGGATGAAGAGGCGATGAGTCTGCTTCAGGCACTTGGAATGCCTTTCGTCCGGTAAGGGAGGAGATGTAGCGAATGGCCCGAAAAGCTATGAGGATCAAGGCCGCAAGGAAACCTAAATTCAAGGTTAGAGGCTATACCAGGTGTCCTCTCTGTGGTCGAGTGCATGCCTACATGAGGAAATTTAATATGTGCCGTTGTTGCTTCCGGAAGCTGGCCCGGGAAGGTAAGAGTCCCGGAGTCGTAAAATCCAGCTGGTAGCACGGGATGCGGTCAAGGAGGCTATTGCGATGTATGTGAATGACCCGATAGGGGACATGCTCACGCGCATCCGGAACGCTAACATGGTCTACCATGAGACAGTTGACATGCCCATAAGCAAGGTAAAACTTGCGCTCGCCAGGATCCTCAAGGAAGAGGGGTACGTCAAGAATTTCAAGGTCGTCAACGATTCGAAGAAGCCCTATGCCACACTCCGTCTGTTTCTGACTTACGGTCCACAGAGGGAGCGGGTGATCCAGGGTCTTCGCAGGATCAGCAAACCCGGGCGCAGAATCTATGTACAGAAGGACGAACTTCCGAGCGTCATGAAGGGGCTCGGTACTGCCGTCATCTCTACGTCAAAAGGGATGATGCCCGACGCGGCGGCCCGGAAACTCGGCCTCGGCGGCGAAGTCGTCTGCTTTGTCTGGTAGGGGGGTGTCTTAAGTGTCCAGAATCGGAAGAAAACTGATAGACATGCCCGCCGGAGTAACTCTTTCCGTCGATGACGGAAAGGTGATGGTAAAGGGACCGAAGGGAGATCTTTCCGTCGACCTTGTTTCGGGGATCGATATTTCCGTCGAGGATAACGCCATCAAGGTCACCCGGCAGAGCGACGACAAGAAAACAAGGGCATTTCACGGTATGATCAGGGCTCTTGTAAACAACCTCGTGCTGGGAGTCAGCCAGGGTTTCGAGAGACATCTTGAGATCGTGGGTATCGGCTGGCGCGCCCAGATGCAGGGGAAAACACTCGTGATGAACCTTGGTTTCTCTCATCCTGTTGAATTCGATCCTCCTGCGGGAGTGGATGTCAGCACGGATGGTCCTACGAAAATTGCTGTAAAGGGAATAGATAAACAGGCCGTCGGACAGACCGCGGCCATAATCAGGGGTTTCAGGCCCCCCGAGCCCTACAAGGGCAAGGGTATCAGGTATGCCGGCGAACACGTTATCAGAAAAGCCGGCAAGGCCGGAGCCTAGCTTGTGAGGTGAAGGGCAGAGATGAAAAATAGAACTCGAAACGACATGCGCTTGATTCGCCATCGCCGTCTTCGCAAGACTCTTTCGGGAACCGGCGAACGCCCCCGCCTTGCGGTGTTCCGCAGCCTGAACCATATGTATGCCCAGCTTATCGATGACACAAAGGGGCATACGATCATAGCTGCATCGACGCTGGATAAGGATGTCAAATCGACCCTCAAGGGGTCCGGGGATTTCGAGGCAGCAAAGAGTGTCGGCAAACTCATCGCCGCAAGGGCGCTTGAGAAGGGTATTTCCCAGGTCCTTTTCGACCGTGGAGGTCACATGTACCACGGTAATGTCAAGGCCCTCGCCGACGCGGCACGCGAAGCCGGCCTGAAGCTGTGAGGAGGGTACAGGATATGAGGGGCAACAACGGCGGCCCAAAAGGGCAGGAAATGCTTGAAAGGGTTGTTTCAATAAACCGTGTCAGCAAGGTCGTCAAGGGCGGCAAGAGGTTCAAGTTCAGCGTTCTTGTCGTGGTGGGAGACGGAACCCGGAATGTCGGCATGGGAATAGGGAAGGCCCGGGAAATCTCTGAAGCAGTCCGGAAGGGCATAGACAAAGCCAAGAAGAACCTGGTGGAGCTCAAGAGGGTCGGGAGCAGTATCCCGCACGATATCATCGGACGCTTCGGTGCTGCCGAGGTTCTTATCAAGCCGGCCGCGCCTGGAACGGGAGTCATAGCCGGAGCTGTTGTCCGGGCGATAATGGAGCTGGGAGGGGTCAGTGATGTTCTCACCAAGGTCATCGGGAGAACTTCGAACCCTGTCAACGTAGCCTACGCCACCATGCAGGCACTGAAGGGGCTTCGCACACCCGAAGAGGTCATGCGCCTCCGCGGCAAAGAACCCCGTCAGGCAACAGAGGCTTAGGGAGGCGTAAGGAAAAATGGCCAGATTGAAAATAACGCTAGTCAGAAGCACGATAGGCCGTCCTCCAAGACAGAGACAGACCGTCCGGGCACTGGGTCTCAGAAGGCTGAGGCATACGATCTTTCATGATGACACCCCCCAGATCCGCGGGATGATAGGCGCTGTTGCCCATCTTGTGGACTGGGATCTTGTCGAGGAATAGGGGGGAGAGGCTCGTGGAAATACATGAACTCCGGCCTGCTCCTGGGTCAAAAAAAAAGCCCAAGAGGTTGGGGCAGGGCGCGGGAAGCGGAACAGGCAAGACGGCAGGAAAAGGTCATAAGGGACAGAAGGCCCGCAGCGGCGGAGGCGTACGCCCCGGCTTCGAGGGAGGCCAGATGCCCCTTTCGAGGAGAACCCCGAAGCGCGGATTCAGCAACGCGAGGTTCAAAAAGTGTTTCCAGCTGATCAATATCGAGAGGCTCAATGATCTCTTCGAAGCAGGAAGCGAGGTAGGAGTTCGCGAGATGCTTGCGTCGGGTTTGATCCGAAATATGCAGATGCCCGTCAAGGTGCTCGGAAACGGTGAGATTACAAAAGCTCTCACAGTGAGTGCAAATGCTTTCAGCGGGCAGGCGATCGCCAAGATAGAAGCGGCCGGCGGGAAGACCGAGGTGATCTAAGTGCTGGACGCCTTTAGGGATGCTTTCAGGTTACCCGATCTCAAGCGGAAGATACTCTTTACACTGGGAGTCCTCTTGCTCTTCCGTCTGGGAACCCATATACCAACCCCGGGCGTGGATGCCGCTGCCATGTCGCGGCTCTTCGAGCAGGGAGGCATTCTCGGTTTTCTCGATCTGTTCGCCGGTGGTGCCCTCAGAAGGTTCAGTGTCTTTGCCCTGGGTGTCGCTCCTTACATCAACGCGAGCATAGTTATGCAGCTTCTTGTCATTGTCTTTCCTGCGCTTGAGAAGCTCCAGAAAGAGGGAGAGCAGGGAAGAAAGAAGATAGTGCAGTACACCAGGCTCGGTACGATCTTCTTTGCGGCGGTCCAGGCCATAGGCATGACTTTCTGGCTCAGGAACCTGGGCATTTTCACAGGAGGGGCTCTCGGATTCATCGCCGCAACGGTAACTGTAACGGCAGGGTCGCTTATCGTCATGTGGCTGGGTGAGGAGATTTCGGACCACGGAATAGGCAACGGCATATCGCTTCTGATCTTTGCGGGCATCGTCGCCAGGCTTCCCGAGGCTATTATCCAAACCTGGTCCTTGATGACTACGGGCGGAATGAGTATTTTCGTAGTAATAATTGCCGTCGCCCTGATGATTGTGGTTGTGGCCGGATGTGTCCTCCTTCAGGAGGGACAGCGAAGGCTGCCAGTTCAGTATGCCAAGCGCGTTGTGGGCAACAAGGTGTACGGCGGCCAGAGCACGTTCATCCCGCTCAAGGTTAACCAGGCAGGTGTAATTCCGATCATTTTTGCCTCCTCGGTCCTGATGTTTCCATATACCATCGTGCGCTTCTTTCCGGGGAGCATATCAGCGATGATCGAGAGGCTTCTTTCCCCGGGCAGCTTTGTCTATATGGCACTGTATGTCCTTCTGATAGTTTTCTTCTCGTACTTCTATACCGCTGTGGTCTTTAACCCCAGCGACACCGCTAACAACATGAAGAAGTACGGGGGATTCGTTCTCGGGATCAGGCCGGGAAAACCTACGGCGGATTACATCGAAAAGATCATGTCGCGGATAACCCTTGGCGGAGCTGTTTTCCTGGCTGCTGTAGCTCTTGTACCGACGCTGATGACGCGCATGATGGGTATCACCAGTTTCTACTTCGGTGGAACCGCGGTTCTGATCGTGGTCGGAGTTGCTCTTGATACCGTGCACCAGATCGAAGCCCAGCTCCTTATGAGGCACTACGAGGGGATCCTCAAGAGATCCAAGGGGAAGACCTCCGGGCTTTTGAAGTTCTAGAGGGGAAAGACCGGTCATGAGATTGATATTTCTTGGTTCACCCGGCGCCGGGAAGGGCACACAGGCCGCGGTCCTCAGGGAACGGCACAGCGTCGCCCATGTTTCCACCGGCGATATTCTCCGGGACAATGTCAGGGGAGGGACTCCTCTCGGAAAGACCGCAAGGGAGTACATGGATTCAGGCAGGCTTGTTCCCGACGACGTCATTATTGCCATGATGGAGGAGCGACTTGCCCAGGCGGACTGCAAAAAGGGTTTCATCCTTGACGGGTTTCCCAGGACCGTCCCGCAGGCCGAGGCCCTCGATGTGCTTCTGGAAAGGCTCGGCATAGTTGTGGACGCAGTTGTCCTTTTCGATGTCCCCGACGAGTTGGTGGTGGAACGCCTGACGGGGAGAAGGGTATGCGGCAATTGCGGCGCCATCTTCCACGCAGTCTTCAAGAAGACGAGTGTCCCGGGGATCTGCGATCTCTGCGGCGAAGAAGTCGTTCAGAGGGATGATGACAGCGAGGAAGTGGTTCTTAAGAGACTTGAGGTTTACAAGAAGCAGACGACCCCGCTCACAGGGTATTACGAACGCAAGAAGACCCTCGTCCGCGTGGACGCCGGGCAGTGCGGGGCAAAAGTTGTGGCGGACATTGAAAAGGCTGTCGGGAGACGTAATGATATCGATCAAGAACGATAACGACATCTCCCATCTCCGGATGGCGGGCAGGATCGTCGCAGACGTTCTTATGCTCATGAAGGAGATCGTCGGCCCCGGGATCGATACGCTTAAGCTGGATAAGCGGGCCGAAGATCTTATCACAGCCTCAGGAGCGTGTCCGGCGTTCAAAGGCTACCGGATCCCCGGGATACCCCGGCCATTTCCGGGAACGCTTTGCGTCTCTATCAATGACGAGATAGTCCATGGGATCCCCAGCAGCGTAAGGATACTGCAGGAAGGCGACATAGTCAGCATCGACGTAGGAGTCCGTTTTGAGGGGTATTACGGAGATGCCGCATACACCTTCCCCGTGGGAAAGGTGTCGCCCGAAAGGGCGAAACTCCTGGAGGTCACGCATGATTGCCTTGACAGGGCCGTCAACGCGGCCAGGGAAGGGGCCACTCTCGGTGACATTGGTTTTGCCGTAGAATCTTTTGTGGTTCCCAGGGGGTACGGGATCGTCAGAAACTATGCGGGCCACGGAATAGGCAAAAATCTGCACGAACCCCCACAGATCCCCAATTATGGGGTCCCCGGCACGGGGATAACACTGAAGAGCGGAATGGTCCTGGCCATTGAGCCTATGATAATGACCGGAAGCGAAGCGGTGCGAACGCTTAAGGACAAGTGGACAGTTGTTACAGCGGACGGCTCCGACGCGGCGCATTTCGAGAAGACCATCGTCGTTACCGGCGGCGATCCGGAGGTTGTAACGCCTTGGGAGTGATGGCCGGTGTTTCTGGAAAAAAATATCGGCGGGGGATCGGGGATTCATGCCGTAGATCAGCGATAACGGAGACTCCGGACCCTTGCATCAGCCGCAGGGATGAAGTACTCGAAAAGTGCGACAGGGAGGGTGACGGAGCCGTATGCCAAAGGATGACATGATAGAGGTTCGCGGAAAAGTGGTCGAACCATTGCCAAACGCCATGTTCCAGATCGAACTGGAAAACGGGCACAGGGTTTTAGGTCATGTGTCGGGAAAGATGAGGATGCATTTCATCAGGATCCTCCCGGGGGACAAGGTTCTGGTACAGATTTCTCCTTATGACTTGACACGTGGGCGAATCGTGTATAGATATAAATAGTTCGGACTTCGGAAAATCAGGAAAGCAGACATTGGATCGCGCGCAACAGATCTCCATTGAGGAGCGTGGAACAAAATGAAAGTCAAACCTTCAGTTAAAACCGTCTGCGAGCATTGCAGAGTAATCAAGCGGAACGGGGTAATAAGGATCATTTGCAGCAAGAACCCAAGGCACAAGCAGAGACAGGGAGCAAGGAGGTAATAATCCGATGGCACGTATTGCAGGAGTCGATCTTCCGCGCGAAAAGCGCATCGAAATCGCGCTGACCTATATCTATGGCATTGGACAGCCTTCCGCCAGAAAGATCCTGGAGGCAACTTCGATCGATCCGAACACCCGGGTCAAGGATATGACGGAGGATGAGTCGCAGCGCCTGAGGGTGGAAATTGAAGAGGCCTTCAAGGTCGAAGGCGACCTCAGACGGGAAGTGTCCATGAACATCAAACGTCTGATCGAGATCGGATGCTACAGGGGAATGCGGCACAAGTTCGGTCTTCCGGTCAGGGGACAGAGAACCAAGACGAACGCGAGGACCCGGAAAGGGCCCCGTCGCGCTGTTGCGGGCAAGAAAAAACCCGCGGCCAAGAAGTAACGCCCCGAGTACCGGGTGCCGGGATAAGGCAAGGGAGGGAATAATCGCGTGGCAAAGAGAACTCAGCGCAAGGGCAAGAAAAAGGAAAAAAAGAATATCAGTTATGGTGTTGCGCATATCTTCTCCACATTCAACAACACCATTATCAGCGTAACCGACAGGCAGGGTAACCTGCTTTCATGGGCTTCGGGGGGCAATGTCGGGTTCAAGGGAGCCAGAAAATCAACGCCTTTTGCGGCCCAGATGGCCGCACAGCAGGTTGCGAAGCAGGTGCAGGATCATGGAATGCAGGAGATCGATGTTGTGGTCAAGGGGCCCGGACCGGGCCGCGAGTCTGCTATTCGTTCCCTGCAGGCCGCAGGACTTCAGGTCAACGCAATAAAGGACGAGACGCCGATCCCCCATAACGGATGTCGGCCTCCCAAGCGCCGAAGAGTCTAGCAGGCCTATCAAGGAGGGTAAAGGATAAAATGAGCAGATATACGGGTGCTGTGTGCCGCCTCTGCAGGACTGAAGGTACCAAGCTCTTCCTGAAGGGTGACCGGTGCTACACGGAAAAATGCGCCATCAACAAGAGGAATTTCAAACCGGGCCAGCACGGGCAGAACCGTAGGGCCAAGGTAAGCGAATATGGGATCCGTCTTCGTGAAAAACAGAAGTTGAGACGCTTTTACGGGATCAACGAGACCCAGTTCAGAAGATTTTTCGCCGCTGCCGGTAAAATGGCGGGCCAGACAGGCCACAACTTTCTCCAGATACTCGAGAGACGCCTTGACAGCGTAGCGTACAGGTTCGGGATAGGTGTAAGCAGAAGCCAGGCACGTCAGTTCGTCAGGCATGGTCACGTTCTGGTGAACGGCAGCAAGGTCGATATACCCAGTTATCTCGTGAAGGCCGGAGATGTCATCTCCGTGCATCAGGGAAGCAAGGACAAGCCGGTGATCAAGGAAAACGTCGAGGTGGCGGGTTCCAGGACCATTCCCGGCTGGCTGCAGTTTGACCCCGAACGTCAGGAATGGCGCGTGATGGCGCTTCCGACGCGGGAACAGATCGAAGTCCCTGTCAAGGAACAGCTTGTTGTCGAGTTCTATGCCCGATAGGGAATGTCTGGGGGGAAAATAAGTTGGAACAGATCAGGCCTGATATCCGAGTAGAGGAAAGCACCCCCCTTAGCGGAAGGATAGTTCTTGGTCCTCTTGAAAAGGGGTATGGTGTTACGCTTGGGAACGCGCTCAGACGGGTCCTGCTTTCGTCGATAAAGGGCGCCGCCATTACGGCCGTCAGGGTCGAGGGAATTCTTCATGAATTCAGCACCATGCCCGGAATCCGGGAGGATGCCATCGAACTTCTCCTGAACCTGAAGAACGTCGCACTGAAGATCCATTCCGGAGAGACCAGGGTACTGAGGCTGGAGGCCAAGGGACCGTGCGTGGTCACACCGGAGAACATCCTGCCTGACAGCGACGTCGAGTTCGTAAATCCGGACGTATACATCTGCACGCTCGAGGAGGGAGCCTCCCTCGATATGGATCTTTTTGTCGAGACGGGGACGGGTTACGTCACCTCGGATCGGGGGCGGCCCGCAGACCTTCCCGTGGACGCTCTGGTGGTCGATGCAGTCTTTTCACCTGTCCGCCGGGTTAAATACGAGGTTCAGGATGCGAGGGTCGGACAGCGAACGGACTACGAAAGGCTTGTTCTTGAGATCTGGACAAACGGTTCGGTCACTCCAGAGCGTGCCGCCATTGAAGCCTCCGGGATCCTGCAGAGGTTCTTCTCCATGCTCTACCAGGGTCTGGGGGAGGACGAGTCCGGAATAAACGGTGAGATTGATATTCCGCCGGGATCTGAACCTGCAGCCGTTGACGGTGACCTGTTGCGCTCGATCAAGGATCTCGAGCTCTCGATAAGAAGCGAAAACTGCCTTCTCAGGGGCGGGGTACAGACCTTCGGTGATCTGATGTGCAGGACCAAGGCGGAACTGCTGAAGATCAGAAACCTGGGAAAGATCTCTCTCAGGGAGATCGAAGAGAAGCTTGAACCTTTCGGGCTGAACATCAAGGGAGAAGAACCCGAAGAGGACGAAGATGATATTTTGAAGGAGGATGAAGCCCGATGAGGCATCGTGTAGATAGACGCAAGCTGGGATGTTATGGTAGCCATCGGATGGCCATGCTTGCAAACCTCACGGCGAGCCTTTTCCTTGAAGAGCGGCTCGAAACCACAGTGACAAGGGCCAAGGAAGTCCGGCGATTCGCCGAGAGAATGATCACCAAGGCCAAGATAGGCGACCTGCACAACAGGAGAATTGTCGCTTCCAGGATGGGAAACATTGAGGCAATCAAGAAACTTTTCAATGAAGTGGCAGGGCGTTTTACTGAAAGGCAGGGCGGCTATACGCGCATCGTAAAGACGGCATATCGTCGTGGAGACGCTGCCCCGATGGCAATAATCGAGCTCGTAGAGAGGTCATGACCGGAGACAGCCTAGGACGGTTCTTCAACGTCTCTTTCGCCTATCCGGAATCCTCTGAGCCCGCCATCGTTGGCATAGACCTCGAGATCAGAAGAGGCGAATGGATTGCCGTACTGGGATGCAACGGGTCAGGAAAATCAACGCTGGCCAAACATTTAAACGCCCTGCTGGTGCCAACGCAGGGCGATTGTTTTGTCGGCGGCCTGAACACCCGAAGCGATGAAGGCAGAAAAGAGGCCAGAAAAACAGTTTCCATGGTCTTCCAGAATCCTGAAAACCAGATCATTGCCGCGGTTGTCGAGGAGGATGTGGCGTTCGGCCCGGAAAACCTCGGCCTTGCCCCAGAGGAGATCAGGGAGCGCGTCAGGTGGGCCCTTGAGATCTCCGGACTGGAGAAGATGTCCAGAAAGCCGGTCTACGCTCTCTCGGGGGGGCAGAAACAGAGACTGGCCGTAGCCGGGGCAATAGCCCAGAAGCCTCCGTGTCTCGTCATGGATGAGGCAACAACGATGCTGGATCCCCGAGGAAGGCAGGATCTTATGGATGTTCTGGCCGCGCTGCATTCCGAAGGCATGACCCTCGTCACGATCACCCATCGCCTTGAGGAGATACTCCTCTGCGACAGTTGCGTAGTCCTTTCAGGAGGGAAGATATGCTGGCGGGGTACTCCGGTGAATCTTTTCCTGCTTGGCCCGCAGCTTGAAGAGTGGGGCCTAGAGGCTCCGGGGATCGTCAGGGAGTGGAAGATCCTTGTGGATCGAGGGATTATCGGGCCTGAGACAATGCCCGTCATAGGAGATATGGTGGAGGCCCTATGTCGATAGCCGTCAGGGATCTTGTTCATGTCTACCACCCCGGAACACCGCTGGAGACAAAGGCTCTCGACGGTGTGACCTTCGAGGCCGCAAAGGGGATCTGGGTTGCCGTTGTAGGCCATACCGGCAGTGGAAAATCGACTTTGGCCCAGCATCTGAACGGCCTGCTCCTGCCGTCGGGCGGATCTGTCAGCATAGACGGGGTCACGATCCGTTCCGGGGAGGACTCCCTCCGCGTCGTCCGGCAGAAGGTCGGCCTTGTATTTCAGTACCCGGAACAGCAGCTTTTCGAGGAGACTGTTTTTCAGGAGGTTGCATTCGGACCCAAAAACTGGGGGTTTCCCCCTGATGAGATCAAATACGAGGTGGAAAAGTCACTCTCGCAGGTGGGGATCGGTCCAGAGTTTTTTGGAGTCAACCCTTTCAGGCTTTCGGGCGGCCAGAAGAGAAGGGTAGCGATAGCCTCCGTTCTCTCCTCAAGGCCGGATTACCTTGTGCTTGACGAACCGACAGCGGGGCTGGATTCAGCCGGCAAAAGGCAGCTCCTTGCTCTTCTCCTTGATCTCAAAGCGCTTGGGAAGGGGATCGTGCACGTTACCCACGACATGGATCTGGCTCTTGGGCTTGCCGACATAGTGCTCGTCCTGGACGAAGGGAAAAGTTTATTGTGGGGGCCGCCGGAGCTGATTCTCGGCGAACTTCTGGAACACGATATCCGGGGGCTCGTAATTCCTCCAATGGTGCGGTTCGCGGGAAAGCTGAGGGATCTGGGTTTTGAGGTTCCCCTTACCTGGGATCCAGTCAGACTGGCGGATGCGATCTGCAGGAGCAGAAGGCCATGAAATTTCTTAACAACATGACGCTTGGGCAGTATGTGCCGGTTGATTCTTCAATACATTCACTGGACCCCCGCTGCAAGATAATCGCCACCATCGTCTGCCTGACAGGTGTTTTCCTGGTCAGTGGACCTTACGGCTTTCTCTCCTGGGGGCTTTTTTTCGCGTTAATGGTGATGCTTTCGAGGCTTTCGGGTGGTTTGATCCTTTCTACTTCGAGGCCTGTCTGGATCCTGATCGCCTTCACTTCGATCATCCATCTTTTCTTCACACAGGGTACTCCCGTTTTTTCCTGGGGTATTCTGAAGATAACGCATGAGGGTCTGGAAATGGCGGCGAGGATGGGACTCAGACTGTTGATGCTGGTATTGTTCGCCGGATTTCTGACGCTGACGACAAGCCCTACAGAGCTGGCAGACGGCCTTGAAAGCCTTTTCTCGCCGTTGAAGAGGTTTGGATTCCCCGCCCATGAACTGGCAATGATGATGACGATAGCCCTCAGGTTCATTCCGACACTCCTGAACGAGACGGAGAGGATCATGAAGGCCCAGATAGCACGGGGGGCGGATCTGGACAGGGGTGGGCCCCTGCGCCGTTTGAGGGCGTTCATGCCTGTTCTGGTCCCGCTCTTTGTCATCGTCTTCCAGAGGGCGGATGATTTGGCAACGGCTATGGAGGCCAGAAACTACACCGGAGGGGAAGGAAGGACGCGCATGTACCCTCTTCGCTGGTCTATTGCGGACACCGCGACGCTTATGTTGACCGTTCTTTTCGCGGTCGCAGTCACGCTTCTGGAGAAGCGGCTGATGGCCTGATGAGATATGCCGCCAGGATCGCCTACGACGGGTCCGGATTTTCCGGTTGGCAAAGGCAGAAGGGGATAATGGGGGAGACTCTTCAGGAATCTCTGGAAAGGGCCCTGTGCCTCCTCAACAAGAGTGAAACCCCTGTTGTCGCGGCAGGAAGGACAGACGGCGGGGTTCATGCGATGGGGCAGGTTGTCTCCTTTGACACGACCGCAGAATGGGAACCATCCAAACTCAGGAGCGCCATAGACGCCAACCTCCCTCATTCCATCAGCGTTCTTTCCGTGGCCCGAGTGCCGGAAACATTCAGCGCCAGACACAGCGCGCTCTGGAGGGAGTATGTTTACTTCATCTGGAAGGGACCGGGATGCCCGCCGCAGATAAGGCCGTTTGTCTGGAGAAATTCGCTCCCCTGGGATGACATGGCGGTCCGGGATGTGTGCCGTTCCCTCAAGGGACGGCACAATTTCAGTGCCTTTTGCAGAAAGAACGATCGTCCCGAGAACACGATCAGGACTATCATGAACGCTGGTTTTTCGAGGAAGGGGCCACTTTACAGGATACGGGTCCGGGGGAAGAGCTTCCTTACGAACATGATGCGGATCATTCTTGGTTCGGTCGATCTGGCAGTCTCCGGAAAGAGAGATGTTTCGTGGTTTGAATCACTTCTTGAAGGAGGCACAAGGTGCGAGGCCGGCCCTACCGCTCCCGCCTCCGGCCTCTTTCTCTGGAAGGTCGGATATGACCCATCGCCGGGGGTGAATCTTGAGGGAAATGCCTCTTATAAGATATAGTCTATCAGGAGCCGCCGGGGAAAATACCCCCGCCGTCTCTCGTCGGGGTACAGGTCGAAGGAGGGAATCATGCATGTGGGGTATGGATATCGGGATTGATCTCGGGACTGCAAATGTCCTCATTTTCATGAAAGGCAGGGGGGTTGTACTCAGAGAGCCCTCGGTTGTCGCCGTAGACCAGAACACCGACAAAATTCTTGCCGTTGGCATTGAGGCAAAAAAAATGCTGGGACGCACTCCCGGGAATGTGGTTGCCATAAGGCCTCTCAGGGATGGTGTAATTGCAGATTACACCATGACCGAAGCCATGCTCAGGTATTTTCTGCGGAAGGTGATAACCGGCTTCGGACGACTGATGAGGCGGAGGGTCATGATCTGCGTCCCGTCGGGTGCGACCGATGTAGAGAGAAGGGCTGTTCTCGAGGCAGCCGTGGAGATCGGGGCCAAGGAGGCTTTTCTCATTGAGGAGCCAATGGCGGCGGCAATTGGCGCGAACCTGGATATATCGGAACCGAGGGGGAACATGGTAGTCGACATAGGGGGCGGGACCACAGACATAGCGGTGCTGTCCTACGGAGGAATCGTCGTCACTGAGTCGCTCCGCGTAGGCGGTGACCGCTTTGACGAAAACATCATGCGTTTCATCCGCAAGGAGTACAACCTCGCGATCGGAGAACAGACAGCTGAGAATATAAAGATCGAGATCGGAAATAGTTATCCCTTGAAGTCCGAAGAGGTCATGACCATCAAGGGCCGTGATCTTGTGCATGGGCTCCCCAGACAGATCGAGATCACAGACAGAATAGTCGCAAAGGCGATAGAGGAGACTATTGGAATGATCATCGAAGGGATCCGCCATGTTCTTGAACAGACGCCTCCGGAGCTTTCAGCCGACATTATCGACAGGGGAATTACTCTTACCGGAGGAGGAGCACTGCTCAGGGGTCTTCCAGAACTTATTACAAAGAGGACCCTGATCCCGACCTATGTTGCCGATTCGCCCCTGGAGTGTGTTGCGCTGGGGACCGGCAAGGCCCTTGAGGATATTGACAAACTCAGGTCCAGCGGTTCACTTATCGGGGCATCCCGAAGGCGCGACAAGAGAGTCTGGTAGCGTGTTTTTCGACCCTGCTTTACTCAGGAAGATTGAAAAACATGGTGTTTATGAGTTAGAATATGAACCGTGGTGGTCAAACGGTTTACTGTTTTCGTGCCTGGGATGCGGCAGATGCTGTCGTGGCGAACCAGGCGCCATCTGGGTCAACGAAGTGAACATAGAGGCGGCGTCTGCCTTAATTGAGCTTGACCCCGCGGATTTTCGGAAAATATTTGTCACTGGACGATGGGAAAGACCAAGTCTGCGGGAAAAGCCCAACGGCGACTGCGTCATGTACGAGAGGGAGAGCGCAAGATGCAAAATCTATGTTGTTCGCCCGGCCCAATGTTCGCTTTTTCCATTCTGGCCAAGCATCCTGAAGTCTCCCGGAAAATGGGAAAGAGCCTCCGCCGTTTGTCCGGGTATCGGAGACGGGCGCCTCTACACTGCCGAAGAGATAGCGGCCCTTCTTGAACAAAGCCCGTTCCCGGATCTTTGAAGGCTGGGAGTAAAACATGCAGGCGGAATAGATCACCAGCAATTTTCAGGAGTCAGTGCAACAAAAAAACGGGGCATCGTCCCCAACATCTACAGGGAGGCAATGGGATGCCAGCGGGCGTCCCAACTACCAATAAAACAGGGAGGTAGCTCGAATGGCAAAGGTCGACAGAAGTGTGGCTGCGAAGGATGCGTTTCAGGAGATCCAGAAGTGGCTTCTCCGTGACGGTTTCGATATCGTCATAGACATGGAGAAGTCGAAGGGTTCGCACATGATCAACAAGATCAACGGCGATGACTGGCTCGATTTCTACACCTTCTTTGCCTCCGCTCCGTTCGGAATGAATCATCCCAAGCTTGACAACCCGGAGTTCAAGGAGACCATTTTCAGGGCCGCGATCAACAAGGTGGCGTGCTCGGACATCTACACCGAACCGATGGCGAAGTTTGTGAAGACTTTCGGAGATATTGCGGTCCCCAAGGGGTTCAAGCATGTATTCTTCATCGACTACGGCACCCTGGCCGTCGAGAACACCTTCAAGGTGGCGATGGACTGGAAGGTTCAGAAGCTTCTCCAAAAGGGCAAGATAAACAAGGGAGACGCCATCAAGGGGCGCAAGGGAACAAAGATCATTCACTTCAACGAGGCTTTCCATGGACGCAGCGGCTATACGCTCACGGTAACCAACACCCAGGATCCCAACAAGTACCAGTATTTCGCCCAGCACGACTGGCCCCGTGTTCTTAACCCCAAGATCTACTGGCCACTGGAGGACAACTATGGTGTCGTGACATGGCTTGAGAGAACCGCCATCAAGCAGATAAAACAGGCCATCAACGACAACCCCGACGACATTTGCGCCATTATCATTGAGACCATTCAGGGCGAGGGCGGAGACAACCATTTCCGCACCGAGTTCTTCCAGCAAATGCGGGAGATATGCGATGCTGAAGAGATCCTCCTCATTTACGACGAAGTCCAGTGCGGCATGGGCATCACCGGCAAGATGTGGGCGTTTGAGAATCACGCGCCTGTAAAGCCGGACATGTTCGCTTTCGGCAAGAAGGCCCAGATCTGCGGCCTTGTAGCCGGGCCAAGAGTTGACGAGGTCGAGAATAACTGCTTCAAGGTCTCGAGCCGCATCAATTCGACCTGGGGCGGAGCGCTCGTGGATATGATCAGGGCGACCCGCTATCTTGAGATCTACGAGGAGGATAACGTTCTTGATTACGTCGCCAATACCGCAGGACCGGCGCTTCTCGACGGACTCAAAAAACTTCAGGCCGAATTCCCGAAACTCATCAAGAACGTAAGGGGCAAGGGTCTCATGTGCGCCTACGATTTCGACAACGGAGAGATCCGCAACAAGGCACTGAAGGCTTTTTGGGCCAAAAAGATGCTGGTTCTCCCATGCGGAGACGTCTCGATCAGGTTCCGCCCGGCGCTTAATGTGCCCCTCGAAGACCTTAAGCATGCGCTTGATATCTCACGCGAAGTCTTCAAGGAGTGCGGCAAGTAGCTCTTTCTGAATCTATTTGTTGAATAAAGTATAATTGGGCCGGGGAGTTGCAAACCCCCGGCCTTTTTCGTGAAAAGAAGGGACCTTTGTGGTAACTTTGCTGGATAAGGGAGGTGCTCGTGAAGTGCCCGATATGATCATGGAGATGAACTGGATGCTGATTCTGATCCTCATCGTCGTCAGCGCGATCGTGGCATATATCGGCGACATCGTGGGCATGCGGTTCGGGAAAAAGAGGGTCAGCATATTCGGAATGCGCCCAAAAAATACGTCTTCCCTCATAACGGTCGTGTCCGGTATTTTGATCACGATCTTCACTCTTGCGGTCCTTTCGGCTACCTCCCAGACTGTAAGAACCGCAATATTCAGCATGAAGTTCGTACAGAAGCAGATCACTGAGCTGACATCCCAGCTTCAGGGGAGCAGAACCGACCTGATCGATCTGGAGACCAGGCTTCTTGAGAACCAGAAGGACCTCGTCAACAAGCAGATACAGTTGGCTAACATCGAGGGAAGTCTTGATGCGAGCGAAACGCGCCTCAGGGAGATAGAGGCCGAGCTCTCCCTTACCAGGGCCGAACAGGAAAAAGCCTCCATCAACCTGGCGGAGCTGAAAATAGAGAGAGGGACGCTCGAAGAAGAGGTAAATTCCCTGAATCTTGAATCCGAGAAACTCAGGGAGAGGCTCAAGTATGTGCGCGGCGGGCGCATAGTCGTCTTCGCCGGAGAGATGATCGCACAGACGGTTGTTGCTCCCGCAACCTCCGGGGGAAAACCTGAGCCCGATGATGTTCTGGATATTCTCCTGAGGTCGGCCAAGAGCATGGTTTCCATGCGCTATGGCGTCGAACCGGATGAAGTGAAAGTCTGGGTGAACCCGGAATCCATAGAGATCATAAAAAAAAGCTGCAGGGATCCGAAGGGAAGAAGGATACTCAGGCTCATGGCATCGGAGAACACGGTCCAGGGCGAGATGATAGCTGCCTCTGTGACCATTCACGAGAGCAGGAAAATCTACGACAGGAACCAGATCCTCGCCGAAGAGCGCGGCATCCCTTCGGGTCTTCCCGCAGAGCAGGCGGAGACGAGGCTTTACTCCATCCTTGGCGCGGTTAACTCGAGGGCTCAAAGGGACGGAGTCCTCCCCGATCCCATCAGGGGGACGGTAGGGAACCTGAGCGCATCCGATTTTTTCGATGCGGTGGATTCTCTGGCTCAAAGAACAAACACCGCAACGGTGACAGTGAGTACCGAGAGTGATGTTTATACCGAAGGGCCTGTTCGCGTTATAATCCGCATTCTTGCTGAATGACGGCATTCTGTATCCCTCGGTTTGAAAGGGTGGTTGCCCAAGTGCTGGTCGTTGCCTGCCAGGTGTGTGGCGAGTTCAGGATCCTTCCCGGAACTCCTGATTCGGACGGAATAGCCCGAACGCAGTGGACCTGCCCATGTTGCGGGACCGGACAGGTTCTGCAGTTGCCGGTGAGCATGGACGCCAGGGGGAAGGACCTCGGGAAAATTCTCGCGGGCATGGCTTTTTGCCCCTCCCGGACTCCTGCGGCAGACCGGGGAGACAATACCGGCTCATGAACGCAGAAGAGGGCCGCTACCTGTATTACGACAGCAAGCTGGCCGTGACCGCCATCGACCTTCAGGAACTTTACCGGTTCACAAGGTGGGGGAGAAGCCGCTCGATAGAACAGATCGACCTGATGCTGCAGGGCACTTCCATGTGCTTCTCCGTAAGGCATTCGGGCCGACTGGCGGCCTTCTGCAGAATACTGACCGATTTTGTCTTCAGGGGCTCCCTTTGGGACATTATGGTCCATCCGGATCACCAGGGAAAGGGTCTGGGATCGTCTTTGCTGGACTATGCACTCAACCACCCGAAGGTCAGAAGCATTCCACTGATAATCACCTATACCAGCGAACTTTCCCCGTTCCTCTCCAGGCTTGGTTTCAGGAATGATGACGGGGCGATGATGCTTCTCAGGAAACCCATAGAGTATTCGTAAGGAAGATAGTCCCGGTACTGAATCTTCAAAGCCCGGAGAGGGTCATTCTGGATCGCCGGGTCAAATTGACTGGGAGGTGGAAAGGAATTGGAAAAAGTGTATCTTATATCATCCGAATCGGTCACCGAAGGGCATCCCGACAAACTGGCAGACCAGATATCGGACGGGGTTCTCGACGCGATCCTCAAGGATGACCCGATGGGCAGGGTGGCCTGCGAGACGCTCGTCACGACCGGTCTGATTGTCGTGGCTGGAGAGATCACCACAAGCTGTTACGTCGATATTCCCCGCCTGGCGAGGAGCATCGTTAAGGAGATCGGTTACACCAGGGCCAAGTACGGGTTCGACGGCGACACGTGTGCTGTCGTGACTGCCATTGACGAACAATCACCAGACATTAGCCAGGGAGTCAACAGTTCTCTTGAACTGCGGGAAGGCGATATGTCCGAGGAGGATATCAACAGGATCGGAGCAGGAGATCAGGGGATGATGGTCGGTTACGCCTGCGACGAGACCGAAGAGTTCCTTCCGCTTCCGATAGCCCTTGCTCACCGGCTTGCCAGGAGGCTGAGCCAGGTCCGTAAGGACAAGACGCTCGCCTACCTCAGACCGGACGGCAAGACCCAGGTGACCATCGAATACAGAAACGGAAAAGCGGTCAGAATCGATACGGTGGTGGTCTCCGCACAGCATCACCCCGCCGTCGAGATCGGCCAGATCCGCGAAGATATCATACGAGAGGTGATAGATCCGGTTCTTCCGTCGCACCTCACGGAAACTGCACCCAGGGTCCTTGTCAACCCCACGGGGAGATTTGTGATGGGTGGCCCGATGGCGGACACGGGGCTCACGGGGCGAAAGATCATCGTCGATACTTACGGGGGTGTCGTCCCCCACGGCGGAGGAGCCTTTTCCGGAAAGGATCCCACCAAAGTTGACCGCTCGGCCGCCTACATGACCCGCTACGCCGCAAAGAACATCGTCGCGGCAGGCCTGGCCAGCGAGTGCAAGATCCAGGTGGCCTATGCCATAGGCGTGGCAAGGCCGGTATCGTTGATGGTTGATACGAACGGTAGCGGCATCGTTTCCGACACGGCACTTACAGAACTTGTCAGGGAACACTTCGATTTCCGCCCGGCTGCGATCATAAGGGATCTTGACCTGCGCAGACCGCAGTACAGGCGCCTGGCCGCTTACGGCCACATGGGGCGTATTGATCTTGACCCTGTCCCTGCCTGGGAACGCATTGACAGGGCAGAGGCCTTGAGGAAGGCGGCTGAAAAGAAACGTTGATCCTTCCGAAAAAAGACACCCCGGAAAACCCCGTTTTGCGGGGTGCTTTATCCCGGCTTTTTGAGCTGGCGGTGCATGTTCTATGGCCGGTGTCCTGTCCGGTCTGCGGGATGACGGCTTCTCCTGCATGCCCCGGATGTCTGGCGGGGCTGGCCGAAAAATCCCGCAGGATGCTCTGTGCCGAGTGCATGAGACCATTTCCCTGCCCCAGCCACCCGGGGAGCGTGCCCCTGAGGTACCTGACATCGTTCGGAGGTGTGTCAAGGGATCTTGTCCATCTGCTGAAGTATGGATCCCGAAGGGAACTGGGGAGACTGATGGGGCGGACAATGGGTGAGGCATTTCCACGGATGAGAGCTGCTCTTCTGGTGCCGGTCCCTCTTCATGCCGGGAGTGAAAGGGCGTTCAATCAGTCGCTGGAACTGGCCAGGGGAATGGCGGACGTCTGGAAAGCCGGGTTTGAGGACTCTCTTGAGTGGAAGATCTCAAGGCCTTCCCAGGTGGGGCTTCCATCGAGCGAAAGGAAGAATATCCCGAAAAACGCGATGCAGTGGAAAGGGCAGCCTCCGTCGGGCCGGACTATCTGGATTGTGGATGATGTCTGCACCACTGGAGCCACTCTCAGAAGCGCAATACAGGCAGTCACGGCCTCCGGTAGCAGAGTGGCAGGGGCTTTTACGTGGGCCATGACACCAGGGGTATAATGCCGGAAGCCTATTCAGCCTGAGCACAGGCAGGTGGCAGGTGGTACTGCAGTACCTCTATCGAATTATCCGATGCAAGTTCCCGGACACGCGGCTCGTCTTCCATGCGAAAACGGCATGCCAACCCGCAACTTGCTGAAATATTCCGTGGAACCGGCACGATCTTTACCGATAGCCCCTCCTTTTTGCAGGTTTTCTCGAATAGAATGGCCATGTGAGTTGTTTCGAAAGTGGCAATGCAATCCATGCGCATCTTCCTCCGTTTGATTCAGTTGTATAGATATGTAATTATACCTAGACGAAGGCGTTTCAAAAGTATAAAATATTGACTTGATTTTATGAATTTAAAGGAGGTTCCTAAATGTTGCGCTCTAAAAAGATCCTTTCGGTTCTTGCCTTAAGTGTTCTTGTGGTTGTCGCCCTCTCAGGATTGGCCGCAGCCGAGGAGAAGATCGGTGTTATCGACCCTCAGAAGGTTCTCTTCCAGCATCCTAAATTTGAGCAGGCCCAGAAGCAGATCAAGGCCGTCGTCGAAAAGAAGCAGGCCGAAGCGAAAACCGCAATGGACAAGACGACCGACAACAACGAAAAACAGCGGATCTTCGAGACCAAGAGGCAGGAAGCGGCAAAGGAAGAGCAAAAACTCATGGAGCCTATCTTCAAGGACATTGACCTGGCCATCAGGACTGTCGCCAAGGCCAAGAACATCACCATCGTCCTTGACAAGGGTCAGGTGTTCTTCGGGGGTACGGATCTCACTGAGGATGTAATTCAGGAACTTAAAAAGAAGAACGCCTAGATAAAGGCATTTCTAAAACGAAAGATGGGCCGTGGCAATCCTGCCAGGGCCCATCTTTTATGTGCGCCCGGCAGGGCGTACCGACTTGGATAAGGCGGTTATTTTTTCTTTACTGTTCCAAGATAAGCGGCTTCGACTTCAGGATTCCTGAGCAGTTCGCCGGACGGACCCTCCATGAGTATTTTCCCGGTCTGCATGACGTAGCCCCGGTGTGAAAGAAGCAGTGCCTGCCTGGCGTTCTGTTCGACAAGAAGGATCGTTACTCCCTCTTCGTTTATCCTCTTGAGTTCCTTGAAGATATCCCGAATGATTATCGGTGCAAGCCCAAGTGAAGGCTCGTCAAGAAGCAGAAGCCTGGGGTTGGACATAAGAGCCCGGCCGATCGAAAGCATCTGCTGCTCTCCTCCGGAAAGGGTTCCCGCGTGCTGATCCTTCCGTTCCCTGAGCCGTGGAAAGAGGGTAAAGACCCACTTGAGATCCTCCTGGACCTTGTTTCTGTCCTTGTTAGGGAAGGCTCCCATCATGAGATTCTCGAAGACCGTCAACGGCGCGAAGACCTTTCTCCCCTCGGGGGAGAGAGAAATACCTTGGGAAACAACCTGGAAGCTCTTGCTGGCGAGAGGGTTCCCATCCATCACAAGAGTCCCCTTTTCTCTTGTGACGCCTCCCATGATAGCGTTCATCAGCGTCGATTTGCCGGCCCCGTTCGCACCTATTACGGATACGACTTCCCCTTCGTACACGTCCAGGTCTATGCCCCTGAGGGCTTTGATCGCTCCATAGCTTACGTGGAGGCCTCTTATCCGAAGGAGAGGATCACGCTCCCTTTCCATCAATCCTCGACCTCCTCTCCAAGATAGGCCTTCCGGGTCTCAGGGTTATTCTGGATGTGGTCCGGATCGCCCTCGGCTATCTTTGCGCCGAAGTTCATGCATACGATATGTGGACATATCTCCATGATCACTTCCATATGGTGTTCGATGACAAGGGTCGTAAGGTTGAAGTCTCTGTGAACATTTTTGATCAGTTCGTTGAGAACAAGGACCTCTTCGGGGTTCATTCCCGCCGCCGGTTCATCGAGAAGCAGGAGTTCTGGCTGGAGTGCAAGAGCCCGGGCTATCTCGAGACGGCGCTGGTGTCCGTAGGGGAGTGTCCCCGCCGCCTGTTCAGCGACGGAAGCAAGCCCCACCCTGTCCAGAAGGTCGAGACTCTTCTCACGGATCTTTTTCTCGTTGCTCTTCCATCTGCCCAGGTGCGACAGGGCCTCGAAGAAGTTGTATCTGAAATGCTGCTGACAGGCCGTCATTACGTTCTCCAGAACCGTTGACCGCTGGAAAAGGCGAAGATTCTGGAAAGTTCTCGCCACGCCTTTGGCGACCACTTCGTAGGTCTTAAGTGAAACCAGATCCTCCCCCTTGAAAAGGATCCTGCCCGAATCAGGGGAATAGACACCGGTGATCAGATTGAAGACGGTCGTTTTGCCGGCCCCGTTCGGGCCGATAAGCCCCGCCAGCTCACCCCGCTCGAGGGAAAAGGAGATGTCCTGTACGGCATGGACGCCTCCGAAATGCTTGTTCAGGCCTTCAAGCTTCAGCATGGAATCAGCCATGGGCCCCATCTCCTTGATCGGCTGGTTTTCTCGAGAAGATTCCGCGCAGCAGTTTGGGTCCGATTTCGTGCTGGCCCATTATCCCTTCGGGGCGGGCGACCATGATTATGACCATTACGGCTCCGTATATAAGCATCCTGTACTGGGAGACGGGCCGGAATACTTCTGTGACGATCCCTATGACAGCTGTTCCAATGATGGATCCGCTAAGTGAGCCTAGTCCGCCGAATACCACAACTGCCGTAAGTTCGGTGGATTTGTTCATGTCGAACATGACAGGCTGCAGGAAGGTGAGAAATCCTGCCAGAAGGGCTCCGGCGATGCCGCAGTAAAAGCCGGATATCGCAAGGCTCAGGACCCTGTAGTGGGCTGTCTTGAACCCCAGGAGGGATGCGGCGATGTAGTCGTCCCTGCAGGCCTTGAAAGCGCGCCCGTAGTTGCCGTTGATCAGATATCGCATCAAAACAAGCATCCCGATGAAAAAGCTTATGGCAACAGGAAGAGTCGTGAAGTTGTCGATGCCAGGGAAACCCCGGGCACCGCGAGTGAAGGACTGCCAGTTCTCAAGGATCAGCCTGATGGTCTCTCCAAGGCCGATCGAAGCGATGGCGAAATAGTCCCCCATGAGTCTGAGAGTCGGAATGCCGATAAGCCAGGCGATCAGCATGGCCAGCATCCCTCCGGCAACAACGGCAACGATCCACGGCACATCATGGCGAACAGTCAGAATGGCGGCCGTGTAGGCTCCGATGGCCATGTAACCGGCGTGTCCCAGTGTGAATATCCCTGTGAATCCGGTAAGGAGGCAGACGCCCATGGCGGCTATTGCATTGATGCAGATCAGGATGATTATGCCCTCTAAATAACCTGACATTTTGCGCCTCCTCCTAGATCTTCTCGGACACGTGCTTGCCGAACAGGCCTGTCGGTCTCCAGAGCAGCGTCAGAACCAGAAGCCCGAAAACCACGATATCCCTCATCTGGCTCGATATGAAGCCGGCGGTTAACATCTCCGCGAGCCCAAGGATGAGGCTTCCGACGACCGCGCCGGGGAGACTTCCCAGCCCGCCGATCACCGCCGCAACGAAGGCCTTGATGGTGATCATGCCCAGCTGCGGGTAGAGAGTGTATCGAACAGAGAGGAAGATGCCTCCGACGGCGGCCAGAAGTCCAGCGACGAAAAAGACTATGGAGATAAGCTTGTTGACGTTCACTCCCATAAGGCCCGCTGTTTTAAGGTCGTAGGAGGCCGCGCGTATTGCAAGGCCCCACTTTGTTCTTGAGAGAAAGACCTGCAGGGCTGTCAGGAAGAAAACGGCCATTGCCAGCGAAAGGATATCAAAGGCGCTTGTGGTCGCAAGGCCGAATACGCTCACGGGGTTGGTGGGGATAACAGGAGGAAGCGCTCTGAAGCGTCCTCCCACGGTAACAACGAAGATGTTCTCTATCACGATGCTCATGCCCATGGAAGCTATAAGAAGATAAAGAGTGACGCTGGTTCGTTCGCGGATCGGCTTGTAGGCCAGCCTCTCGACAATAACAGCCGAAACACCCGCTCCCAGGAGCGCCAGGGCGCTGGCAATCCAGATGTTATGCCCCACGGCGGCAAGGGTGTAATAGCAGATGTATCCTCCAATCACCAGAAAACCCCCGTGAGCGAAGTTCGAAAAAAGAAGAATGGAGTAGACGAGTGAGTATCCAACCGCTATCAGTGCGTAGACAGACCCGAGGGAAAGCCCGTTGATAATCTGCTGAAGAAGAGTGTCCAAAACGGGTTCACCTTCCTTGTGTTCTGAAAATATGGGGCGGACGCTACATGCTGCGTCCGCCCCATTGTGGCTTTGCTGAAAAAATAGAGGAGCGGTTATTCCGGCTGTATCTTTGTGAAGTACTGGGCGCGTCCGTCCTTGGCCACAAGTACCACAGCCGTCTTGTTAACAGGGTTGTGGGTTGCGGGATCTATGGACATGACTGCGTGATGGAGCTGGACATCCTTGGTATTCTCAAGTGCATTTTTGATGGCGGTGCTGTCGACTGAGCCTGCCCTGGTGATCGCGTCGGCAAGCCAGTAGATGGAGTCATAGGCCAGTATTCCGTTGACGAACTCCTTGCACTCGTCGTTGTAGGTCGCCTTGTAGCTGGCAAAGAAGTCGGCCATTGCAGGGTCTTCAGGAGCGACATGGTTGATCCAGTAGGAGCCTTCCATGGCCTCTCCTGCGATCTCCCACATGAACTCGCCGTAGCCGTCGCCGCCTACGAAGACGATGTCCTTCATGCCGAGCTCACGTGCCTGCTTCATGATAAGCGCCATCTCCTTGCCCATGTTCGGGAGGACAAGCACTTCGGCCTTGCTGTTGCGGATCGTCGTCAGTTGTGCGCGGAAGTCAACATCGGTGCCGGCCCTGAACCCCTGGTCGGCCACGACCTTGCCGCCGTACTGCTCATAGGACTTGATAAAAAATTCGCGAAGGCCCTGGGAGTAGTCACTGCCGACGTCATAGAGGACCGCCGCGGTCTTCTTTTTGAGTTCCTTGGCGGAGAAGGCGGCAATGGCCTGTCCCTGGTAGGGATCGGTGAAGCAGGTCCGGAACATGAAGGGGTTCAGCTCGCCTTTTTCGTTGACGGTTACGAGGAGGTTGGTTGAGACTGTTCCGATCTGGGGGATGCCGTACTTGTTGGCAAGCGGCGCTGTTGCGATGTTGATGCCGCTTCCGTTGGCTCCGACTACCGCTACGACTTTGTCGTTCTCGGCCATGCGCCTGAATGCGTTGACTGCATCTTCAGGGCGTGTGCGGAAGTCATAAGGAAAGAGTTCTATCGGTGTTCCCAGAACGCCGCCATTGGCGTTGATCTCAGCCACGGCGAGTTTCGCCGCGTTGAGTTCGGTCTGTCCGTAGGCTGCCCAGTCGCCGGTAAGTGCTGCCAGGTATCCGACCTTAATGGTGTCCACGCCAAGGTTAACATCAGCCGCCTTCTCGGGCGCTGGTGCTTCAGGGGTTTTTTCACCCC
>JAUSOU010000104.1 GCA_030656095.1 Thermovirgaceae bacterium | reverse complement strand
AGGATCGCGGCGGAGGCGGCTGTACTGGAATCAAGGGGGCCTGGAACCTTTCCTTTGGCCCTCATAGATGCCCTCTATCGCCTGACGCAACAGGGACTTCCCCCAGCCGGGGAACGTGTCCGGGAGATCATCTTATGATTTCCCTGGAGCGCAGTATTCGTCTTTGTGTCCTTGTAGATCCCGACTCCGCAGGGCGGCTCGATGTACTTGAACAGGCTCGGCAGGCCGTTGCAGGCGGTGCTACTGCCATCCAGCTTCGGGGCAAGACTGCGTCTGCCCGACAATTGGTGGAGGCAGGATATCGCCTGAAAGTCTTTTGTCGGACCGAGGGCGTGCTGTTCATAGTCAACGATCGCCTGGATGTGGCATTGGCATGCGATGCTGACGGGGTCCACCTGGGACAAAGCGACCTCCCGGTCCGCGATGCCCGCGCGATTGTTCCTCATGCCTTTGTGATCGGAGCCTCCGCCCACAGTGCCGAGGAAGCTCAAAAAGCGGAAGAGGATGGGGCGGACTATCTGGGTGTAGGGGCTGTTTTCGCGACAACGAGCAAGTCCGACGCGACCGTGCTGGGGCTGGAGGCACTTGCTGTGGTCATTAGGGCGACCTGTCTGCCCTGTATCGGCATTGGGGGGATAACCCCCGGGAGAGTCGAGGAGGTCCTTGCCTGTGGGGCTTGCGGTGTTGCGGTCCACCAGGCGGTAGTCGGTGCCCACTCTATCTCTGCTGCCGCCAGGGCCTTCCTTAGTGTGATAGAGAGAGGCGGCTTTCTTGCTTGAGGTGACAGGGCTTTCATTGGAGTTGGAGGGTTCCCCGATCTTCGAAAAGGTTGCCTTCCGGCTGAATATAGGGGAGTTCGGTGTCATCCTGGGTCCTTCGGGATGCGGCAAGACTTCGTTGTTCCGGACACTTGCCGGCCTTATCTCTCCAAGAGAGGGGGCAATTCACTGGAATGGGCGCCCTGTGCCGAGCCTTTCGGGTCTGGCGGCATGGATGCCTCAAAAGGATCTGCTTTTGCCATGGGCCACGCTCGAGGAAAACGTCCGACTCCCGGGCCGTGTCTCGGGCCGGGACGGACCTGCGGAAAGGCGGCGGGCGTTGGTTTTGCTTGAGCGATTCGGACTCGGGGGGTACGAAAGAGCTCTTCCCAGGCAGATTTCCGGGGGCATGCGTCAGCGGTGCGCCCTGGTCCGGACGATCCTGACGGATAAGCCGATAGTACTGCTGGACGA
>JAUSOU010000075.1 GCA_030656095.1 Thermovirgaceae bacterium | reverse complement strand
TAATTGCCGATACGGAGGAGAAACATGGACGATTCAGTCGTCGCCAGAAACCGTAAGGCCAGACATGACTATTTTATTATGGAAACTGTGGAAGCCGGGATCGTTCTCACCGGAACGGAGATCAAGTCCGTCCGTGCGGGGAAGGTCAATCTAAAGGACGGATACGCCAGGATACAGGGCTCAGAGGTATGGCTTTTCAACGTCCATGTATCTCCCTACGAGCAGGGGACCCACTATAACCATGAACCGCTAAGGCCCAGGAAGCTGCTCCTCAAGGCCGACGAAATAAGGCGGCTGGGGTCGAAGACCAGGGAGAAGGGGCTCACGCTGGTCCCTCTGGTGATGTACCTCAAGCAGAACAGGTGGGCCAAGGTCGAAATAGCCCTGGTGAAGGGCAAGACAGGTTACGACAAAAGAGCGACGATCGCGGAACGCGACGCGAAAATGGACATCGACAAGGCAATGAAGGAAAAAAGGCAGAGCGATTCTTGAAAACTAAATATGGGGGCGATAGGTCTCGACGGCAGGATGGAGGGTTCCGGGTAGCGTGCCGAGTTGCCGAAACTCGTTAATAACCGGCACAAACAATAATTGCCAACGATAATTACGCACTGGCCGCTTAAGTAGCGACCCGTTCCTCGGGGTTTCCGTCGCCAGGATCCCGATGTGAACGTCACAAATGGTGGCTGCTCCTTGCGCTTCGCTTTCGCGCGTGAGGCTAAGACTTAGAGAGCTCGGGCAAGGGTATCCCGTCTCCGGGAGACCCGAGCCGACACTAAATCGGAGACTGCGCACGGAGAAACCCGCAGCTGGCCCCTGTCGGACCGGGGTTCGATTCCCCGCGCCTCCACCAAACTTCGTTGAAAACGAAGTTTGGTGCCACGGCATAGCCGTTCTTTGGCGACGCCGGGCATATTGCCACGGCTTCTTATCACGGCGACTTGTCACGGCGTAGTGTGAGGGCGACTTGTGAGGGCGTCTTGTCACGGCATAGCCGTTCTTTGGCGACGCCGGAAGCCGGACTACAAAAATAAATAATTTGTACCTGCCCAACCCATGATGACAACCTTCTATTACGTATACATACTGCAAAGTGAATCCGATCCCGATAAACACTACACCGGAATGACCCAGGATCTGTCATCCCGTCTGAAGGCCCATAACAGCGGTAAGGTGCCTCACACCTCCGGATATGTGCCCTGGCGGATGATCAACTTCTTTGCCTTCCCAACCAGTGAAAAAGCATCAGCCTTTGAAAAATACCTCAAAACCCACTCCGGTCGGGCTTTCGCTTCAAAACACTTTTGAAAATCAAAGCAGACCCTGGAAAATGCCAGGGTCTGCTTTTTTGTGCTCTTTCCCTTACAAAAAAGACATTCAGCCGACAATGACCTTGGGCCGACCTTCCTTCCTCATGGCTTAATCTCCCCCGCCAACGGCTCTTTCTTCCATCGCTTCATCTCCAGCCGTAGCATCCAAAACGCCAGGAGAAAGCCGCTGGCATCCATGAACGGGACTGAGAGCCAGACGCCGTCGACCCCCAGAAAGCGAGGCAGCAGGATCAACATGGAAAAAAAGAAGACGATCTGGCGCAGAATCTGGAGGACAAAGGGTGCCCTGGTTCCCGTTTCCGCGAAGCATCACCCCACGGTTACCGAACCGCAGGAGATAGGCGCGCTTCTTCGCGCAATAGACGATCTGAACGGCTATCCCATCGTAAGGTTTGCCATCCAGTTCGGAATCCTCACCTTTGTCCGCCCCGGAGAGCTCCGGAATGCGGAGTGGAGTGAGGTCGACCTGGGGAAAAAAGAGTGGCGTATTCCGGCCGGAAAGATGAAGATGCGTAGGCCGCACATCGTGCCGCTCTCGAAACAGGCGACGGAGATCCTGGACGATGTACGGTTTCTCACCGGTCATGAAAGGTTCGTCTTTCCTTCGACCCGATCTTTTGACCGCCCAATGTCCGAGAACACTGTCAATGCGGCGCTCCGGAGGATGGGGTATGCCAGGGAAGATCTTACCGGGCATGGGTTCCGCGCCATGGCCTCGACCATCCTCAACGAACAGGGCTGGCCGGCAGATGCAATCGAGAGGCAATTGGCGCACGTGGAGGGAAATTCGGTCCGGGCGGCCTACAACTACGCCGAGCACCTGGACATCCGGCGCAAGATGATGCAGTCCTGGGCGGACTGGCTGGATGAGGTCAGAAAAGACCCTAACCGCTGATCGCCATGGCTTTCTTCAGCTCACCGGACATCGCAAGTTTTTCCAGTGCGTCAACGACATGAGAGTTGTATTTGACATCTCGCCCGTTTTTTAGCTCCTCCAAAGCCGCCTCGATCCCCCTGGAGGGACGATAAGGCCTGTCCGAAATCATGGCGCTGAAGACATCGGCTACGGTGATGAGCTGAGCGATGGGCAGTATTTCGCCGTCGCGCAAGCCCTGAGGGTAGCCGCTTCCGTCGAGGAGCTCGTGGTGCTGCAGCACACATTCGGCCACAGGGCCAGAAAATTCTATAGTTCTGACTATCTCATATCCTTTTTGAGGGTGATTGTTGATGATCGCTCTCTCCGCTTCATTGAGTGTGCCAGGTTTGTTGAGGACCTCGGCTGGAACGGAGATCTTGCCTATGTTGTGAAGCAGCGCTGTCACATAAAGGGTTTTTAACGTCTCCTGGCTAAGATGCATTTCCGTGGCTATCATCGCGGCGAAGCGGGCCACCTCGCGCTGGTGTCTGGCTGTGTAGGGGTCGTGTTCTTCAATTACCTTGGAGAGCGCTTGGATCGCTGTCTCAACCGTTCTTTCAAGCTCTCTCGTGGTTCGGAGCAGGGTTCTATTGGGCTGTTCTCTTTCGGTGATGTTATGGTAGATGCCGTAGGCATAGTGCTTGCCGTGGGCTTTGAAAGGGATTGCTGTAAATTGGACATTCATTAGGGTTCCGTCTTTTCTTTCCCGGAAGGTGGTGTGAGTCAGAGATTTTTCCTCTGCAAAAGTCGCTACGAAAATGCTTGCCACAAGTTTTTTGACTTTTGGGCTCTTGACCACAAGGTCGGCGATCTTCTTCTGAATCACCTCATGGTGTTGATATTCGAACAGGTCGAGGAAGGCTGGGTTTGCCCATAAAACGCACCCTTCCTTTTCGACGAGGACTGTTGCCAGGGGAGAAGCTGAAAAAAGAGCCTCATGAAATACGTTTGGAACCGTTAGTTCAGGGAAATGAGTGGCAGCAACCATATCAAACTCCTTTCTCGCCAGAATCTTGACGGAAAGAATGCGAATCTTGTGAAATGCCTTT
>JAUSOU010000080.1 GCA_030656095.1 Thermovirgaceae bacterium | reverse complement strand
CCAAATCCAATTTTCACCACGGAGAACACGGAGAAGAGCAAGAGAGAAAACCGGAATATGTGTGTTGAAGAGCAAAAAACAAGGCCAATGTTTCACCACAAGGGCCGCAGACGAAGTACCCCGACCGTAGCGACGAAGTGCCCGCCGTAGGCAGGGGTAAAGGGTAGAAGTACAAAGAGAGTTTTTTGGTTTAGAAGCAAATTCCAAACCCAATTTCTGCACTGCTGACAAGCCGCAGCTGCTTTATGAGGTAGAACCGCAGACAAGGTCCCGCTGTTTCTGCGGGAGAAATCCTTTTTCTTCCGAAGATCAATATGCCTGTCATCCCGAGTCCTTCAGGGTGAGGGATCTGCTTTTGCACTTCCGTTTACCGTTTACCGTTTACGCCTTTGCTTTTGCTGTCATCCCGAGTCCTTTTTTTTGGACGAGGGATCTGTTGTTGAATCCAGTTCAAGCAACATCAAAAACAAAACCAGATCCTTACCCTTCACTCCGTTCGGGCACTTCGTCCCCGCCAGCAGGCGGGCTCAGGATGACAAAAAGAACCGGATCCCCGCCAGTGGGCGGGCGCTGAAAGTCCGCCTACCGGCGGATGAGGATCTGTTGCTGAACCGATTTAAAAAACAGATCCCGATCCGCCTGCCGGCGGATCGGGATGACAGGCTTTTGTGCCCTTTCCATTCACCATTCACCTGATCTGTTTATCCTCGGGGCGACAATCTGAACGTAGGCCCTGATGCTTATAACATTTCAAGGACGATCGCCACGGAGGCCAGAATATCTTCCAGTTCTTCTTTGGAAACCCGTCCTGTTCTTGATTGAAAACGTTCTGTTGACAGACATCGGACCTGGAGGCCGTTGGCCGCTGATGTTTTCGTCAAATTATTGATCTTGCCCGGAACCAGCTTCGCAAACCAGTCATATCTATCGAATTCATCCTTCCAACCCGTGACCGGCACGCAAACCTTAAGGTCCAGACCGGAAAAAGCATCTGAACTGATCACTACCACAGGACGCGTCTTTCTCATTTCGTCTCCGCGGGTTGGATCCAATTCCACCAGCCAGATATCTCCCCTTTTCGGAAACTCTCCTCCACTACCGGGCAATGCCCATCTCCTCCCATTCCTTTGATTCCATGGAATTGAAGAAGACGTTCAATTTATCAATATCTCCTGAGTCCAGCTTCCTTCGTGGAGTGCCGGAAAATCCCGAAAAGATCTCTACCCGGTTAACCGATCCCGGATCGCTTTCTCCGACAAAAAGGTAAAATTCGTCCTCCGGGATGATTCCGTCCCTCAGGGCTCTGAGAGCCCGAAGCCTGGAGAGAGTTGATGTCTCTGGTTTTATGTCATCATCCAGGGGTTCCTTTTTCTTGAATCCTGCTCTGTTCATCTGGATATTCGCAGTGGTATAGGTTGATCCGGAAATCAGGCCAAGATCGTACAGCCTTCTGATGATGGCCTGCATGCTCAGGCCGTACCTTTTTTTAAGAAGCAGAAGCTCTTCATGGTCAGGGAGGCGCTCCCTTTTCCCGAAGTCCGAAATGACCAGAGGTTTTGGGGCAAGAAAAGCCCCGGCGAATCGAAACGCTACCTTTTCCTCATCCGGAGCAGCATC
>JAUSOU010000079.1 GCA_030656095.1 Thermovirgaceae bacterium | reverse complement strand
ATCGAAGCGCATCTGGCCGTAGATCTTCCAGCCGCCTACGCCATCCTCAAGGAGTGCCACTCTGCTGTCAAGCTCGTCGACCTTTACGCCGAGGGCGTCAAGCTCGTCTTTGAACTCGACAACGAGCTTCTTGAGAAGCTCGAGGTCCTGCTTGGAGGCCTTGTTCATGTCGACATAGGCCAGCGCTCTTGCTACGACGGAAGCCATCTCGTACCTGGTGGCCTTCCACTCGCCCTTGAAGGCGCCATCCGGATAACCGGAGACTACGCCTCTGGAGGCAAGCTGGGAGACTGCATCATATGCCCAGTGGTTCATGGGGACATCCATGAACGGGTTGGCGGCGAACGCCGGAGCGGCGAATGCCACGAGCGCGATTACTGCTACGAGTGCTGCAAATTTCTTCATTATTCGTTTACCCCCTTGGGTCATTTATTTTTCCGGCCTTTCAAGGGAGAATAATGCGAGGTCAGTCTGAAGTTTCCACGTTTCCTTCATCCTCATCGCACTCTCTTTTCCTGAAAAAGGTCCGGCCTCTACTATCCGCTCTCCCGTTTTGGCTTAGGGGGTTGCACCTCCTTTCTTAGCCGTCAGGGGTCGTCACGGAATTGGAAGCATATCCAAGGTTACGTTTTCAAGGTTCTTTTTCCGCATCTGAAGAGATGTTACCCGTAAAATTACCGACAGCAAATAGGACTTTAGAACTATTTGATGACCGGGCAGACCAGCAAACCCTGCGCGTATTCAACAGCTCCATGCAGGCTTCAAAAACTTCATCAACTCCTATGGAGTTCATCACGGCCCCTTTCCCGTCCAGGTCCGAGGCAACAATGCTCCTGTGCGGGTTTCCCCAGGGACCGAAGCGCGGCAGGTGCCAGGGAAGGTAAAAGCCCACCGTCGGCGTTCCGACGGCGCTTGCCACATGAAGGGGCCCCGTATCGTTGGACACGAAGAGAACCGCCTGCTCCAGCAAGGCTCCAAGTCGGGTTATAGGATAACGCCCTGAAAGATCCACACAGCGGGGTGAAGCGACGTTTCTGCAAATTTCACCTGCAATGCCCTGCTCATAATCCGAATATCCTGTTACACCTATGTTGAAATCCATCCTGCCTATGAGTTTTTTTGCGAGCACCGAAAAATTTTCGGCGGGCCACATCTTTTCTCTGCCGTTGCTCCCCGGGTTGAAGAGGATCCATGGGAGATCCGCTCCCTTTGATCTCAGCTCATCTGCCGCAGCATTCCTTGCTGGTTCGGGGACAAAGAACCTGAGCCTCCGGGAGTATACCGGAACCCCTATCGTGGTCATGCACCAGATGTTTCTTTCGGCCTCATGCATCTTTTTGGGGAGGAAAAGCTCTCTCCATACCCAGAGGGGGGCGTACCTTGCCCCGCAGAAAAGAGGCATCGCCGATGAACGCAAGTCGATAAGAAGGTCGTGAGGTATGGATCTGATCATTCTGACCGATTCAAGGCGTCCGCGGAGACCTCTCTTGCTTCTGAATATTCTTACGGAATCCCATAGCGGATCTTCTTCCAGAACCTGCTTTGCCTGGGGCCCGGCAAGAACAGTAAAGTG
>JAUSOU010000049.1 GCA_030656095.1 Thermovirgaceae bacterium | reverse complement strand
ATGGCGGAGGGCAGAGGATTCGAACCCCTGGAGACTTGCGCCTCAATTGATTTCAAGTCAACCGCCTTCGACCACTCGGCCAGCCCTCCGACGAAGATATATTATAATCGTTGAAGCGGGAAAGGTGAAGGGGACGCGTACCCTGTCGCTGCGCTCGGGGCACTTCGTAACTCGTAACTCGTGACTCGTGACTCGAAAAAACATTTAAAGCGTGAACGGTAAATGGTCCAGATCCCTCGGTCCGCCTTCGGCGCTCGGGATGACAACGAAGGTCGGGATGACAAGCAAGGGCAAAGGCGTAAACGGTAAACGGTGAACGGTAAGGGCAAAAACAGATCCCTCACCCCTGACGGGAATTCGGGATGACAAACAAGGGCCTTTCTTCAGCAAAGAACCCCCCTGTGGCCTTGTGATCTTAGTGGTGAAAGTTTCGGATTCCCGATTCCCGATTCACGGTTTACGATTCACGATCATTAGGAGGTGTCGAGAATGAATGGACTAAAATATGCAGTAATGGCGGCTGTTTTAGCGGCAATGGTAATATTTTCCGCTTCAGCGGCATTGGCGCAGAGTACCTGCGCGGTGCCGGCAGATCTTAAGGTGGTCCTGCTTGAGGCCCAGTGGAAGTTCGACGTCAAAAGCGGCAGGCTGTCCGGCGAGGGGGTCGTAAGCAATATTTCGGAGAGCGATGTCGTTGCTCCCGGGGTCGCGATCGGTGTTTTCAACTCGACAGGGGAGGGTATCGGAACTGTTCTCCAGCGGAGCACAGATGCCAGGCTTGCGCCCGGGAAGACCACCCGAATAAAGTTTTCCATCGATCTTAAGGAGGTTCCGGCATCTGTCATGTTCACCCCGTTCGAGGGGATGCAGAGTACCTGAGGGTAGAAATAGGCGCCGCGTGGCGGCGTGAAGCAGAACAAATGCGTTCACCACGAAGAATAACCAGCCTTTGATAAGGGCATAAATCAGAACAAAAACCAATGTTTCACCACAGTGGACGCGGAGAAGTGCAAACAGAGAAAATCAATATATTGTGTTTAAAACTGAAACCAATTCTTGCACCACGGTGGACGCGGACGAAGTGCCCTGAGCGTAGCGAAAGGGTAGAAGGGCAAGAGAGACAAGGTGCCCGAGCGCCGCGAAGGGTAGAAAACCTGGATATGTGTAAAAGAGCAAAAACCAAGGTCAATGTTTTACCACAGGGGACGCGGACGAAGTGCCCTGAGCGTAGCGAAAGGGTAGAAGAGCAAGAGAGAAAAAACCTGTTTATTGGGTTTAGAAACAAGAACATAATCCAAACCAGATCCTCGCGTCGCCGTCGCTCCTCAGGATGACAATGCAAAAACAGGTATGGATGACATGTTTTTGGCCCTACAAAAAAGCGATTTTCTCCGCGGTTCTCCGTGTCCTCTGTGGTGCAAGGTCTGGCCTTTGGTTTTGCCTCATAGAAAAACTGTTTTTCTCCCGCAGGAACAGCGGGACCTTGTCTGTGGTGAAAGTTTGTTTCATCCGAAGGAGTTGATCCCATGACGATGGAAGAGATCATCGACAAGTTCGTATGCAAACCTTCCCGGGTCGTCGTGGCCGGGGCTTCCACAAAACCGGACCGGCCCGTTTACGGGGTGATGGAGTACCTGGGGGAGAACGGCTTCACGCTCTTTCCCGTCAACCCGGCCTGCGCCGGAGAGGCGATCCAGGGTCTTGCATGCGTCGGGTCGGTGCTGGATCTCAAGGAAGAATTCGATATTCTTGCTCTTTTTATCTCCCCGAAGAGGCAGCAGCCGGTGCTGGATGAGATCCTGAGGCTCAGCCACAAACCCGTAGTCTGGATGCAGCCCGGTGCGGAGAATGACGAGGCGGAGGTTCTTCTCAAAGGCAAGGGTTACGAGGTCGTAAAAGGGGCCTGCCTGATGATGATCCATCAGGTTTACTGCGGAGAATGACGGTAAATTGCGCTTCCGGCCACAAAAGTCGCCCAGGGTATTGACCGCTTAAGGACAAAGTTGTATCCTTCTGGTCATAAGTTAGGCTAACCTAATATAAAATGACTAGAGGCGATATCCTATGACCGAAAGACACGTATACATGGACCACTCTGCGACCACGGCCGTTGACGGCGCGGTTCTGGAGGCTATGCTTCCATACTTCTCCGACAGATATGGCAACCCCAACAGCCTTCACTTGTGGGGGCGCGAGGCCCGCAAGGGTGTGAACGCGGCCCGCGATCAAGTGGCGTCTCTGCTCGGGGCCGAAAGTTCCGAGATCATTTTCACCGGCGGGGGGAGCGAGGCCGACAACCTGGCCATCAAGGGATTCACCTTCACCCACAGGGAGAAGGGGCGCCACGTGATCACCACCGCGGTTGAGCATCATGCCGTGCTGGACTCCTTCAAATGGCTGAAGAAAGAGGGTTTCGAGATAACAATACTCCCTGTCGACGAGACGGGGATGGTGAGGATCTCCGATCTGGAGGGCGCGATGCGCGAGGATACTATCCTTGTGTCGATGATGTTCGCCAACAACGAGGTTGGGACGATCCAGCCGGTTGCGGGGGCCGCAAAGATCTGCAGGGATCGCGGCGTTGCATTCCACGTTGACGGGGTTCAGGCCGTCGGTCACATTCCTGTGGATGTCCGGGAGCTCGGGATCGATATGCTCACGATGTCGGCGCACAAGATGTACGGCCCCAAGGGTGTAGGGGTTCTTTATGTCCGAAATGGCGTAAAACTGGAGCCGATCGTACACGGCGGAGGACAGGAGCATGGCTTGCGTTCCGGGACCGAGAACACCGCTGGAATAGTAGGGTTCGGCGCGGCTGCGGAGCTTGCCGCAAGGCGCCTTGCCGACGGCTCCATCAAGGAAGAGGTCCGCCTTCGCGATCTCCTCATTGACAGCGTCACCACATCGATTGAGGATGTCTTCCTGACAGGGCACCGGACGAAGAGACTCCCCTTCCACGCCAGCATCAGCGTGGGCTCGCTCGAGGGCGAATCGATGCTTCTGAGGCTTGACGCCGCCGGGATAGGCGCGTCAAGCGGTTCGGCGTGCACCTCGGGGAGCCTTGAGCCAAGCTATGTCCTGCTGGCGATGGGGCTGTCGCACGAGGCGGCCCACGGTTCGCTGCGTCTGACGCTTGGCAAGGACACGAGCGAAGAGGATATCGTTTACGTGGCGGAGAATCTCAAGAGGGTAGTCACAGGCCTCAGGGCACTCTCGCCGCTCTGGAAAAACAGGGGGTAGAGGCAAATGTATTCCGAAAAAGTGATGGAACTCTTCATGAACCCCATAAACGCCGGCAAGATGGAGAACCCTGACGGCGTGGGCGAGGTGGGCAACCCCCGCTGCGGGGACATCATGAAGATATACCTCAGGATAAAGGATGAGAGGATAGATGACGTATCTTTTGAGACATTCGGCTGCGCTTCCGCAATAGCCTCCAGCTCCATGGTAACGGAGATGGTGAAGGGGCTTACCATCGACGAGGCGCTTGCCATATCGAACAAGGATGTCGTAAAGGCCCTCGGCGGTCTTCCGCCCCAGAAGATACACTGTTCGCTCCTCGCCGAGGAGGGGATACAGGCGGCGATAGAGGACTACCGGTCAAAACAGAGAGCAAAAACGGAGGCGAAGGCGTGAGCGGGAAAGTCGTAGCGGTCTGTGTTTCGGAGAGCAAGGGGACGCCCAAGACCGATGTTGGGGAAGGGTTCCTTGTAGTCGAACAGGGGATCGAGGGTGATGCCCATTCCGGTTTTATGCACAGGCAGATAAGCATGCTTTCAATGGAGGATATAGAGACCATGAAGGCGGCACTTCCGGATCTTGTGCCCGGAAGTTTCGCAGAGAACATCACTGTGAAGGGTTTCGACCTGTCCTCGCTTGCCATCGGCGATCGTCTTCGCGTGGGGGAGGCCCTGCTCGAGCTGAGTCAGATAGGCAAGGAGTGCCACACGAAGTGCAGGGTTCACCAGATCACCGGCGACTGCATCATGCCCAAAAAGGGGCTCTTCTTCAGGGTCATCGAGGGGGGAAGGGTGGCTGCCGGAGATCTCGTAAAAAGCGTGACTGGGAAAACCTTAGGAGCGTGAACGGTGAACGGAAAAACCGTGAATCGTGAATCGTTAATCGTGAGGTCAAGAGCAAGGGCAAGAGCAGATCCCGCGGCTGCGCTCGGGATGACAAAGCCTTTGTTGTCATTCCGAGGAGTGTAAAGACGAGGAATCTGGTTCAAGTTCAGGTTCAGATCCCTACCCTGCGGTCGGGATGACAAGCAAAAGCCGAAACGGATTCCAACCCGGATCCCTCCGCTTCGGTCGGGATGACAAACAAGGCCGGGATGACAGCAAGGGCAAAGGCGTAAACGGTGAACGGTAAGATCGAAAGGCGTAAACGGTGAACGGTAAGATCGAAAGGCGTAAACGGTAAACGGTGAACGGAAAAACCGTGAATCGTGAATCGTGAATCGTGAGTCGTTAATCGTGAGGTCAAGAGCAAGGGCAAAAGCTTGTCATTCTGAGCCTGAAGGGCGAAGAATCTGGGCCCAAGGCAAAGACAAAACCAGATCCCGCGGCTACGCTCGGGATGACAGGGGCCTTTGGTTTCCCCGAGTCACAAAGTGCCCGGCGTTCTTTGCCAGGGTACGAGTCACGAGTTACGAGTTACGAGTTACTATTTACCCCTCACGCCTTTAGTAATTCCCCCCCCCTTTTGTTTTTTCCTCTCATTGGCATATACTTTTCGGGAGTGTTCAATAGAAGCGGGGGCAGCCATGGGACCTGTCGTCACAACAGTCATACGCGTGCGTTACGGCGAAACGGACCAGATGGGACCGTATATTACGCCAATTACCATACATGGTTCGAGATCAGGAGGACGGAGTTCTGCCGCGCCCTCTCGGCTGTTGAGGCGCACGTACGCTGCAAGAACCCCCTGAGGTACGACGAAAGAGCTCTTATCGAGACGAGGATAACGGAGGTGACTTCCCACAGCATTTCCTTCTCCTGCAGGGTGAAACCAGAGGAGCGTAGCCGCCTTGCGGCGGAGGGGTGGACGAGGCACGCATTTTACAGCTGGTTGATGGAACAGACCAGATCTTCAGCGGAAGAGGTGGTACTGCGTGAGCACTAAGGCAATTCTGCTAGGGAACGAGGCTATAGCCCGAGGCGTTATAGAGGCCGGATGCGAGGTCGCGGCGGGCTATCCGGGAACACCCTCATCGGAAATAATTCCTGCCATCGCGAAGTGGGCGGACGAACTGGGCACCAGAACTGTGGTCGAATGGGGCGCCAACGAGAAGGTCGCCTTCGAGATGGCCGCGGCGGCTTCATTCGCGGGCAAGCGCTCCTGCGCGGTCATGAAGCAGGTCGGGCTGAACGTTGCCGCCGACCCTTTCATGAGCGTGGCGCACTTTCAGCTCAAAGGAGGGTTCCTGCTCATCTCCGCCGATGATCCAGGCCCGCACAGCTCCCAGACGGAGCAGGACAGCCGCTTCTTCGCCATGTTCGCGAAGATCCCCTGCTTCGACCCGTCCACGGCCGTGGAGGCCAAGGAGATGGTCTTCGACGCCTTCGATCTTTCGGAGCGCCACAACGTGATCGTGATGCTCCGCCCGAGCGTAAGGGTCGACCACTGCCGCCAGGACGTGGAGCTCAAGGACGTCATCGACATCTCCCGCCCCGCATCTTTCGAGAAGGATCCGAAGCGGTGGGTATGCCTCCCCTCGAGCGTCAAGGTGAACCACCCGCAGCTGAACGCAAAGAGAGAGGCTGTCCGCGAGGAGTTCGAGACGAAATTTGCGAAGTACAACTTCGAGGTGCCGGCTAAGGGGAAGGCCAAACTCGGCATCATCGCCGCGGGCGTCTCCTTTTCAATAGTCACCGATATTCTGAAGTCGTGGGGCGTCGACAACGTTTCCATCCTCAAGATCGGTACGCCGCACCCTCTCCCCCTGAAAATGGTGGAGGATTTTATCTCCAGGCACGAGGATGTCCTCATCCTTGAGGAGACGTACCCCGTGATCGAGATGCAGCTCAACGACAGGACAGGTGTCAAAGGGCGCTGGAACGGATGGGTCCCGGGAGCGGGAGAACTGCTGCCGGAGGTCATTGAAGAGATCCTGTGCAAGGTCACGGGCAGGAAAGCCCCGGAGGGAGCCTCGCCGAAACTCAAAAAGGCCATGGAGGAGCTCAACATCACCCCGCGCCGCCCGATGCTCTGCCCGGGGTGCCCTCACAGGGCAAGCTTCTTCGCCATCAGGCAGACCCTGCCGAAGGCGATCTACCCCTCGGACATCGGCTGCTACACCCTCGGCGTGAACCAGGGGATGGTGGACTCCGTAGTCGACATGGGCGCCTCCATCACCCAGGCGTCGGGTCTTTACATGGCCTACAAGGTTGACGGGATCGAGCAGCCCATCGTTGCCTCGATAGGCGACTCCACCTTCTTTCACATGGGTCTTCCCGGGCTTGCCAGCGCGGTCTACAACAAGCACGTGTTCGTGCTGGCCATCCTCGACAACAATCTCACCGCAATGACCGGCGGGCAGTCCAACCCAGGGATCGGCGACAAGCTCAGGGATGGAGATACCGGCAGAAAGGTGGATATTGAGGGAGCCGTCAAAGGATGCGGCGTCAAATGGGTGAAGACCACCGGGGCCTACGACATTGCAGGGTCCAGGGCACTGGTCAAGGAGGCGTGGGAGCACGCCAGGACACACGAGGAGCCCACGGTGATCATCTTCAGGCATCCGTGCATGCTTCTCAAGGAAAAACAGGCGGTCGTTCCCGTCATGGTCGATCCCGAGAAGTGCATCGGGTGCAAGTTCTGCATCAACTACTTCAACTGCCCGGGCCTCGTCTTCGACGAAAAACTGAAGAAGGCCTATATCGACGAGCGTTTCTGCGTCAAGTGCGGCGTTTGCATCAATGTCTGCCCCCACGGGGCCATCCTCGGAACAGAAGGGGAGGAAGCTTAACCATGCAGTATGTCATAGTCGGTATCGGGGGCCAGGGCATTCTCTTCTCCAGCCGCGTGCTGGGACACATCGCCCTCTCCAAAGGGGAGAGGGTGGTCGGCAGCGAAGTTCACGGAATGGCCCAGCGCGGCGGTTCCGTCATCAGTCACTTCAAGGTGGGCGACTACAACAGCCCGATGGTCAAGGCCAAAGAGGCGGATGTGCTTCTCGCGTTCGACCAGAACGAGGCGGTCCGCAACCTTCACTTCCTGAAACAGGGCGGTCAGGTGGTCGTCAACACGCACGAGGCGTCGTTCGTAGATAATCCGTCACTCAAGTCATGGCTCGGGGAGCGGGACGCGAAGCTGCGCACCATCCTCGGGTACGATATCCTCAAAAAGCACATGGGAGGACGGTTCCTCTTCCTCAACGTCCTCATTCTGGGAGCGATGTGCGGAGCGGGAGTCGGCAGCGTCTCGATAGACGAGGTAAGGGAAGCGGTCCGCACACTTGCTCCGGCCAGGTTCGTCGAAGACAACATCAGAGCAGTAGACCTTGGCTATGAAGGAACCCGCTGAACCAATTAGCGCGCGGAAGAGGGGAACCCGCTTCGGGTTCCCCCTTTTTTGGGCTTTTTCAGGCAGAAAGGGCCATTCGCTTGCTGAAGTGCTGGCTGTATTCGCGATATTGGCCATACTCTCCGCAATGGCCTACCCGGCCGTTGGAGGACTGCTTTCAAGCAGGGCCGGGACGCAAGAGGCCGCAAGAGCCGAGGCAAGGAACGTTGCCAGGTGGATCGAAAGGACTCTCCAGAAGGCCTGTCTGCATCACCGGGCTCTCAACTTCAAGTACCTTGTCGGCTATCAGGAAAAGGTCATGATCCTCTGGTTCAACCCTGCGGGATACGAGACATACGGCACGAACGGGCGCTGCCTTGTCCGGTTCATGTCGACCTCTACGCAGGACAGGTGCTACTCTCCGATGTGGCATACGATGACGCCGGCTTTTACACTTTCGTTCCACGTTCCGGGAAAATTAAAGCAAAAGGTGGCAGAGATAGCGGTCTCCGGTTACTGTTCGGTCTCCCTGACGGAGTTCTTTCCTTGATGCAAGGCACCGTTTGGGGTATAAAATGGAACGGCAATATGGAACGGGACCCAGTATCCGGATATGGAGGAATTAATGTTGGCCGTAAAACCATGGTGGAGAGAGATGATCGAAACAGTTCTATGGGCGCTGGTGCTGGCGCTCGTGCTGAGGGCCCTGGTTATCCAGGCCTTCTGGATACCGAGCGGATCCATGATCCCGACGCTGCTCCCGAGGGACCGTGTCCTCGTGGCCAAGTTCTGGTACTCCTTCGCGGAGCCGCAGAGGGGCCAGATAGTCGTATTCAAATACCCGGTGGACCCGAAGAGGGATTTCGTCAAGAGACTCATTGCGCTCCCCGGAGAGACGGTCGAGATCGTTGACGGGGTGGTGATGATCGACGGCGTTACAATTCAGGAGCCGTATGTCCAGAACCACGATACTCTGAGCTTCGGCCCGGTGAAGGTCCCGGAGGGACACTATTTTATGCTGGGGGACAACAGGCCCAATTCACAGGACGGCCGGTTCTGGGGCTTCGTGCCGGCGGCCAATTTCAAGGGGCCGGCCTTCGTGCGCTACTGGCCCATCCCGAGGATCGGAGGCCTGAACGGAGAATGACCCGGACAGTATGGTATCCGGGCCACATGGCCCGGGGGTTGCGAAAACTTCGGGAGATGGCCGAGAAACTCGATGTCCTGATCGAGGTTCGCGATGCCAGGGCGCCCATGCTCACGGGCTCCCCGTTCAGCGAACAGGCTGCCAGGCTCAGGCCGGTATGGATAGTTCTGTCTAAAAAGGATCTTGCCGACGAGGAGGCCACCGCCAGGTGGCTTTCCTTTTTTCGAGACAAAGGGTCCATGGCATGGGCGGTCGACCTGCGCAAGGGGAGCGTGGAGGTCCTTTCCAGGGCCGCCGCAAAGATGCGCCCTCCCCACAGGGAACTTCGCCTCGCGGTCATAGGCATACCGAACGTGGGCAAGTCCATGCTGCTGAACGCCCTTATAGGGAAGGACTCCGCCCCGGTCGGGGGGATACCCGGGATCACGAGGGGCGTCTCCTGGTACAAGGGAAAGGGTTGCCTCGTTGTTGATTCCCCGGGGATAGTCGACCCCCGGTCGCACAGGGAGGTTCATCGCCGTCTGGCCTGGATCGGCTGCACGAAGACCGATGTTATAGGAGGCTACGAGGACCTGGCCGAGGGGCTTGTCGAGTTCCTCAGCCGCTCCCTTATGCTTGAGAGAGTGCTTGAAGCATGGAGTATCCCCTACGAAGAGACATCCTCCGCCGAAACGCTTCAGCGGATCGGGGTCCGTCTCGGATGCCTGGTCAAGGGCGGAGAGGTGAACAGGGATCTTGCCGGCAGACGTCTCATAGAGGCCTTCTCGACTGGAAAACTCGGGAGGTATACGCTGGAACAGCCGGGCGACAAGCCTGCCTGGGAGAATGAGCCTTGCTAGTGGCGGGGGTCGACGAGGCCGGAAGGGGTCCGCTGGCCGGCCCGGTAGTTGCCGCCGCCGTCATCCTGGAACGCCTTGAAATTCGGCGTCTTCTCTCCCTGGGGCTGAACGACTCCAAGAAGATGTCGCCTGCATCCCGGGAGAGGCTTTTCCGGGAGATGAATGCCATGGGAGTGACCTGGCGGGCGCAGGCCGCATCTCCGGCCCGGATAGACCGCGACAATATCCTCGCGGCCACTCTCTGGGCGATGAGGCTTTGCGTGACCTCACTCCCCCGGATCCCCGATCTGGTGGTCGTGGACGGTTCGATAACAGTTCCCGGACTTGTCCTGCGGCAGAAGGCGCTCCCCCGGGCAGACGGCATCGTCCCCGCCGCGGCGGCGGCTTCGGTCGTCGCCAAGGTTCTCAGGGACCGGGTGATGCGCTCCCTCGACGCCGTCTTTCCGATCTACGGGTTCTGTCGCCACAAGGGGTATCCGTCGCGGGAGCACGTCGAAAACCTGAGGCGCGCAGGCCCCTGCGCGATCCACAGAAAGAGCTTCCACGTCAGGGGCTGGTCCTCGCCCTGACGGCCGCACCCCCGCCCCTTCTTTTGGGCGGATACATCCCAAAATGTCGAAAGGAGCCTAAATGGCCAAACACCTCGATCTGGGCAGCGCGGGAGAATCTCTCGCCTGCAGGGAACTGTCGCGGCTGGGGTACAGGGTGACCGATACCAACGTCCGGATGAAGATGGGAGAGCTGGACATCGTAGCTGAAGAGGGCGGCGAGATGGTAGTCGTCGAGGTCCGCACCAGGACGCTCGGCAGGATGCTCCCCCCGGAAGCCACGGTCGGCCCCTCGAAGATCAAAAAACTCATCAGGACCGGCACCGCATACATGGCCTCGAGGGGCTGGGAGGGGCCGTGGAGGATAGACATCGCCGCCATTACGGTGAGCCCTGATGACAAGCTTGTCCTCGAGATCTTCAGGGACATCACTGTGGGGTTGATCGAGCCGTGAACGCCGTGCTCGGAGTGACGCTCCAGGGGATACAGGCGCTTCGCGTCGAAGTCGAGGTGGAGATCACGGGAGGGCTCTTCGTCATATCCATCGTGGGACTTCCCGATGCCTCCGTCAGGGAGGCCAGGGAGAGGGTGCGCGCGGCGCTGAGGTCGCTGGGGGTCTCGGTCAGGGGAAGGGTCGCAGTGAACCTTGCCCCCGCGGACAGCCCCAAGGAGGGGGCGCTTCTCGACCTTCCCATAGCCATCGGGATCGCCCACGCGATGGGAGAGATCCGCGTCAAACGCCCCTCCATCTTCATGGGGGAGCTGGCTCTGGACGGCAGGGTGCGCAGGGTCAGGGGAGCCGTCCCGGCAGCCCTTCTCGCCAGGACGCACGGTCTCCCGTTCTTCGTGCCGGGGGGCAACGCCGCCGAGGTCTCCCTCGTCAAGGGGGTGGAGGCCTACAGGGTCGATCATATCCGCGATCTCTTCGCCCATCTGAAGGGGGACGGCGCCCTCGAGCCGATCGTGCCGGGCACCTGCGCCGAGGAGCCGCATGAGCCCGACCCCGACTTCTCCGACATCAAGGGGCAGGCGGCCGCCAAGCGGGCCCTGGAGATCGCCGCCGCCGGACACCACAATATTCTGATGACAGGCTCGCCAGGTTCCGGGAAGACCCTTCTTGCGAGGGCGCTCAAGGACATTCTCCCGCCGCTCTCCGACGAGGAGTTGATGGAAGCCCTGCTCGTGCGGAGCACGGTCGGTCTGCCCATGGACGGGACGCGAAGGCGTCCTTTTCGCTCCATCCACCACACCGCGAGCACCATAGCCATCTGCGGAGGCGGAACAAACCTTCGCCCGGGGGAGATCAGCCTGGCTCACAGGGGGGTTCTCTTCCTCGATGAGTTCACGGAGTTCCGGAGGGATCTTCTCGAATCCCTGCGCCAGCCCCTCGAGGACGGATTTATATCGGTGAGCAGGGCGAGCGGGAGCGTAACCTATCCGGCCCGGGTGCTGCTTGTGACTGCGTGCAACCCATGCCCTTGCGGCTACTGGGGGGACCCGGTCGAGCCGTGCAGGTGCTCGCCTGGAGCCATCGAGCGCTACCGGCGCAAGCTGTCGGGGCCGATCCTGGACAGGATCGATCTATACGTGACCGTCCCGAGGCTCACCCCGGAGGAGCTGGTCCAGGCCGGCGGCGAGGAGGGTGAAGGAAGCTCCCGGGTGCGCGAAAGAGTAGTCAAGGCCAGAGAGAGGCAGTGGGAGCGGTGGAGCTCCATGGGGTTTCAGTGCAACGCTGAACTGCCGGAGAAGACTTTGCGGAAGCAGGTCCGCCTCGACACGGAAGGGAAGCGTTTCCTCAGGGAGATGGCGACAAGGATACGCCTCTCCGGGAGGGGAGTAAGCAGGGTGCTGAAGGTCGCCCGGACCATCGCCGACCTCGCGGGGGATGAGGATCTTTCCACTATGCATCTGGCGGAGGCTCTTGCCTTCAGGGAGGGAGGCAATCTCCCCTGGACATCCTGAAAAAGAGCCTTCTTCTTCTGAACGCGTGCGGGTGCTTCGATGCCCGCATTCTCGATTCTCTTAAAGCCCTGGGGGTAGCCCCCGAAGACGCTGCCGCAGGCTCGCCGTCAATGATGGAGCGCCTGGGGATGAGCGATACCGCCCGGGAGACCCTGGCCGACCACGCCGCCTCCGGCTGGGCGGGGGCCGAATGGGATCGCTGCGAAAAAAGCGGTGTCCGGCTTATCTTCTTCACGGATGAGGACTTTCCTGAAATGCTGAAAAATACCCCGGATCCCCCGCTTGTTCTTTATGTCAGGGGGAAGGGGGCGCCGCACGGGGAAATGGCGGCGGTCATAGGCACAAGGCGATGCAGTCCCTACGGGGCGCATTGCGCCGAAACGCTGGGATCTTCCCTTGCCGCGGCGGGCATTGCCGTTGTCAGCGGCGGGGCAAGAGGGATCGACGGGGCAGCCCACAAAGGGTGCCTGGCATCCGGCGGAAGAACGATCGCGGTCCTCGGAACGGGCGTCGACATAGCGTATCCTGGCTCCCACAGACACCTCTTCGAGGAAATAATGGAGGAGGGGGCCCTGCTGAGCGAGTACCCCCTCGGTTCATCGGGACTGCCGTGGCGTTTTCCGAGGCGCAACAGGATCATCGCGGGGCTCTGTTCCAGGTGCGTAGTCGTGGAGGCTCCGCTCAGGAGCGGAGCCATGACCACCGCCCGTTTCGCGCTGGATGCCGGTCGCGAGGTCTGGGCCGTTCCGGGGAGGATCACCGAGAGCGTATGCAGGGGCTCCAACGCGCTGATCTCCGACGGGGCCATCCCGCTTGTGGACATTATGGATTTCGCGGGCATCGCGTCGGGAGTCCAGATGAGCCTGTTCCCGGCCGCTTCCGATGCGGCGCTTCGCGCTCCCTCCCTGTCGGACGATGAGAGGTCTGTTTACGGGATCCTGGCGACCCGCGGGGACATGACGGTTGACAACATAGCGTCCGAAGGTAAAATGAGCGCCGCCGCAGTGCTCAGGGTCATCGGGGTACTGTCGGCCTACGGCCTCGTATTCAGAAGCGGCTCCGGAAGGTGGAGCACCGGGGCATCCGGCAACAAAGGATCCGCCCGATGAGGCGGACTGGAGGTAAGAGTATGCCGGTCAGATATATTCCTGAAGGAGAAAGCCGGTTCCTGACGAAAGAGGCGCTTGCCTTTGCCTACAGGATCTGCGCCGATGAGACCCTCCCCCGCGAGATAGTCGAGACGACCCTCACCGAGGCGGTGCGCCTGAGCCTCGCGGGAGGATTCGCCGTAAGCGGCGACCTCTTCGAAGCCCTCCTGTGGTCCGTGTGCGACATGAAGGGGCACTTATGCCCCGGAACAAAAGATTTCCCGCTCTGCTGACGGGGGGAGATAAAACATGCCAGAAAGAAAGAAGAAGGAAACCAGACCCGCGGGGGCCGGGAGATCGGCCGCCGGCAAGGCACCGGGCAGGGAAAAGGCCGTCAGATCCGCAAAACCTGCGGACAGGACCAGTCCGGCCCGGAAAAAATCCCCGAAAGGGACGCTCCCGGGAGGGAAGACCCTTGTCATAGTCGAATCCCCATCCAAGGCAAAGACGCTGAACAAGATACTCGGGAAGGATTACGACATCCAGGCCAGCGTGGGCCATATCCGCGATCTCCCGAAGAGCCGCCTCGCGATCGACATCGAGAACGGGTTCGAACCCGAATACATCGTCGTCAGGGGAAAGGGCGATATTGCCCGGAACCTGAAGAACAGGGCAGCAGTAAGCGGGCGTGTGCTGATAGCCTCCGACCCCGACCGCGAGGGGGAGGCCATCGCCTGGCATATATCCGGCATCCTGGGGATCGATCCCGCCTCTCTCTGCAGGGTGAGGATGTATGAGATAACCCCGAAAGGGGTCAAAGAGGCCTTCGAAAGCGTATCGTCGGTGGATATGCGCAAGGTTGACGCCCAGCAGGCCAGGCGCGTTCTCGACCGCCTTGTCGGCTACAAGCTCAGCCCGCTCCTGTGGAACAAGATCCGGAGGGGGCTGTCGGCGGGGAGGGTCCAGTCCGCGGCGCTCAAGATGATCTGCGACAGGGAGAGGGAGATAGAGTCCTTCGAGCCCAGGGAGTATTGGCAGGTCATGGTGTCGGCCCGGGCGGATGACGGACGCGCCTACTCGCTCAGGGTGGACAGGCTCGACGGGAAGTCCCTCATAAAGGATGGGCGAACCATGCTCATCGGGGACCGGGCCGGGGCGGATGAGATCGAAAAAGAGATCCGTTCAAACCCGATCAGCGTGAGCTCCTTCACCCAGAAGGAGGGCATCCGAAAGCCTCTTCCCCCATTCAAGACCAGCACGCTGCAGCAGGAGGCCGCCCGAAGGTTCGCCTTCACGCCCAGGAGGACGATGTCTACGGCCCAGGGGCTCTACGAGGGTGTCAACATCCCCGGCAGGGGCCCCACCGGTCTGATAACCTACATGCGCACCGACAGCCTCAGGAGCGCGCCCGAGGCTGTAGCAGCGGCCCGGGAGTACGTATCCGCCAGCTTCGACAAAAGATATCTTCCGCCCGCCGCCCAGGTCTACGAGGCAAAGGGGCGCTCGCAGGACGCGCACGAGGCCATCAGACCCACGGATATATCCCTTGTCCCTGATTCAATCAAAGCGCATCTCTCGCCCGATCAGTACAAGCTCTACGACCTCATCTGGCGCCGCTTCGTCTCAGGCCAGATGAGCCCGGCAAGGATAGCCAGGAGCACCGTAGAGGCCGAAAGCGGCAGGGTCGGAATGCGCCAGTCCGGCGCCAGCGTCATCTTCGACGGCTGGGGGGCTGTCTGGCCGCTTGAGATGAAGGAAGAGATACTGGATCCGGCAGTCGAGGGAGAGAGGCTCGAACTGATGGATATCCTGAAGGAGCAGAAATTCACCAAACCGCCCGCCCGCTACACCGACTCCGGCCTCGTGAAGGCGCTGGAGGATGAAGGCATCGGCCGCCCCTCCACCTACGCATCGATCGTCCAGACCCTCTACGACAGGAGATATGTGAACCGGAATGACGAGAAGAGGCTCGAGCCCACCCCTCTGGGGCGCATCGTGGACAAATTCCTGGAGGCTCACTTCCCCGGGATAGTCGACAGGGCCTTCACCGCGGGGATGGAGAGTGAGCTTGACGGCATTGAAGAGGACGGCAGGCAGTGGAGGGATGTCGTCCAGGCTTTCTGGGGCGGTTTCTCGGCCGCGCTGAGCGAGGCTGAAGCGAAAGCGGAAAAGGTCCCGCCGCCTCCGCCGGAGCTGATAGGTGAGGACTGTCCTTTGTGCGGCTCACCCCTGGTCCTCAAATCCGGACGCTTCGGCGACTTTATCGGCTGCATGGCCTTTCCGGATCCGGAGAAAAAGTGCTCTTTCACCCGGCCGATCCTGAAATCGATCGGAGTGATATGTCCCAAATGCGCCGGGGGCGATGTCGTCAGGCGGCGCGGCAAAGGGGGCAAACCCTTCTACGGGTGCTCAAGGTACCCCGAGTGCGATTTCGTGTCGTGGGCCCAGCCAACCGGGGAGAAGTGCGCCTCGTGCGGCGGGGCTATCGTGACGAAAGGAAAGGGCGGCGACAGGGTCTGTGCCTCCTGCGGCGCGGCGGAGGCCCCGACTGGTGAAGATGAATCCTGATCTTCCGTCCATCACGGTAGTCGGGGCGGGCCTGGCCGGCTGCGAGGCTGCGTGGCAGATAGCCCGGAGGGGAGTGCGCGTAACTCTTGTCGAGATGCGCCCCGAAAAGAACACTCCCGCCCACAGGACCGCATCGTTTGCCGAACTTGTCTGCAGCAACTCCCTGGGGGCGGATGTTCTTACGAGCCCCGGGGGGATACTGAAGGCCGAGCTCGATGCCCTCGGCAGCCTCATCCTTGCCTGTGCGCACGCATCGCGGATCCCCGCGGGAAGGGCGCTGGCAGTCGACCGGGACCACTTCTCCTCCTGCGTGACGCGAACCCTCACCGAAGACCCCCTCGTGGCTATTGAAAGGCGCGAGGTCAGATCAATTCCGGAAGGTCCCGCGATAATCGCCACCGGGCCGCTCACGAGCGGATCCATGGCCGGGGCCCTCTCGAAACTGGTGGGGGAGGACTTCCTTTCGTTCTTCGACGCCGTTTCGCCTGTCGTGACCGCCGGATCCATAGACATGTCCAGGGCGTTCCGGGGGGGGCGCTATGGGGTGGGGGACGACTACATCAACTGCCCCATGTCCCGGGTTGAGTACGAGGCTTTTCAGGAGGCTCTGTCTTTAGCCGAACGAGCCCCGAGGCACGACTTCGAAAAGGACGACCGCTTCTTCGAGGGGTGCCTCCCGGTCGAGGTGATAGCGTCGAGGGGAGCTGATACGCTCCGTTTCGGTCCGCTCCGCCCTGTGGGGCTGGAGGACCCTTTAACCGGGGAGAGGGCGTGGGCGGTGGTGCAGCTGCGCCAGGAGAACAGCGAGGGAACGCTCTTCAACCTCGTCGGATTTCAGACTAACCTGAAATGGCCTGAGCAGGAGCGGGTCTTCCGTATGATACCCGCGCTGCAGAACGCCGAGATCGTCCGATTCGGGGTGATGCACAGAAACATTTATGTCAACGCTCCCAGGGTCCTGGACCCTTTCCTGAGGATAAGGGGCAGGGAGAACCTCTTTCTCGCCGGGCAGATAACGGGGGTGGAGGGGTACATCGAGAGCACCGCGATGGGAGCCGCCGCGGCCCTCAATGCGGTCGCGCTCCTGCAAGGGCTCGGTATGCCCTCGTGGCCCAGGGAGACCGCAATCGGATCCCTTCTGAACCACCTTTCGGACCCTCAGCCCCGGTTCTTCCAGCCCATGAACGTGAACCTCGGGCTATTTCCCCCGCTGCCGGAGAGAATAAAGAAGAAGACCGAGAGATGCGAGAGGCACGCACGGAGGTCCTCGGAGGCCATGAAGGTTTTCCTGGACAATTTGCCGCCTCTTTTGAAAAATATTCCGACCAAACAGATATCTTCAGAAAATTGTGGTTAAACACTCTCAAAATGCTACAATACCAGACATGACTGAGGATGCGCTCTCTTCTGCGATAGATATTTTTCTGAAGGATATGCGCTCCGGACGCGGCAGATCCGGGCACACGACGGTCAACTACGCCGTAGATCTCTCCCAGTTCGCGGAGTACGTGTCGGGTCTCGGCGTTGAAACGCCGGGGGGGGTCGAGACTACACACATAAGGGGCTTTCTGAGGGACGTCGTGGGCTTCGGGTACGCCCGGAGTTCGGCCGCCCGCAAGCTTTCGGCCATAAAGAGCTGGCTTCGCTTTTTACAGGAGCGCGGGGAGATCTCCCGCAACCCTGCCGGGGGTCTGCGCGGCCCCAAACTGCCCAGCAGGCTTCCCCGGGCCATATCCCGCGAGGAGATGAACCTTCTTCTGGAGAAGGGCACCGAAGGGAACGAGGCTCCAAGGGATCTCGCCGTACTGGAACTCATGTACGGCTCCGGCCTTCGGATCGCGGAGACCGCCGCCCTCAGGTGGGATCAGGTCGACCTTGCCGAGCGCTGGATAAGGGTTTTGGGCAAGGGGGAGAAGGAGCGCCTGGTTCCCATGGGAAGGTTTTCAGTCCGGGCCCTCGAGTCATGGAGGGACGTTTCGGGACCGGGGTCAGATTTTGTCTTTCCGGGTGCCGAAGGAGGGGCCGTAACGGTGAGGACTCTTCACCGCGTGGTGCGCAGGGCAGCCGCCCGCGCCGGGCTTTCCGGCGTGACTCCCCATGTCCTGCGGCACAGCTTCGCGACACACATGCTGGAGGGGGGCGCGAACCTCAGGGTTTTGCAGGAGCTTCTGGGGCACGAAAGCCTTGTAACGACGCAGAAATACCTGAAGATCACGGCGGAACAGATGCGCCGGAGTTATACTTTGGCCCATCCCAGGGCCGGGAATGGTGATGAAAATGATGAGGGGAACGACGATCCTTTGCGTTCGAAGAAATAACACCGTGGCGATGGCCGGTGACGGCCAGGTAACGCTGGGGGAACAGGTGATCAAGGAGGGAGCCCGCAAGGTCAGGCGCCTCTATGACGGGAAAATACTTACCGGTTTCGCCGGAGGCACGGCCGACGCGATGACTCTTCTGGAGCGCTTCGAGAAGCGCCTCTCCGAGCACAGCGGCAACCTGATGAGGGCGGCTTCCGAACTCGTGAAGGACTGGAGAATGGACCGCGCTCTCAGGAGGCTGGAGGCCATGATGCTCGCAGCGGACAGAACCACCACCCTCCTTCTGAGCGGCTCGGGGGACGTTCTTGAGCCGGAAGGGAACGCCTGCGCCATAGGTTCCGGCGCGGGATACGCGCTTGCCGCGGCCAGGGCATTTCTGGAATCGCCGGAGGGCGGCGCCGAGGATATCGCGAGGAGATCGCTGACCATCGCCTCCAGAATATGCATATACACAAACGATTCGATCACGCTGGAGGTGCTGGAGGGTTGACGGACCCCAGGGACGAAGCTTTGACCCCGAAGGCCATAGTCGCGTATCTCGACCGCTATATTGTCGGCCAGGACAAGGCCAAGAGGGCCGTGGCGATAGCCCTTCGAAACAGGATCCGCCGCCGCAGGCTCCCGGAGGAGATGGCCAGGGAGATAGCTCCCAAGAACATCCTCATGGTAGGACCCACGGGCGTCGGCAAGACCGAGATCGCGCGCAGGCTCTCCCAGTTGGTGCACGCTCCTTTCATCAAGGTTGAGGCGACCAAGTTCACCGAGGTCGGGTACGTAGGCAGGGACGTCGAATCCATGATCCGCGACCTTGTCGAACGCTCAGTCCAGATGGTGAAACAGCGCAGGATCGAGGAGGTCAGGGAAGAGGCCGTGTCCAGGGCGAAGGAGCGGATACTCGACGCCCTCATCCCTCCAAGAAAGGTGCAGGAGAAGGTATCCGACTTCATGCACCTTTTTTCCGGACAGCCTCCGAAACAGGAAGCTGTTCCCACCGAAGAGGATGAACGCGCCGAGCGCCAGCGTCTTTCCACAAGGGAGAGGCTCCGGCAGATGCTCGACGACGGAAAACTGGAGGGGCGCGAGATAGAGATCGAGATCAGCGAAAGCGCCCAGGTGGGCATCCCCGTGATGGGCGCCCCGGGCATGGAGGAGATGGGCATCAACCTCGGGGAGATGCTCAGCGGCATATTCCCGAAGAAAAAAAAGCGCAAGACGGTCACGGTGGAGGTTGCAAGGAAGATGCTGGAGGCCGAGGAGGCCGAAAAACTCGTCGACCACGATGCCGCCGCCCAGGAAGCCCTTGAGAAGGCCCAGCAGGATGGGATCGTCTTCATCGACGAACTCGACAAGGTGGCATCCGCCGGAAGCGGGCACTCCGGCCCCGATGTCAGCCGTGAGGGGGTCCAGAGGGACCTTCTGCCCATTGTCGAGGGGTGCACTGTCAACACGAGGTACGGCCCCGTCCGCACCGACCACATCCTCTTCATCGCAGCGGGGGCCTTCCACAAGATGAAACCTTCAGATCTGGTCCCGGAACTGCAGGGGCGGCTTCCGCTCAGGGTGGAGCTGAATCCCCTGTCGGAAGAAGACCTCGCCCGCATTCTGGTGGAGCCGGAGCACAGCCTTCTGGACCAGTACAAGGCGCTCCTTTCGACCGAGGACGTCGTTCTCACGTTCACCGATGAGGCCATAAGCGAGATAGCGTCGCTGGCCGCGAGGATGAACCGGGAGACCGAGGACATAGGCGCCCGCAGGCTGCACACGATGATGGAAAATCTGCTGGAGGATATCCAGTTCGATGCGTCGGAACTATCCGGGCAGGAGGCGAACGTGGATGGGCCGCTGGTTCGCCAGAGGCTTGAGAGACTTGTCGCGGACACGGATGTCAGAAAATACCTGTTGTAAAGGCGGCAACGTCGATGAAAGAGGCGCTCGCGCCGATCAGGAGGGATCGAACGTGGCTATGAACACACCGAAGGAACTGATCGAATCGAGGGCAAAGATCGACAACCCCTCGGCGATGCAGGATCTCCTGGAGAAGACCCGGGCCGTCAACAGGGTTCTCCAGAGCCGCAAGGACCCGAACACCCAGGACTACCAGAGACTGGCCAGGCTCCTGTGCGAACTATCCGCGGCGAACGTCTACATGATCAACCGCGATGGGATGATCCTCGGCTACGGATGGATCAGCGAATACGACTGCCGGATAATGGCGGATCTGCTTGAGACCGGATACATGCCCGAAAGCTACGTGGAGAAACTGAACCAGTATCACGAGTCCGTACTCAACCACAACGACAACGGCCGCTGCGCCTATTCCGAGGAGGCGTGCAGATACTCCAACAAGCACGTCGTCTATGTTCCCATCCACGGAGCCGGGGAGCGGCTTGGGACGCTGGTCCTTGCCAGGTTCGGGCAGCCCTTCGACAACCGGGATCTTGTGCTGGGCGAATACCTTGCGACTGTCGTGGGCCTGGAGATACTCCATGCCCGGACAAAGTCGATAGAGGACAGGGCCCGGGAGCGCCTCGTAGTGCAGATGGCGATGAGGGCGCTCTCCTACTCCGAGGTGGAATCCATCCGCCATATTATGCGCGAACTGAAAGGGCCCGAGGGGATAGTCGTGGCAAGCCGCGTCGCGGACAGGGTCGGAGTCACGCGGAGCGTAATAGTCAACGCATTGCGAAAGCTCGAGAGCGCAGGAATATTAGAGAGCCGCAGCCTCGGGATGAAGGGGACGTTCATCAAGGTCCTGAGCCCGCTGTTTCTGGAGGATCTCGGCGTGCGGGAGTAGGCTCTCTAATGTTATACTGATCCGGTGCATTCATAGATCATATTTCATCAATTCCAATGGAGGGGAAAGGTACTTGATGGTTCAGGAAAAGGTTTCCCAGACTACCGAGGTGAAAGTCGGCGACATCGTGACGGGCACCGTGGAACAGATCCTCCCCTACGGAGCCTTTGTCCGGCTTTCGACGGGGCAAAAAGCGATGATCCACATTTCGGAACTTGCCTACGAGTACGTCAAGAAGGTCGAGGATATCCTTAAGCTCCAGCAGGCGGTCGAGGCCAAGGTCATCAAGATCGACGAGAGGAGCCGGATAGACCTTTCGGTCAAACAGATTCAGGCGCGTACGGAACGCCCCAGGCAGCAGCGCGGCGCCGCTCTGACCGGTGATGATTTCGAGAAAAAACTGGCTTCATTCATGAAGGCGAGCGATCAGAAATTCACCGATATGAACAAGAAGAACAAGGAAAGCCCCGGGAGCAAACCGCGGGGGAAAAAGTAGGCTCTTCATCCGGAGTGCCTGAAACAGGGGGCTTGCTGCCCCCTGTTTTTTTTGAGAGGCCCCTCCCCGAAGACATTGTTTCCGCCAAAAGACAGGCCAGGGGACGCAACTTCACCGCAGCCCTCGTTCGGGGGGTATCCCGCCGCTGCCGCCACGGCTTTCCCCAGGTGGTTGTTTGCGGGCCGCTCAGGAAGGGGCTTCCTTTTCCCACTACATTCTGGCTGACCTGCCCTTACCTTTCGCACCGGGCCAACTCCCTGGAATCGGCGGCCGCTGTCCCGGAGCTGGGGGACCTGCTTCGCGGGGAGAGCAAGGAGGATTGGATCCTCTTCAACCATGAGCACGCGCTCGTGCGCGTCTTTCTTATGGGCCCCTCGATGGCGGAGAGCCTCAGGGAAAAGAACCCGTCCGCCTGGGAGGCTCTGACAAGGACAGGAGTGGGGGGCATCCGCGTGAAGGGGACTTTTTCGGTGAAATGCCTGCATCTGCAGACCGCCTCGATGATCGGCCTCGGCTGGCACCCGGCAGAGGAGTGGCTCATTGAGAAACTTGGTGACCTTGAATGCGGCGCACCCGGGGATTGGCCATGCGCGGGGCATTGATGTTAGGGGCGATAGATGCCGGATCCAACTCCGTCCGGTGTCTTGCGGTCTCCTCACACGGCGGCGTCCTGGAATATATCGGCTCCGGGGCATGGATCACAAGGCTCACCGAGGGTATCGGAGGCGGACGCTACGAGGTCAGGCCCGATGCCCTCGGCCGGACCGCCGCAGCCGTCAGGGAGGCAAGGTCGCTTCTTGACAGGGCGGGAGCCGGGCCTGAAAATATGATGTTTTTCGCCACCGAAAGCCTTCGCGGCGCGGTGAACGGCCGCGAGACGGGAGTCGAACTGGAGCGCGCTTCAGGCCTTCCGCTCAGGATCCTCCAGGGCGCGGAGGAGGCGGTTCTTAGCCGCTCCGGCGCCCTTTTGGGCACAAAAGGCGCGGACTGCGTCTTCGATCTCGGGGGGGGAAGCCTCGAGATCGGCGGAGCGTATGGGTCGGTCTCCATTCCCGCCGGGGCTGTCAGGATGCAGGCCCGCTTCGGAGAGGACGCAGGGGCCATCCGCGAAGAGGTCCTTGCCCTTCTTGCCGGGAGTCTTCCCGGCGTCACAATGGGGCTTGCCGGCGTCGGCGGTACATCTTCGGCCGTCGTAATGATGCTTGAAGGGGTTCCGGTTTTGGATTATCATCCGGCCTGCATCCACGGCCATAAGGTCACATCTGCCGATCTTGAAGAGCTGTTCAGGAATATATCTGGAACGCCGATGGAAGAGCGGAACCTGATCACGGGGCTCGAACCCAAAAGAGCCGATATCATCGCGGCCGGGATCATCGTCATCAGGACGGTCCTCGAAGCAGCGGGTCAAAAAGGATACACGCACAGCGAGACGGACCTTTTATGGTCAATGTGCGCCGAAATGGCGTCGGCACGCGGTTTTGCCGCGTCCGCCGCAAAGATGAGATAAAGCAGCAGGGAGGTAGATCTTTATGTGGCACGGACGATTCCGGGAGGATACCGCTGAGATAGTCCAGCACTTCACCCAGTCCCTTGATCTTGACTGGCGGCTTGCCCCCTATGATGTATACGGGAGCATTGCCCATGTCAGGATGCTGGAGCACGTCGGACTTCTGGAACAGCGGGAGGCGGCGATGATCGAGGACGGTCTGAGACAGGTCCTTCTCGACATCCAGGAGGGGCGCTTCACTCCCAGGGAGTCTATGGAAGACGTTCACATGAACATAGAGGCCCGCCTGACGGAGATCATCGGCCCGCTGGGTGAGAAACTCCACACGGGGCGAAGCCGGAACGACCAGTCGGCGACGACGGTCAGGCTCTACATGAGGAAGGAGCTCTATGCCGTCGGAGACGGCCTGATAACCCTCCTCGACGCACTGCTCGACAGGGCCACCGCCCACAGGCACATAATCGTCCCCGGATATACCCACCTTCAGCAGGCCCAGCCCGTGAGCATGGGGCAGTACTGGCTTGCCCACTTCTGGGCGTTGGCGAGGGATTTTCGCAGGGTCCTCTTCGCCCTGGAATCGGTCAACGAATGTCCCCTGGGGAGCGGCGCGCTGGCCGGGTCGACCCTGCCTCTGGACCGCGGCTTCACAACCGTCATGCTCGGTTTCGACCGGACCAGCGATAACAGCATGGATTCCGTCGCCCACAGGGACCATCTGCTGGACTGCCAATACGCCATGGCCGTGCTGATGATCCACGCCAGCCGCATGGCCGAGGACCTGATCATCTACAGCAGCCGCGAGTTCGGGTGGGTCATCCTTCCCGATGCTTTCTGCACCGGGTCGAGCATGATGCCGCAGAAGAAGAACCCCGATGTCCTGGAGCTCGTCCGGGGCCGCACGGGCAGGGTGATCGGAGATCTTGTCCATCTTTTCACGGTCATCAAGGGGCTTCCGCTCACCTACAATCGCGACATGCAGGAGGACAAGCGCGCCCTCTGGTCGTCAATCCAGATAACGAGGGACGTTCTCGACGTGCTCCCCCAATTGATAGCACGCGTGGAGATAGACTCGGAGCGGGCGGCGGCATCGTTCGGGGACGGTTTCACTCTTGCCACCGATGTCGCCGAGTATCTCGTCATGAAGGGGATGCCGTTCCGGGCCGCACACGAGAAGGTCGGCGGTCTCGTCAAATGGTGTCTGGACAGAAAACGAACGCTGCTGAGCCTTGAGCCCGCAGAGTGGTATGAACTGATCCCGGAAGTGGATGAGGATCTCTTCCCCCTTCTCAACATCGAGAGCTCCGTCGCACGCAGGAACACCTACGGCGGGACGTCGTTCAAACAGGTTGCCCTCCAGATCGAACGCGGCATGGAGACGCTGGAGGTCTTCAGGAAAAAGCTGGCCGCCTACCCGGCGCGGTTTTCGCTTTAAAGGCCGTGAGTCGGGAATCGTGAATCGTAATTCGTAAATCGTGAATCGTGAGTCGTGAGTCGTGACGCGTGACTCGTGAGTCGTGAATCGTGAATCGTGAGTCGTGAATCGTGAGTCGTACCCTGTCGCCGCAAAGATCGAGCGGCTCGGGGCACTTTGTGAATCGTGAGTCGTGAATCGGAAGGGCAAGATTATGTCATTCCGAAAGTGCAAACGCATTGCCTCACTGAAAATCTAACCCTGTTGCAAATATCGTTGCCTCACTGAAAATCTAACCAGTTGTTCGCACTATCTGCG
>JAUSOU010000076.1 GCA_030656095.1 Thermovirgaceae bacterium | reverse complement strand
CGCTCTTATCGAAGTCAGCGGTGTCTGAAGTTCGTGTCCGGCGTCCGCCACAAAAGTCTTTCTAGTCTCCTCGAGCCGGTGCCTCTCGGTGAGATCGTGGAGTACTACCAGCACCCCATGTTCGACGACTACCGACTGTGCCTCAAGGAAGGTCTCGGTCCTGTCCCTCACGACGAACGACTCACGGCTGGTCTCCCCTTCGAAAGCCCGGTCGATGAGGTCTATCAGCTCCGGTTTCCTGATAGCTCCCGTGTAGAGTGTGCCGTTCATTCTGTCCGGGATCTCCCTCAGCAGCCTGGAGAGGGCGGCGTTGGCGTAGCGGATCTTCTTCTGCCGGTCCACGACAAGGATCCCGGCGGGCAGCGATTCAAGAAGCGACCTGAGGTACTCCTGCTCACGCCTCAGATCCCCGAGGGCCTCGTCAAGCCGCTGTGACATCCCCTCGAGGGCTGTTGCCAGGCGCTGGACCTCCACGCTGCCGGAGCTCGGGAAACGGAGTTTTCCTCCTTTCCCTGTCTCCAGGGCGGAGCGGGTAAGCTCTTCGAGTGGTCCGGAAACCTGGCGAATGAAGAAAAGACCCACAAGCAGCGATGCCAGACCGGCGAACGCAAGGGATGCCAGTATCCTCTTTCTCGATGATGCCACTGCCGCCTCCACGTCGGCCAGAGACAGGGAGATCCTCACCACTACCGCTTCCCCCTGCGGGTCTGCCGCGATGCGGGCCACGTAGAGCTGGTCGGTCTCCAGCGAGCGGCTGTACCTGGTGTTTATCCCTGTTCCCGAGAGGAGAGCCTCCCGTATCTCAGGTCTGTCCGCGTGGTTATCGAGAGTCGCCGGGTCGGCCTCGTTGTCGAAGAGGACATTGCCGTCCATCCCGACGACCGTGATGCGAGTGGCGTAGTCGCTGCTCCACCTTGATACGTTGGAGACCAGTCCATCGATCCCTGAGTCCTGCACTACCCCGGCAAGGATCGTCACCCGCGAAAGAAGGTCGTCTTTGGTCTGGGCGATCATTCTCTCCTCGACGCTGTTCCCCACAAGGAACCAGCCCGAGACTAGCGAGAGAACAATTACTGTCGCAATAAGGTCTGTCATCCGCCCCTTAAGAGTTCTCATCGGCCGCACCTTCCTCCTGAAGCCTGAACCCGCGCCCCCTGACCGTCTGGAGCAGTTTCGGGTTTTCCGGGTCCTCTTCGATCTTCCTTCGGAGCCTGAAGACGTGCATGTCCACGGTTCGCGTGTCGACGGCAGCGTAACCCCAGACCCTCGCGAGCAGCGCGTCCCTTGAGACGACCCTGCCGCGGTTGGAGGCCAGAATTTCCAGAAGCCTGAACTCGGTTGCAGTCAGGTCCAGGGGGGAGCCCTTCAGCAGAACCTCTCCCTTTTCGATATCGACAACGAGCGGCCCGATCGTGATGATCTTTTCCTCCGTCTCTTTCGTCCCACCCCTCCGGAGAAGGGATTTGACCCTCGCGGCGAGTTCGTTGACCGAGAACGGTTTTTTCATGTAGTCGTCGGCGCCGACATCGAATCCGGCCAGGAGATCACGCTCGTCGCGCCTGGCGGTGAGCATCAGGACGGGGATCCCCCGCGTCGCGGGGTTTTCGCGGATGCGCCTGCAGACCTCCCATCCGTCCATGCCGGGAAGCATCACGTCGAGGATAACC
>JAUSOU010000035.1 GCA_030656095.1 Thermovirgaceae bacterium | reverse complement strand
CTCCGACCTTCTGGCTTCTTCAATCAACCTCAAAGGGAGCGAAAAGGGCCAGGCCTGGGCGACCAGAATCGTGGTCCTGGTGCTCGTGATATCCTCAGGCATTATCGGATCCGCGGGGCAGGGGTCAATGATACTCAAGTGGAGCTACCTCAGCATGGGACTTCGGGCATCCGGAACGATCTTTCCGCTCGCGGCAGCTGTGTTGACACCCGGAAGGCTTTCTCCCCGAATGGCTCTTCTTTCTGGATCGGCCGGACTGCTGGCGACTGCCTTTTGGCCGCTGACAAAAATACCCTTCCAGCCTCTTTTCGCAGGGCTTGCAGTTTCAGGAGTTTTAGCCCTGATCGGATTATATTCCGGAAGGGAAAACAGTTCCCCTCCGCAATGACCTGGTCGCCTGAAACCGTTCGTATCTCCGCCTGCTCCGGGGCGACCGCGCTCCAGCCGTAAAACACTGACTGTGCGCTTTCCCTGCCCCTTCGCCACGGCGAAGACCCTCACCGGTTCCTATGCCTCCGGGCAAGCCCTCCCATCAGGCTTTATGTTTTTTCCTTTGACCCATCCGTTCACCGTTGACCGTTCACGCCTTTCGCCACTTCCGATTTATGACTCACGATTTACGATTCACAAGGTGCCCCGAGCGTAGCGGCAGGGTACGATTTACGATTTACGAGACGCCCGGCGTTCTTTGCCAGGGTGCGTTTCCCTACCTCTTGTATCCGATGATATTCCTCAGCAGGCTCTTGCGCTCTTCGGCATCGGCAGCGGTCTCGATACCTTTAGGTGTGAAGCCGTCGATAACCCCTCCTACTCCCCGCCCCTGGTTGCTCTCGAAGACCAGCACCTGAAGGGGATTCGCAGTTGCTGCGAATATCCGGCAAACCTCCTGCACCTGCTTTATGCCGTTCATCACGCTTATAGGATAGCCGTTCCTCATCAGTATGATGAACGAATGCCCTGCCGCGAGTCTGAGAGCGTTTTCAGCGGCTGTTTCGATCAGATCCTTTGAATTGCCGTCCGTTCTGATCAGGCACGGCCCCGACGCCTCGCAGAACGCTATTCCGAACTCCAGGGTTGGAGATGACGTCGCCAGAACCTCGAAAAGATCCTCCACCGTCTTGATGAAGTGGCTCTGCCCGAGGATAACGTTGCAACCCTCCGGGATACTGATATCAACCGTTTCCCATCTTATGTCGCTTCCCGTCATACTCCATTCCTCCTCTTTTATTATTTCCGGTCAGCAGGCTGATCCACCCGGGCCGCCTTTGCGCCATCCAGAGGAGATCCGTTCTGCGAACGCCTCCTCCAGCGGTTCAAGTATTTTCGAGAAACCCTGCTCAGACGCCGGAGGAAGAACGATGTCCGCTATCTCCAGCAGAGAGGGCTGGGCGTCACTCATGGTTATCGATATATCCGCGAACTGGAGCAGTTCCAGGTCGTTCATGTGATCCCCCGCTGCGGCAACAATGATCGGCCGCTCATCCTCCGGCATCGAACCGATCAGCTTTTCAAGGGCTCTTCCCTTCGAAACTCCGGGAGGGAGGATGTCAAGAAATCCGTTCCCTGCAAGAACACTCCTGGCCCTGTTTTTGAAGATTCCGGTTATTCTGTTTTCCAGTGCCTGCACCTCATCGGGATCCCCGTAAATGATTATCCGATAAACGCCATCCACACTCCTGGGACGATCAAGAGTGTCATCCACCGGCACTCCCAGAGTCGCAAAATACTTTCTCGCCATTTTGTCGTTTTTTCGGCAGAGCACCTTCTCGTCACCGAAAACCTGGATTCCCGCCGGGGAATCCCATACCATCTCCAGGGCCTCTTCCACGACGGAAGCGGGGAGTTTCTGCCCCCATATCTCCTCTCCCGTCATGCTGCTCATGACCCTGGCCCCGTCATAAACAATAGCGGAAGAAACGGCTCCGACAACCCTGATATGCTTTTGCGCGCTCGCAAGTATCCGTCCGGTCGCCACGGCGATATCCCAGCCCTCGGACCTGAGCGTTTCACAAACTTTTACGACCTCAAAAGGAATATGATCTCCGTGTGCCAGCGTTCCGTCGATATCTGCAACAAGCAGTTTTCTCATACTCTTTTACCACAGCCTTCCAAAGCCGTTACATCCCGTTCCCATTGGAATATTACCATGCACTATATGTTGAATGAAAGAACTCCTTTTTTACTCGTTTAAATTCTCCGCGTGCTCCATTGTTTATTGAATGAGCATTTAAATGACTGTGTTTTTTCCGGCTCCGGGTATCCTTTTGGGTTTTTTTTGGTGTAGAATTATCATAATGTTTTAAATTCATCTGGAGGTGAGCTTTCTTGAAAAAAGGTCTTTTGTTA
>JAUSOU010000028.1 GCA_030656095.1 Thermovirgaceae bacterium | reverse complement strand
ACGTTCCGGCAGGGTGGACATCAGTTCCCGCTCGGAGCGGACATTGTAGAAGACCAGAAGGAGCATCAGTTTGAGAACCACCGGGGGAGGCACCGAGATGTTGCCGTTGGTCCCGTACCTGTCCGCTACTTCCCGGTAGGTGAAGTCAAAGTCCACCTTGGCTGCAATCCTCCGGAGAGGGTGGTCCCGTCGGATCCTTTCGGCAATGTTTATGTTGGTGTAAAAGATTTTGCCCTGATCCGGCTCCTGGATTCCCATCATGGAGAACACCCCCTGGCAGTATCCATTTTACCTTAAATTACCCCTTTTTTCCCTCATTTGCACCATTTGGGCAACAGGCCGTGAAGGACTGACAAACTTGAGGAGATATTTTAGAAAGGTTTAAAAATACTTTCTGGGTTTTCTGAAAATAGCCTGCAATAAAATTCAAGAGCATATCTGTCAGTCATACCAGACACAAAATCACAAATAATCCTTTCCTTTTCCCAATCTTCACTTGCTTTTTCAATAGCTTCCCTAAAATCTTCAGGCATTAAATTATTCCATTTATCTCCGCTTTCGGAAAGGGCAGTAAAAAATATCCTTTACAATTTTATAGCCCCTATATTCGGCAACTCTTAATCTGGGAGAGTTTATCAGCATTTTCCTGCATACATGCTTCAACACATCAATCTCATCCTGTATAGAAGAAGAAAACCCCACTGTCGAAAGTGCCGGATTGTCGTTATTGATTTTTATCTTAATATCACGAATAAACTCATTCACCAACATAGATGTTATTTGTTGTCACAGACACCCATATAATGCAGCTAAGGGGACATCCAGATTCCCGCACATGGATACATTCCTGAGGTGAAGTCAGGTAAACGGATGTGGTATTCCTGGTTCAGGAAGAACCTGGACGGGGGTGCCGACCGTGGCGAAACTAAAGGAGCATCACATCATGTGCGCGGAAGAACTCATACAAAACCAGAGTATCAGGCAAGTGGCGACCACCTTCGGGGTGGACGAAAGCACCTTGAGATACAGACTTGACAGGCATAAAGATGGTTCAGTCGACGGGAGATCTCTGCAGCAGGAAGCATGCGCACCCTACGAGCCGGTCATTTCGGACTGGATCCAGCAGCAGGAGAAGAGACAACCGGGGGTCCGCCGGGAACCGATCCGGCTATTGTACGAAACCCTCCAGGTGGATTTCGGCTACGAGGGCAGTTACAAATCCGTCGTCCGTTACATCCGGCGCAGGGCAGGACAGCCAACCGAACAGCCTTTCCGTCGTGTGGAGACAAAACCCGGGACCCAGGGTCAGGCTGACTGGCTCCAGAAGAAGATCCACATCCATGAACTCGGTGGAGAAACTAAGCTTTCAGCCTTCATCCTGACACTGTCCTTTAGCAGGATGTGGTCGGTCATCTGGAGCCAAAGTGAGGACATGCTTTCGTGGCTTACCTGTCACAACAGAGCCTTTGAGATGCTCGGTGGAATACCGCAAACAATACGGATCGACAACCTCAAAACGGGAGTCGCCAGCGGCTGCGGTGTCTGGGCGAAGATCAACGAAGGGTATGCCTCCTATGCGAAGCAGATGGATTTTGCCATAGACCCCCACAGGGTCAGGACACCCAGAGACAAGGGCAAGGCGGAGCGCAGGGTCCAGGATGTAAAGTCCCTGCAGATCACGGAGAAAGACCGGTTTTGGAATCTTGAAGATCTTCAGCAGACAACCTGTGAGCGCATTGGTTTCCGGTCAAAGCGTCTGACATGCCCTGTTACGGGTAAAAGCATCTACGACAGCTGGAACCTTGAAAAACAATATTTGAAGCCTCTTCCTCTGACGCTGCCGGAACCATTCGATGTGCAGGTTTCCAGGGAAGTTGGCCGGGATTGTCTCGTATCCTTCGAGGGCAGGAGATACAGCGTTCCCTACCTCTGGGCGAAACGGATAATTCAGGTCAGGGGGTGTACAGACGCTGTCGAGATCTGGGGAGAGGGAAAGAAGATCTGCACCTTCCCGCGCAAAACGGAGTGCAGGCTTCTCGTTGACCAAAGCCACTACGAAGGAACAGACAGCGACACAGAAAAGGCCCCTGTCCCTCTTGGCAAAATTGGCAGGGAGATCGTCATTCCCAGAAGCTGGGAGATAGAAGATGCCCCCAGACGTTCCATAGATCACTACGCAGAACTGGTGGGGACACGGTCGTGACCAAACTTCAAGAGATGACGGGGTTGGACGCAAGCAGGACATTGCTGGAAGAGATGGGCTTCGAGCATGCCCAGCACCTCGTTGCGGAGCTCATGGAACAGGCGGTAAAGGACAACGCCTCCTACAGCGACTTTCTGGAGAAGGTTTTGAGAAGAGAACGTGAATACCGGGAAGAGCGCAGGATCAGGACATCGCTGAAGCTGTCCGGCCTGCCGCAGGGCAAGACCCTTGAAAGCTTCGACTTCACATTTCAGCGGAGCGTGAATAAAAAGGAGATCGAGCTGCTTTCGACCTGTGAATATGCTAAGCGGAAGGAGAACGTCCTCCTTCTTGGTCCGCCCGGAGTGGGCAAGAGCCACCTTGCTGCAGCATTGGGAGTACGTGCTGTCCAGAATGGTTTCTCCGTCTCCTGGCTGACCGCCGATGATCTGCTGTTTCGTCTCAGGCGGGACGAGGAGAACCCTTCCAGACGAAACAGAAGGAGGAAATACCTCTCGTCGGGAGTTCTCGTAATCGACGAACTGGGATTCCAGGTTCTGGACCGAAGCGACGCCCATATGTTGTTCAAGGTCGTCAGCGCGAGGTACGAGCGATCCAGCACGATCATCACGTCGAACAAGAGCATAAGGGAATGGCCGGAGATGCTTGCCGGAGATGAAGCGCTCACCACCGCGATCCTGGACAGGCTGCTGCACCACTGCCACGTGGTCCACGTCGACGGAAGCAGCTACCGTCTCTGGGAGATGGAGCAACGGACCATGCCTGCATTGCGAAAGGAGGAGTAAACGAAACAGCAGGACATTAAAGGTTCAGGAATCACACCGATGCAGTCGAGAGGGAATGCGTACACCTGCGGGAAAGTGGGTGTCCCTGGACACGACTCACTGTAGAACGAGAAAAGACCTCTTTGTTTACGTCATCCTCACTACCTTGCCAACTATCTCTCCATAAAACCAACCCTGGGGTCCATCTTGCCGGTTTCGGCGAACTCGGCCACCGGTCCCGGTTCAACTCGGCCAGCGGCACGGTGAATTCGGCCACCTCTGTTCGGGTGAACAGCGTCGAGCCTGATTCAGTTTAGCTCAAGGTTATTTCAATGACAATTTCCCCTTTCTCTACCCCCTTCCTCTTTACTCTTTGCCTTTTCCCTGCTTCTCTGTCGGAATCGGTTCGGATTCCTTCTTGCCCTTGCGCATGGAATCTCCTCTGAGGTCTATCTTGAAGGTGTTGTGGAACAACCTGTCGCATATGGCGTCGGCGAGGGTCGGGTCTCCTATATTCGGATGCCAGTCATTTATGGGGCATTGACTGGTTATTATTGTGGATCCTGACTGG
>JAUSOU010000025.1 GCA_030656095.1 Thermovirgaceae bacterium | reverse complement strand
ATAAAAAGAACATCAAGAGAATACCTGAGTATTGTCTGGATGAAATGCCCTTAGGGGGATGACATTTTCGCTGTCCCAAATAACCGCTTTACCCATGACATTTTCGCTGTCCGTTGACACTTTTTTGAGGGCCTTTCGATAACCGAAACTCCGTCCATGTAAGGGACAAGAACTTCGGGTATGACGACCGAGCCTTCCTTTGTCTGGTAGTTCTCAAGTATGGCTATCAGGCATCGCCCGACAGCTATTCCCGATCCATTCAGGGTGTGCACAAATTGGACTCTTCCCCCGCCCTTTGTCCTGAAGCGGGTATTCATCCTTCTGGCCTGGAAATCCCCGCAATTGCTACATGAACTGATCTCCCTGTATTTGTGCTGGGATGGCAGCCAGACTTCAAGATCGTAGGTTTTGCTGGCTGAAAAGCCCATGTCCCCCGTTGAGAGGGCTACGGTCCTGAATGGAAGCCCGAGTCTGACAAGTATCTGTTCGGCCGCCAGGGTCAGCGATTCAAGTTCGTCAAAACTGTCTTCGGGAGAACAGATCTTCACCAGTTCGACCTTGTCGAACTGGTGCTGCCGCAGCATCCCCCTGACGTCACGGCCATGACTGCCGGCTTCCCGTCTGAAGCATGGCGTATAGGCAGTATAGCAAAGGGGAAGATCCTCTTCCGGGATTATCTCCTCCCTGTGAAGGTTGGTCAGGGGAACCTCCGCGGTAGGAATAAGCCAAAGGTCATCCGAAGAGCAGGAATAAAGATCTTCGGCAAATTTGGGAAGCTGTCCGGTACCCTTCATGGTCTCGCTGTTGACCAGAAATGGCGGCTCAATCTCCAGAAATCCGTGTTCCAGTGTGTGAACATTCAGCATGAAGTTAATAAGAGCTCTTGAAAGACGGGCGCCAGCGCCCTTGAGGACGGTGAAGCGGCTCTCCGCAAGACGGACGCCCCTTTCAAAATCCAGAATTCCAAGTTCTTCGCCGATATCCCAGTGGGCTTTCGGCTCAAAGTCAAATTCTCTCGGCGTCCCAAAGGACCGAACCTCAACGTTTGCGGCTTCGTCATCTCCCACCGGCACCGAGGCGTGAGGGAGGTTCGGTATCTCAAGGAGGAGGTTCTGAATACTGCTCTCGTGCTCGGCGATCCTGGTATCGTTTTTTTTGATCTCTTCCCCTATGGCTCGCATTTTCTCCATCAGTTCAAGGGGTTCCGTTCCAGTTTTCTTTATTTCGGCAATCGCCCTGGACCCCCTGTTTCGTTCGGCTTTGAGTTCGTCGGTCAGGGTAAGGATCTCCCTTCTCTGCGAATCAAGACTGATGATCTCATCGACCGGAAAGTTTCCGTTCCTGCTGCCCAGAATGCGTTTCAGCTCCTCGGGGTTTTCCCTGAACAGCCTGATGTCAAGCATCGCGGTCTTCACCGCCGGTTTTGGTCCTCATCTGCCTTAGCAGATCCGCCATCTCGATGGCGGCGGCGGCGGCATCGGAACCCTTGTTGCCGGACTTGCTCCCGGCCCTTAGAAGCGCCTGCTCAAGAGTGTCGCAGGTTAGCACCCCGAATGACACGGGAACCCTCTGCTCCATCCCGACCATTGCAAGGCCCTTGGAAACTTCGGCCGCCACAAAATCAAAATGAGGTGTGTCCCCGCGAATGATCGCTCCCAGGGCAATCATGGCATCGTACTTTCCCGTAAGAGCGCATTCCCGGACAGCCAGAGGAAGCTCCCACGATCCGGGAACCCAGACCACATCGATATCCATGGGCGAGACGTCGTGCCTGAGCAGAAAATCCTTGGCTCCTTCCAGAAGCCTGGAGGATATCAGTTCATTGAACCTTGATACCGCGATAAGAAAACGCAGACCAGTTCCGATCAGTTTTCCCTGGATTATCCGCATCTGCCATCCCTTCCTTTTTTGTAAATGATTAGGTGAAACAAAACCTCATCCGATTAAGTCCTTAAGATGAAGCATGTGTCCAAGTTTGTGCTCTTTTGTCTTCAGATATTTTTCGTTGAAGGAGTTTGGTGAAATGACCAGCGGCACTCTGGCGACGACCTCAAGACCATAGCCTTCAAGACCGATGATCTTCCTGGGATTGTTCGTGATAAGGCGTATTCTTTGAAGGCCCAGGTCCGCAAGTATCTGAGCTCCGATCCCGTAATCCCGAAGGTCGGGTTTGAACCCAAGCGCCTCGTTGGCCTCAACGGTATCCATCCCCTTTTCCTGGAGTTCGTAGGCATGAAGCTTCTCAAGCAGGCCTATCCCGCGGCCCTCCTGCCTCATGTAAAGAAGAACCCCGCTCCCCTCGGCATCTATCATTTTCTGGGCGGTACGCAGCTGGGGTCCGCAATCACATCTCAGAGAGCCGAGGGCGTCGCCGGTCAGACATTCGGAGTGAACCCTGACTAGAGTCTCCTCTCCGGGGGCGATGACACCCTTGACAAGTGCAAGGTGAACCCTGTCCTTTGTTTCGTCAAGAATGAATCTGTAGGCGTGAGCAATGAAATCGCCGCTCTCCGTCGGGAGGTGAACCTCAGCAACCTTTTCTACCAGCTTATCCTTTCGGTTTCGGTATCTTATAAGATCCGCGATGGAAATTATCTTGAGGGCATGTCTTGCGGCGTAATCAACGAGGTCCGGAAGCCTGGCCATAGTCCCGTCATCTTTCATGATCTCGCAGATCACTCCCACTGGTGCCTTGCAGGCCATCCGGGCGAGATCAACCGCGGCTTCAGTATGTCCGGCCCTTTTCAGCACTCCTCCGCTCCTGCCTATAAGCGGGAACATGTGTCCCGGTCTCCTGAACATTTCAAAGGTCGCGTCGGGGCTTGCCAGAAGCCTGGCGGTCGCTGCCCTCTCTGCGGCAGAGATCCCTGTGGTTGTGCCCTCCCGGGCGTCAACGCTTACTGTGAAGGCCGTCGCGTGAAGGTCTGTGTTATCCCGGACCATCGGGGCAAGCCCCAGTCTTCCCGCAATTTTCTCATCGGCCGGAACACATATAAGACCGCGCGCGTGAGAGGCCATGAAATTGATGTCTTCGGTTTTGACCAATTCAGCTGCCATGACGAGGTCTCCCTCGTTCTCCCTTGATTCATCGTCGACGACGATGATCATCCCGCCCTTGCTTATGATCTCGATCGCTTCCTCAACCGTGCCCATAACGCTGTTGTGTCCATTCTTGCTCACTGAAGTCGAACCCTCCTGCTTCAATCAGACCCACCCCATCTCGCCAAGGCGTTCCATAGTGAGAGGTTTACCCATTTCACCGGATTTTCCGGAGAGAAGGGCCTCGATGTATTTTGAGACTATATCAAACTCTATGTTTACCATGGAGCCCGCCGCAAGGTCATTCATTGTTGTAGTTTCAAGAGTTTTGGGGATCAGACCGATTCCCAGGAACCCATTTCCTGCATCCATGACGGTAAGGCTGACGCCCTGAACCGCAATGGAGCCTTTCCTGGCGACATATTTGCCGAAAGCGGGATCGATCTCGATCCGTACCTCCCTGGACCTGCCCTGCTTTATGATATTCGAAACCCTTCCAACGGTATCTACATGTCCAGTTACAATATGCCCTTCGAACCTTCCTGAAGCCCTCATGGACCTTTCAAGATTTACCCTGTAACCGGCGGGGGCAGAACCCAGGACCGTATTTCCACAGGTTTCTGACATCATCTCGACCGCGAATCCACCGGCGTCGGCCCGGGTTACGGTAAGGCAGACCCCGGATACGGCGACTGAATCGCCGATATTCAGATCGGAGGCAAAGGAGACACCATCGATCGAGATTTCTCTCACGTCCACTTTTTGCCTTGAAGAAACAATGATGGCGGTAGATTCGATCAATCCGGTAAACAAATGTTCGTTCCCTCCACCCACAGGTCTCCGTCAACACTTCTTACGGATCCAAATCGAATGCCGACTGCTTCGGCAAGGCTCTCCAGTCTGAAGCCTGAACCGATCGTTTTACCCTCCCCCGCAAACCCCGGGAAGAAAAAGATCGATACGGCATCGAAAAGGCGTTCCTTCAGAAAGGACCCCAGAACCTTTGGTCCCCCTTCAACAAGAAGAGAATTGACCCCCTGGGCTGCCAGGGATTCCAGAACACAGGAAACAGGCAGAAGACCCGAAACATCTCCATCAAGTTCGTGAACGAGACAGCCCTTGCCTGCCAGCATGTTTTTCCTTTCAGGGAAAGATCCCGATAATCCATAGATCATACAATTGGAATTCAGAACCCTGGAACCTGCAGGAGTTCTGAAAGCCGGGTCAAGCACCACTACCCTGGGATCTCTTCCCGTCACGTTTCTGACAGTCAGCCGGGGATCGTCATGCATGACCGTCCCCACTCCCACCATTATCGCATCATGGCTGTCCCTGAGAATATGGGCCCTGTTTCTTGACATTGAGTTGGTCAGCCATTTACTCTGACCGGAACAAAGAGCCATATCGCCGTCAAGGGAAGCTGCGGCCTTCAGCGTTACCCAGGGTCTTTTCCTTTCGATCCTTGAAAGGAATCCCCTGTTGATCTTCCGGCACTCTTCTCCGAGAATGCCATCGGAGACTTGGACGCCTGCTGACCGCAGAGCTTCAAAACCCCTGCCGTTTACCCTAGGGTCGGGGTCAATGATGCCCGCAGCAACCCTGGCGATCCCTGCATTGATTATGCGGGGAACGCAGGGCGGAGTCTTCCCGAAGTGAAGACATGGTTCGAGGTTTACATAAAGGGTGGCTCCAACCGCATTTTCACCGGCCATTTCAAGAGCCCTGGCTTCCGCGTGAGGACCACCGAACTCGGAATGGTAACCCCAACCAGATACCCCTTCCGGACCAACGATAACACAACCGACCATGGGATTGGGGCTGACTTTGCCAGTTCCGCGAGTCGCCAGGCTGAGCGCCATTCTCATGTGCCGTTTATCCATTTCCTTCAGGATTTTCGACATCTCCGCCCTCCGATGCTCCTAGATAATTCAGTATCTTCCGAGCTCTATCCGGGCCGATCCCGGGCATCTTCGCAAGCGCTTCAGTGGAAAGTGCGGAGATCCTGCCCACACTCCCGAATTTCGACAGCAAGCCGGCCGAACGTATCTTTCCTATCCCCGGAATTTCCTCCAGGGCGGAGCGAGACATCCTCTTCCTTCCGGCATTCCTGTTGGCGGCAATGGCAAACCTGTGTGATTCGTCACGCACCCTCTGCAGGATCAGGAGCGCCTGGCTTCCCTCAGGAAATCGGACAGGTTCAGTTTTCCCGGGAATATATATCAATTCCTCCCGTTTTGCTATAGCCACACAGGTTATATAACTCAAACCCACCGATTCGAGCGCGTTCAGCGCAAACCGCAACTGCTGGGACCCGCCGTCAACAAGAATCAGCTGCGGAAGCGCTCCGGACTCCCTTACGACCCTGGAGTATCTTCGCTCTACAGTCTCCCGAATAGCCCTGAAATCATCGACCCCTTCAACAGATCGTATCCTGAATTTTCTATACAGCCCAGGATTGGAGATCCCCTGCTCAAATACCACACACACACCGAAGGTCTCACCGCCTGAAAAATGCGAGACGTCAAATCCCTCTATTCTCCACGGCACCACCGAAAGAGCAAGGCCTTCCTTCAGCGCCAGAAGCCCGCTCCACGTATCCGAACCAGGGGGTTCGGTGAGCGCAAAGGAGACATGCTGGCGGGACATTTTCCAGAGAGACCTTATTGTATCTCTCAGCCGTGCCGCGTTTTCAAAATCAAGTGATCCGGAGGCCCTGTCCATCCTTTCGCGAAGACGGCCCACAAGATCGGCGGACTGCCCCTTGAGAAGAAGGATAATATCCGCAACCCGCTCCCTGTATTCGGAGTGATCCGCCTTTCCTGCGCATGGAGCGGAACACTTTCCGAGCTCGTACCTGACGCATGGTCTCTCCCTCCAGGAGCCCCGTCTCGAATCTCCTTTGCAGGTTCTCAGGGGGAAATATCTTTCGACCATCCGAAACATCTGCCTGAGTTCCCTGACGCTTACGAAAGGTCCGATATATCCGGCACCGTCATGATCCCTTCGTCTTGTTATCACTATCCTGGGGAATGGTTCATCGGTGATCTTGACGTAGGGATACCGGTCGCCCATCTTCAGGTCGATATTGAAGAATGGCTGATACTGTTTTATCAACCGCGCTTCGACGATAAGGGCCTCCGCTTCGCTTTCCGTCCTTATGACTGAAATGTCACGGATGGATTCGACAAGTTTTCGCAGCCGGGGAGAGGCAAAATCACAGTGACGGAAATAGGACTGCACTCTTTTTCGAAGGGTTTTTGCCTTTCCGACATAGATCACACCGGAGTTGTCATCAAGAAACATATAAACGCCCGGACGAAGGGGCAGTTCGGCTACCTTTTTTGAGATATCAAATGGGCCCAATCTCTTTCACCTCGGCCGTCATCTGTAAAACCATGATAGTCTATTCCTTAAAGGTTGTTTTATTAACTAGTGCGGGAATACCACGGGGCTTGTTCCCGTGGATGAGAGCGCCCTATCTCTGTTTCTGGGTTTCAATATACTTTTTCACAGCCTCTTCAGATATGTGCCCCACAGTCGCGTAGTAGCAACCCCTGGACCACAAGCCGCTTCCCCAGAACATCCGCCTCTTCAGCGCAGGGAAATTGTCGAAAAGCCTGACCGCAGAGATTGATTTGAGAGTCCTGGATATCTGTATCGGCGCCGTTAAATGGTCGGCCTGGACAAAAATGTGAACATGGTCAGGCATAATCTCCAAGGACTCAAGATTCCAGTCGTATGCAACGC
>JAUSOU010000024.1 GCA_030656095.1 Thermovirgaceae bacterium | reverse complement strand
GGTTTCTTTATCGAGGGCAATGGCATGGGGAACAACTGCATGAGGATCAGCTTCGGCGCCGTCGCCCCGGAAAAGATCAGGATCGGCGCCGAACGCCTCGGCCGACTGATCTGCAGCAAGGTCGGTACGGGCAAAGAAGGCTAGGAGTTCCACGTCAAATGTTGCAGCCCTGAAAAACGTGACAGGTCAGACCGGCAGATGTCGGTTTCTCCTCTTGTCTATACAATAGACAAGAGGAGATTATATACAGGAAAGTGTTGACATTTGTGCAGATTTGCGACCTACCCCCTATGGGGTTCTGAGATATTGAATGAAGCTGACAACGGTTTTTGTGCAACGCAGTCCACTTCATCGCCGGTTTCCTGAAGCTCAAGCAGGAAACCTGATTCTGAAGGGAGGTTAAAAAGTTGCTTCTTTTATCACGTGAACAGATCCTGTCCATCTTTACCATGCGCGACGCGATCGAGGCTGACAAAAAAGCCTTTGTGCTGCATACCGAAGGAAGGGCCAAGGTCCCGCTGCGGATCAACCTGGATACCGAGGACAAGTCAGGCCAGTGCATGTTCATGCCAGCCTACGTCGGCGGTCTGAACATGGCCGGAATCAAGATCGTCTCGTTCTTTCCGGGGAATGCGGCTAAGAGTATCCCGGTCGTGCCGGCAACCGTAGCACTGATCGACGGGACCACGGGTCTGGTCACGGCCATCGTGGAGGGTACCACCCTGACCCAGCTTCGCACCGCCGCCATCGCAGGAGCGGCCACGGAACTGCTGTCCAATCCAGACAGCAAAATAGCCGCCCTTTTCGGCACAGGTGGCCAGGCTTCTGCCCAGCTAGAGGCCCTGATGACCGTCCGCAGCTTGAAGGAGGTCCGGATTTTCGACGTAGATCCCGAACGGGTTCGGAAATTTGTCATGAGCAACCAGTCCCTTGCCGACCGTTTCGGTACTACATTAGTGGAGGCAAAAAACTCCGATCAGGCAGTAGATGGGGCCGACGTGATCACCACGGTCACAACGTCGTCGAAACCCGTGTTCGACGGAAACAGGATAAAGCCGGGGTGTCACATCAACGGGATCGGTTCCTACACGCCCGCCATGAGGGAGATCCCTGCCGACATACTGCAGCGGGCGGGTCGCATCTTCGTGGACAACCGGGAAGCCGTCCTGGCCGAGGCAGGAGATTTTATCATACCCATGGGAGAAGGCATCTTCTCTCCGGACAAAATCGCCGGGGAACTTGGAGAGCTGATCCTTGGCCGGGTCACCGGGAGAACAAGCGCAGATGAGATCACCGTCATGAAAACTGTGGGATTTGCCACCCTTGACGTGGTCACGGCTGCGGCGATAGTGGAGAAAGCCCGTGCCGCAGGAGTCGGAACAGAGGTCGCACTTTAAAGGTACGATCCCCTCGACTGGAGCAAAGGACATCCTCCGGTTCAACGATACGCCTTATGAGCCCGTTCGATGTTTTCGAACGGGCTTTGGCTCTTCAGGACCTTTCCATAAGAGAGGGGATATCGACCAGCCTATGTTCCCTGTTCAAGACGGGCAGGGCCTGTGGAGAAACCTTCAGGGTATAGTCTGGATCGCCGGATCCTCCATAGACGAAATCGTAGGTCATCAGGTGGCGGTCGATCAGGGTTGGCAGGTTGAGGCCAAACAGGGGAACATCTCCGGGTTTGAGGCCAAACTGCCCGTTGATCTCCTGCGAAGTGCCCATTTTCAGAGATCCGGCATCTATCGTTGTTGCGAGGGTTTTCAGGTCGACTTTTGCGACAGCTCCGGAAACGATCAAGAGGAGAAATTTACTCTCAGTCCGCAGGATCAAAGCCGGGGCGGTCTGTCCGATCTGGATCTTCCAATAGGCTGCTCCCTCCGCGGAAGAATGGATCCTGCGGTCGTTCTTCAGGAGCTCGAAGGGGAACCCGCTTGCTTTGATCAAATCTATCATGCTTGCATTGGACACTGGCGTTTGCCTCCGTTTCGGGGTTCATGTGGGTGCTACTGAATGATATCCAATCGGTAATGTCCTTTGGCATATTCTTTGGATTCTGATTATAGCTGCCCGGAATAACCGGGGAAAAACATGACCCGGTAACCGCAACGGTTTCGAAGTCCATATCGCAGATGTTTGGTACCAGAAAAAGAGCAAAATTCTCAGGGCTTTGTATCATCGCTGTTCCCGATGGGCCTTTCCTTGGACTCAAAGGGGTCAGACCTACATAATTGATATTTTGAGCGGAACGAGGATGATAGAAGGATAAATCCGACGGAAGAGATGCGAGTGGTATTGACCAGGCCGTTGCGCATCGAATACCCGGGCGCTTTCAATCTTGTGACGTCAAGATCAACGTGGTGAAGCTGTTAGGACTGTCCGAATCGGGCGTAATACAGGCGAGCAGGAGAGGGTTTATATCTGTACATTTGCTGGATTTTCAAATATGCAGGCCTTAACCCGCCGGGCTTTGGACGGGTATTGAGGGAGGAGACAGGTTCATATACGTTTGCTATGACAGCAGACGGTCGAAATGGGTAAGCTCGCCATTGATCGCGGTCTCTGGTATCTGGCGGAGTACGAGAACGAAGAGTTTGTACTCAACAGAAAGCCGAAGGAGTTCTCGCCCATAGAGGTCTATCTCAAAAAGCAGGCCAGGTTCAAGCACCTGAAAGAGAAGGAGATAAAGTTCATTTCCGCGAACCGGGACAAAAGGCGGGAAAAGATCCTGAAAAAATGGAAAGTCTGAACTAAAAGCAAAAGGGGCGCCTTTAAGCGCCCCTTTTGCCTGTCGTCATGGCTTTTTTAAAAACGCACATTGTACTGGAGCAATTTCATCAGGGCGTCTCTCATCTGCAGATAGGCGACCAGGTATTCAAAGATGATCCGCCAGAGCGTTTCCGCGCAGATTATCGCAAAAGCAAAGAACAACCATCGCAGAAACCTGAATCTGGTTCCCGTTGTGGAGTTTGCTGCGGAGAAAAAAGCCTCGACTCCCGGATACCGGCTTCGAGCTTTTTGAAGGACAAACCATCCCAACAGCGGGAGAACCAAGGCTCCTATGAAGTACAGGGCTTTAAGAATACCGGGGCTTACAAAAACATCGAAGTTCAGAAAATCAAGCAGCCACTGCAATTCACCTCACGCCCTTTTTTCGTGCAAGCTTTAAGCCCATAATACCAAATAAATCGAGTGTGGCTTGCAGGGTTTGTCGTCACGTTTTTTTATTAACTAGTGCGGGAATACCACGGGGCTTGTCCCCGTGGATGAGAGCGCCCTATCTCTGTTTCTGGGTTTCAATATACTTTTTCACAGCCTCTTCAGATATGTGCCCCACGGTCGCGTAGTAGCAACCTCTGGACCACAAGCCGCTTCCCCAGAACATCCGCCTCTTCAGCGCAGGGAAAATGTCGAAAAGCCTGACCGCAGAGATTGATTTGAGAGTCCTGGATATCTGTATCGGCGCCGTTAAATGGTCGGCCTGGACAAAAATGTGAACATGGTCAGGCATAATCTCCAAGGACTCAAGATTCCAGTCGTATGCAACGC
>JAUSOU010000019.1 GCA_030656095.1 Thermovirgaceae bacterium | reverse complement strand
TTCAACGCCTTTCTGGAATCATATCTGAAGTCGCTTCCAGGAATCATCTGGAAGGCTGTTGACATAAATGATCGGCAATGAATACACTTTTTTCCCCACGGCAAGGAGGCAAAATAATGGCACCTTCAAATAAAACTCTTGGTAAATCGTATGATCCCGAGCCTATCGAGAAAAAATGGTACGAAAGATGGACCGAAAAGGGGCTCTTCCGCGGAGACGAGAAGAGCGACAAACCCTCTTTCTGCATAGTGATACCGCCTCCCAATGTAACCGGGTCACTGCACATGGGTCATGCGCTGAACAATACGCTTCAGGATATCTCCTGCAGATTCATGCGGATGTCGGGATATAACGTACTTTGGCTTCCAGGTACCGATCATGCGGGCATAGCCACCCAGAACGTGGTGGAAAAGAGTCTTGCGGCAAATGGCGTGTCGAGACACGATCTTGGAAGAGAAGCGTTTGTTGAAAAGATCTGGGAGTGGAAAAAAGAATACGGGAGCAGGATCATAAACCAGCTGAAGCGTCTCGGGGCTTCCTGCGATTGGGAGAGAGAGCGGTTCACAATGGACGAGGGTCTCTCACGGGCTGTGAGGGCCGTATTTGTAAGGCTTTACAAGGAAGGGCTCATTTACAGAGGGAAATACATCATTAACTGGTGCCCGAGATGTCGGACGGCCCTTTCCGATCTTGAGGTCGATCACCATGAGGAAAAAGGCAAAATTTTCTTTATCCGTTATCCCTTCAATGATGGCCCGGGACATGTTGTTGTAGCCACGACAAGGCCGGAGACCATTCTCGGAGACGTGGCCATCGCTGTTCACCCCCGTGACGAAAAGAACAGGCACCTTATTGGACGCAAGGTCCTCGTCCCGGTGAACGGCCGGGTTATACCCGTGATAGAAGACATGATGGTGGATCCTGCATTCGGCACCGGGCTGGTCAAGATAACCCCGGCACATGACCCGAACGATTTCCTCGTGGGTCAGAGACACGGTCTCGAACCCCTCCAGGTCATAGATGAGCACGGGATCATGAACGATTTCGCAGGCCCCGAATTTTCGGGCATGGATCGTTTCGATGGAAGAGAAAAAATCGTGGCGATCCTTCGCCAGTCTGACCTGCTCGAAAAGATCGAGGAACACGAACATGCCATCGGTCACTGTTACCGCTGCGACACGATCATCGAACCCTATCTTTCAGAGCAGTGGTTCGTCAAGGCCGGCCCTCTTGCAAAACCGGGAATTGAAGCCGTCAGGGACGGGCGGATCAACATTGTTCCCGCGCAGTGGGTAAACACATACAACATGTGGATGGAAAACATCCGTGACTGGTGTATTTCAAGACAGCTTTGGTGGGGGCACCGGATCCCCGCCTGGACGTGCTCCGATTGCGGCTACCTTACGGTATCGGAGGACGATCCGGATAGTTGTGAGTCATGCGGAAGCACAAGGATCGCCCAGGACGAGGATGTTCTCGATACATGGTTCAGCAGTGCGCTTTGGCCTTTTTCAACCCTTGGATGGCCGGATGATACAAAAGAGCTGAAAACTTTTTACCCGACCAGCCTTCTGGTTACCGGTTTCGATATCCTGTTTTTCTGGGTGGCCCGAATGATAATGATGGGACTGAAGTTCATGGATGAGGAGCCGTTCAAGAATGTCTATATCCATGCCCTTGTACGTGACGAACACGGCCAGAAGATGAGCAAATCCAAAGGGAATGTGATCGATCCTCTAGAGATCATCGAAAAATCCGGGGCCGACTCCCTGCGAATGACCCTCGCGGCCCTTACAGTCCAGGGCAGGGATATTTACCTTAGTCCGGAAAGGATAGAGATCTACCGGCTTTTCATGAACAAAATCTGGAACGCCAGCAAGCTGGCCATGGCAAATCTGGAGGGCAACGAGCCTGCGGCAATTGAAGACGCTACCGGCCTCAGGATTCATGATCTCTGGATCCTTCACAGGCTTGACGATACGATCGATTCCGTAACCGGATACCTCAAGGGTTATTTTTACGGTGAGGCTGCCCGAGCCCTTTATCAATTCGTCTGGAGTGAGCTTTGCGACTGGTATCTCGAAATGGCCAAACCCGCACTTCGAGGAGACGAAGGAGACATTCGGCGCGCCAGCACAAGGAACGTGATCCGGCACCTCTTCGACCGCACCTTGAGGCTTCTGCACCCCTTTATTCCTTTCCTGACCGATGAATTGTGGGAAGCATTCGGATTCGGCGACGGTTCAATAGAGGAGGTTTCCTGGCCTCAGCCCATCAGGCTCCAGGACGGAGGAAATTTGGGCTCCATGGCCATATTCCAGGAATTGGTGCGGAATGCAAGAAACCTCAGATCTGAGGCCAGGATGCATCCTCAGCAGGTTGTTCCTGAAGCAGTCGTGTTTCTTAACGAAGAAAATTCGGGATGCAAAGAAAGCATTATGGAAAATTCCGACCTTTTCAGACTTCTTGCCCGGGTAGGGAAAATCAGCGTCCCTGAACCAGGTTCCGCAAAACCACCGAAATCCCTGGTGGCTGTAACCGGGTTCGGGGAGATGTTCATTGTTGCAGGCGACCTTCTGGATATTGAATCCGAAATAGCCAGGCTGGCCGGAGAACTGAAGAGATCTAAAGCCGATCTCGATAAATCGGCCCGTAAGCTCGCCGACGAATCCTTCATTGCAAGGGCACCGGAGGAGATCATAGAGAAAGAGAGATCAAGGCTCTCCCAGACCCGGGATAAAATTATGCTCATTGAGAGAAACATGGAAAGCCTTTCAAGGCAGTAACTTATACCGCAGGAGGCAGGCCGGATTGGCAGACGAAAGCGCCAGGATTGAGTGCATTCTCAAGGAAATATCCAATCCGGTTATCCGTCCGGGACTTTCCCGGATGGCCAGGCTTCTCTCGAAAATGGGACATCCAGAGCGGTTTTTCCCAGCTGTTCACGTTGTGGGGACAAACGGCAAGGGTTCGATTTCGGCAATGCTCGAGTCGATATTTCTGGAAGCAGGTTACAAGACCTGTATGTACACCAGCCCCCATCTGGTCGATATAGGTGAGAGGCTTCGTCTTTCCGGTTTTCCCGCCGGTGCGCGGGATCTTTTTCCTTCCGTAATGGCAGTTGCCGATATCCTGAAAAAGGAATTCAGCCCCGATGAAAAACCCACCTATTTCGAGGTTTTGACCGCGGCGGCATTCCTCTCTATCCGATCATACGCTCCTGATGTGGCCATCATTGAGGCAGGAATGGGGGGGCGGCTCGACGCAACCAATATCCTTTCCCACGTTGCTCTGACAGTCATCTCTTCAATCGGGTTCGATCATATCGAATACCTTGGCCCTGCTCTTGAATCCATTGCCATGGAGAAGTTCCTTGTTTTGAGGCCCAACGG
>JAUSOU010000017.1 GCA_030656095.1 Thermovirgaceae bacterium | reverse complement strand
GTTCCGGGGAGAATAGCGTATATCCCTTACGAACGCTTATGGCTATGTTCGTCATCGCGCGGATAAACCGGCACTCCGGAGCCGCCTGGCGCAGAATATCCAGAGATATTGCCGCAGCAAAAGAGATGACTGTCTTGCCTTTGGCGGCTTCGGCGATCTCCCGAAGAACGGGGACGACCTGCACGGGTTTGACGGAGAGGATCACAAGGTCCGCCTCTTCGGCCGCTTTCCGGTTGTCGGTGGTGACCCTGATCCCCTTTTCGCTCAGGCCGTTAAGGCGCTGAAGATTCCTCCGGGTTGCCGTGACTGAGCAGAACGGGGAGAGAACCTCCGAAATAGCTCCTCCTATGATGCCTGCGCCGATGATGCAGATGTTCATGTCCTTCAGTTCCTTCATGCTGCTCCCTCCCTTGAGATAATAAAAAAGGGCCGCCGACCCGGAGGTCGGCGGCCCTGGATGCCCTTATCTGTACTCAAAACCCAGATGGAATCAGGACAAGACCAACCCTTCCCGGGGACGGATTCTGCGGGAACGCGGCGGAACACACGGGTTGGATGCGGTTGTCCTGTTCAGGAACTGCGTCATTGTCATTCTCCCTGCATCATGGAGATACTGGATTATTGTGAAAGAAGATAACCCATTTGCCTCTGTTCGTCAATTGTGCGGGGTTGACACGCTGTCGCCTGTTACTACCAGGTTAGGGCAATTCCGAGAGAAAAACTAATCTTTCAGGGCGTTTAAAGAGGCTGGGTCAACACTTTCCTCTGTTTCAAGTGTCATCTGGAGACCGTTTATTATGTGCTCCTGCATGAAACTTCTAGCCTTATCGGGATCTCGCTGTTCGATCATGTGAAGAATATCTTCATGTTGTTTTGCGAACTTCCGCAGCTCATCAGGCGGCCATTTCTGATATCTTTTCCGCTGGACGGAAATTTCGGCCCGGATGGAGTTGTAAAGCTGGATGAGAAGATTATTTCCTGAAAGTTTCACAATTGCATCATGAAATTTTGCGTGAATGTCTACATCAGGCTCCGGGAGGTTTGTATCCTCTTCCAAGATGGCCTCAAGCTTTAAAAGGTCTT
>JAUSOU010000010.1 GCA_030656095.1 Thermovirgaceae bacterium | reverse complement strand
TTTCCTCCGGAAGATTGCCGGGGTTCGGATGTCTGTTGAATTGCTTCCAAAAGGCGGGCGGCAATTTTGAAGATAAGATCCGTCTGCTTGATCAAATCCCGGCTTGACTCGCCCAGCGAAACCAACCGGTCTACGGCCTTTTTCAGTTCACCGTTGCTGGCTTGCTGCCCCTCCCAGGCTGATTGCTGTTCGGAAATATTTTTACGGAAAGTTTCAACGTCACCCTTGAAAAGGAGCACTGTTTCGTCCAATTCTTTTTGAAGTTCCTCAAAAGAGACATCTCCGGTATGGTTCGTCAAAAACACCTGTAGCACTTCTCGCAGAGCTGTCAGCGAGGCGATAAACGACGGTAGCGGTTCTGTCTTTTCGCCGCTGTCATCGTGGGCAGCGAAACACCCCTCGCCTTCGTCCAGCATTTGGCGGCAATAACCACCTACAAGATCGAGGTACTTTTCGGTGTGCCCCCTATAGAGCCAGACGATTGCAAGGATGTTTTGTTCCTGTTCGGGCGAAAAATCGTAAATCTTGCGGGTAACCTTGCGGTAGACGTTTCGCGCATCGATCATCAGGACGTTGCCCTTGTGATTCAGTGCAACGTCCCCCTCACCTGCCTCCTCTCCCAAAGGGAGAGGCCTTTCGGGGAAAGAAGAAATATCTTTGGCCAATTGCTCCAGCGTTGCCTGCATATTTTCAAGAAGGTCCCTGTTTTTGATTCGAATGACACGGATACCTTGGGATTTGAGATATGCGTCTCGTTTGGCATCCTTCTTTATCCGGCTATCGTGCACGGATCCATCAAGTTCTACCGCCAGAGATGCTTCGTTACAGTAAAAGTCGACAATGTAATCGCCCACCTGGTGTTGTCTGCGAAACTTTAGACCCAAAAATTTCCGATTCTGTACAATGCCCCAGAAGCAATCCTCCGCAGGTGTCTGTTTGTTCCTAAATTCTCGCGCCAACTCCACCAGGCCACTGAACTTATAACCACTACGATAATGAGAAACACTTCTCCCCGGCCCCTCTGGGAGAGGGGCCGGGGGTGAGGCGAATGCTCCGGAAACACTTGTCGCCATAGTGCTTCTCCCCTCTCCCTCTGGGAGAGGGGCCGGGGGTGAGGGTTGATCGGGCTTGCCCCGATCAATGAACCAGAGTTCGCAGGGGACACTGCGAGTGTAAAAGAAGTTGGGGCGGATGGCGACCATAACGTCCACATCTCCGGTTTCCACCAGCTTCTGCCGAACCTTTGCCTCCCCACCACCGGCGCTGGAGGCCTGGGATGACATTACAAACCCTGCTCTCCCTTTTTCCTTGAGGTAGCTGTAGAAGTAGCTTATCCAGACATAGTTTCCGTTTGAGATCTTGCCTCCCTTGTTGACGCCGGGCAACCCGAAGGGCAGACGGGGATCGATCCTGACTTTGTCGGCGTCGATCTCGTCAACATTGAAAGGAGGATTGGCCATGACAAAGTCTGCTTCGCCCAGCAGCTCATGGGGGTCCTCATAGTAGGTGATGGCCTTCTGGATATCACCCTCCAGACCGTGGACAGCCAGGTTCATCTTTGCAAGACGTATCGTGGTGGCGTTCTTCTCCAGCCCGTAAAAGGTGAGCCGGTCCACAGGATTTTCCAGTCTTCGTTCCACGAAACGGGCGCTCTGTACGAACATGCCTCCCGAACCGCAGGCAGGATCAAGCACAACGCCTCTTTCAGGCTCAAGAACGTTCGCGATGAGCGAAACAAGTGAGACAGGGGTAAAGAACTCCCCTCCATCATGGGCTTTCTCTTCTGCGAACTGGGTTAGAAAGTATTCGTAGATACGACCAAAGACATCGCCTTTGACCTTCTTAAGTTCATCGGGGTTCAGCGTGCGGAGAAGCTGACCGAGAACATCGTTGTCCAGCTCCTGATATTCGCTTTTGGGGAGAACGCCCCGCAGGTTTTCGTAATCACTCTCGATCGAATCCATTGCTTCGATGATGGCTCTTGCGCGGTCATTGCTGTCGCTCAGGGCTACAAGATAATCGAACTGCGCCTTCGGCTGGAGGAAGATGGCGCTCTTCTGGGAAAAATCCTCCTTGGAAAGAGAACGTGCATGGCCGCCGCGTTGGGGCAGGGTTGCTTCGATGGTGCCCTTGACAGCCAGGAACCGGCTGTAGGCATGGCGCAGGAAGATCAGGCCCATTACTGGAAGGAAATATTCGTTGCTGGCGAAGTTAGAGTTCGACCGCAACGTATCCGCCGCGCTCCAGAGTCGTTTTTCGATGGCTTCGATGTGTTCGAGTTGAGTCACCCTGCAACCCTCCTCAAGATCAGATTGAGTCGATAAAAAGTAGTTCCCGCAGCGTGTCCATTATTATAACTCCATTTCACCAATGACCGATTTCTTGAATTCCATCGAATCTCTCTTTCTATATTGGACCGGCCTTACGCGATCCAATTGGCTGTTTTCATCCGTCAAATACCCTGTAAAATCCATATTGGACTCATCCAATGTTTCAAGGGAGGTTTCAAGCATGGAAACGATAATGATCAAACAGGTGGACGCGTTCACCGACATGCCATTCGGCGGAAACCCGGCCGGAGTGGTGACCGAAGCCGGATCACTGAACGAGGAACAGATGCAGATGATCGCGCGGGAGATGAACCTGAGCGAAACGGCTTTTGTGACCCCCTCCGACAAGGCGGATTTCAAGGTACGTTTCTTCACCCCGGGCTCGGAGGTGGACCTCTGCGGCCACGCAACCATCGGCAGCTTCTACGCACTCCACGAGGAGGGGCGACTGGATTCAGGACGCTCGGTATTCACACAGGAGACGAAGGCAGGGGTCCTTGAGGTGGAACGGTCCTTCGTCGACGGGCGGCCCGTCTTCATTATGACCCAGGCCAAACCGCGCTTCGAGGATATCGGTGCATCAAGAGGCGAGATCGCCGGGCTTCTGAGGATCGATGAAAGCGAGCTTCTCGATGCGGCGCCGCTCAACGTCTCGACCGGCCTCTGGTGGTTCGTTGTCGGATTGAAGCGTCTGGAGACGATCCGGGATCTGAAGCCGGATTTCACGGCAATGAGTGATTTCAGCGAACGTCACGGCCTTGTCGGAGTGATCCCTTTCTGCCTTCAGGCTCATGACCCCGAAGCCGCCCTTCACATGCGGGCCTTCGCTCCTTTCGCAGGCATCAACGAAGACCCCGTCTGCGGAACGGGGAACGGCTGCGCCGGAGCCTTCATAGGCCATCACCGACTGGTGGAATTTGAAGACGAAGTCGACCTGGTGAGCGAGGCGGGTTACGAGGTCCATCGTCCGGGGCGGGTCTTTATATCCCTGCACCGCGAGGCGGGAGAAGTATCACGGGTCAAGGTGGGTGGGTCGGCCGTGACCATCCTTGAAGGCAAAATGAGATTTTAGGATAGGGAGGACGAGATAATGAAAACGATCGGACTTATAGGCGGAGTAAGCTGGGAATCTAGCGCCGAATACTACAGGCTGATAAACGAAATGACGAAGGAACGGCTTGGAGGGCTTTATTCTTCCGAGTGCGTGATGGCATCCCTGAACTTCGCACCGGTAGCGGAAGCCATAAAGACTGGAGACAATGAAACTTACCGGAAACATGTCCTTCACACTGCCGAAAGACTGAAGGGAACCGGAGCCGATTTCATCCTGATCTGCTCCAACACAACACACGCCTTTGCGAAAGACGTGGAAACCCTGACGGGAATACCCGTCCTTCACATTGCCGACGCTGTCGGAAAGGCCATTAAGGAGAAAGGCCTCAAAACCGTGGGGCTTCTGGGAACCAAAAAACTGATGGAAGCCGATTATGTCCGTGGACGCCTTGAAAAAAACTGGAACCTGACCGTGCTGATCCCCGAGAAAAATGACAGGGAAACGGTAGACCGGGTGATCTTCGATGAGCTCTGCCAGGGGAAAGTCATTGACGCTTCGAGAACGAGCTACCTGGAGATCATGGACAGGCTGGCGGCCAGCGGAGCCGAAGCCATCATCCTTGGCTGCACGGAGATACCCATGCTGGTAAGGCAGGAGCACACTCCCCTGATCGTCTTCGACTCGCTTGAACTGCACGCCCGCGCGGCGGTGGATCTGGCCCTGGACGAGGGGTAAAACTCCGGGAAAGGAGCGATCCGGATCATGATCACGGCATCTGTGGATTGGAAGGCGAGTTTTCCGGGAACCTGTTTCGGGGTCCTGGTGGTGGAGGGTACCGGCAACTCCACGGGAAACCCCAGGATCGAAGAAAGAAAAAGCTCTCTTGAGGAAAGCCTCCGCCAACGTCATCGCGGGAAAAGCAGAAAGGAAATAGGGCAGGAGCCTCCATTCGAAGCCTACGAAAGGTACTTCCGGAAGTTCGGCCAGGGGTATCCCGTGCTTCATCAGGTCGAAACGGTCGCACTGAAGGAAAAGCCTATCTTTTCTCCATCGCCCCTTGTGGCGGCCATGTTCATGGCGGAGCTGAAGAACGGCCTTCTTACGGCGGGGCATGACCTGGACAAAATCTCCCTTCCCCTTCTTCTGGATGTCTCTAAAGGAGAAGAAGCCTATCGGGCCATGGGAGGAAAGGAGCGAAAGCTCCTGCAGGGGGACATGTTCCTCTCGGACCGGACAGGCATCCTCTCCAGCGTGCTCTACGGCCCTGACGACCGCAGCTCCATCACTGCGGAAACATCCCGCGCCCTCTTCACGGTCTACGGCGCGCCGTCCCTTGCGGCGGAAGAACTGCTTGCGCATCTGGAAGAGATAGAGGAACTTGTCCGCATTCTGAGCCCGCAAGCTGTCCGGAAAGAGCTGCTGATCCTTCCCTGAAAGGCTGCATTTCGGTGCAGGCTACTGGTACATTTTCAGGGATTTCCCGGCATATTAAGCCGTGGCATGCCGCCTTAGGACAATTGCCTGACGACAATCCTCACTTCTTTTCCGATGAAAACATGCTGATAACAGTCTTGACAATTTCACCTATCACTATGGCATACTTTGCCACATAGTCCGCAGTCTCGTTAATCGTCAAAACAGTATCGGTGGTTTCGTGAGAGATGGTTTTAATGGCCTCACTCAGCTCACCCACGCTTTTTCCCAACTCGCCGCTGATCATCGCGGTATTTTCTGAAATTTCATCAATGTTGAGGATGATCTGGTTAAAATTATCCTTATTTTCCTGAAGCATTGTTTTGGCCTCTTTGATGAAACCGTTGACGTTCCTCAATGTCACAAAGGTGTATCCGCCAACCACTAAAATCAAAACAAAAATCATAAAGATCCCCAGTTCATACAGGGTAATGGATGTTTGCATGGGATTCTCCTTTGTTTTTATCGTTCTTCAGGAACAGCTTCAACCAAACTCTATTCCTGGGATTCTTTCTTCTTGTCTTCGTTTGCTTTTTCCAAACTCTCCTTTGCTGTCTTGATGACCTTTTGGCCGGCTTCGCGCAACCGTGCGCCTTTTTCTGTAACCACAGCTGATATCCGGGCTTTGGCCGCAGCTGCATTTTCTTCTAATTCCTTAACGGTTTCGCCGGTTCTCTCGGCAATTATTTGTCTGGTTTCCTTGCCGGATCTTGGAGCGAACAGAATCCCGACCGCAATCCCTATTGTGGTACCGATGCCTGCCCCTATGACCAAACTTCTGACTTTGGTCCGCCGCGCAGCCCTTGCACGGGCATGCCTGATCTGATTTGCCTGATTTGCCTGGTTTGCCAATTCATTTAAAAACATAATATATCCTCCTGTTTTTACGAGGTTCATCCACATGGTTTATTCCTCCTGTTATCTATTTACTATACTATAACGCACATTCGAGCTAAATTCCATAGCCCAAATTGGGCCATCCGAGGTCACGCCAGAGCCCGGGGAATGCTAAAGGATACCCTGCTCCATGTGTTTTAATTACGGTGGCTCTATAATTTGGGGTGCTGGAGCCATTGTCCGGCATAATCGACATGAAGGGGGGATTTCGTTGAACCAGATGCGTGTGAAAAATATATTCACCGACGAAAGCGGCAGAAAAACCATGGAGATCAACGTCCTGCCGTCGAAATACTGCACCTTCGGCTGCGTATTCTGCCCATTGGGGCATGACGGAAGAATTAAAACCGATAAGGCTTTTCACTTCAGCGAGACCGATGGTTTCCTGCTTTCCCTGTCGGAACAGATCGACAGGGAAAAACCGGATGTGCTCTTTATCAATTCCATGGGGGAACCGTTTTCCAACGACCAGCTTGAAGATTTCATCAACCTCGCAAAATCGAAAAATATAAAGGTCAGTCTCTACAGCAACGGTTATCTGCTGGGAAACCCGGAATACGCCAGGCTCGCCTCCCTTTGCGACGAGGTCTCATGCGAGATCAAGGCCGTGGATGAAGCCTCTTTTCAAAAATTTCAGCGTCCCCTTGAAGGCTGCACTCTTGAACAGTACCTGGATAACATGGCCGGCTTCCGGAAAAACTACAAAGGAGAGTTCGTGGCTTACATTTGCCTGGTCAAAGGCATGAACGACGACCCGAAGTGTGTCGCCCGTATCAGGGAGAACCTTTCGAGAGTGAATCCCGACAGGGTGATCGTGGAGACTGTTACCGACGAGAAACTGGGCAAGAGCTTTGGTGTCTCTTCGGACTGCCTCGAGGAAATGCAAAGGGCCATCCTGAAAGACTGACGTCGGCTGTTCGCGAGTTTCCGTTGATGACCCCGCTGAGCTCGCAATTCTGCTGTGGAGGTGCTCTTGTTGCAGCGTATCTGGGAAAAGGATTTTCCGCTTAGAGTGTATGAAGTCGGTTGCGAAGGACGTGTCTCCCTTCCCAACCTGATGAACCTCTTTCAGGACGCGGCAAGCGAGCACGCGGCACACCTCGGGGCCGGCTTTCCCCAGCTTGCACCGCGAGGTCTGAGCTGGTTCGCCACAAGGTACCACGTGCAGATAAGGCGTTACCCTGTCTACGGAGAGACCATCCGCGTAAAGACATGGCCCAAGGCCAAAAAACGGCTTTTCACCCAGGGATTCAGAGATCGACATGAACGGGCACACGAACAACACTGCCCTGATCAGCCGAGCCCTGGAATGTCTTCCTCCCTCAGGCGTGAAAGATCATGCCATTTCCGGGATGGTGGTTTTCTTCAAGCATGAGACCGGGAGGGGGCAAACAATTCTGTCACAGACCTCCATCGGGCAAAATGAGAGCGATCTCGAAAGTCTCCACTGCCTCACCATTGAGGGAAGCGAAACGGAAGTTCTGCGGATGAAGCTGGCGTGGGAGAAACGTAAATCCAGCTGAACCGCTGAATTTACGGATCATCCGCCCTCTGCGAGGCAGGGAAATACGGCGCACCTGTCCTAAACCCTGCAAGCGGCTCCCAGGTATCAGATCAGCCCCGCCACGCCTGCGGCTGTGTAGACCAGCAGAAGGGCAAAGCCGCCGTTCATTATTTTTCTGTGCGCAGGACTCTGGAGGAACCGCTCGATGCCGAGCCCGAAAACGGCCCAGGTAAGGATCGAGGAAAAACCTATAACTGCAAAAAGAAGAGCCGAGATAAGGACCGGTACCGGCCGGGCCAGGATCGGGCTCAGGAAGGCGGTGTATAGCGTAACCCCGAAGAGAATGGCCTTGGGGTTCACGAACTGGAGAGCGAATCCCTTGGCAAACCCTCTCAAGGGTCCGGCGCTTTCGCCCTCTCCGTGGCTTTCGCTCCTCGCGATGCCGTAAGCCAGCCACAGGATATAGGCGGCCCCGACCCATCTCATGTATCGTTCCAGCCATGGAAGAACAGCCATTAGAACCCCTGAAAATGCGCCGCAGAGGGCCAGAAGGACGAAAAACCCTGCGGTTATGCCAAAAAGGTAGCTCCAGGTGCGGGAAAGCCCCCAGCGGGCCGCAGTAGCGGCGCAACTTATGTTGTTGGGACCGGGCGTAAAGGTCGTAATGAAGACGTACGGTATAAGAGTTACCAGGTTCAGCTCTTCCACGAAGCTATCTCCTCAGAATTGCAGAATGCAAAGGAAAAGACAAAAGGCGTAATTTGCCAGGGTGCAAGGGTACAGGCTTTTGCTGTCATTCTGAGCCCTAAGGGCGAAGAATCTGGGTCTGGTTCAGGAACAGATCCTTCGTCTCTTGGTTCCTCAGGATGACAGATCAAGTGTTTCCCGAGTCACGCGTCACGAGTCACGAGTTACGGTCTTACTTGTAATCCTCCCTTGCCGGGCAGAAGGCGTCTATGACCCGGCACTCGGTGACTCCACGGGCAAGGTGGGGAACACCTCCGGGAATGACGAGAACGGAGCCCGCAGAGAGCGTCCATGTTTTTCCGCCGGAGGATATCTCGAGGGTTCCCTCGACGACGTTCACGACCTGCTCGTTTTCGTGCGAGTGCTCGGGCAGCTGCGCCCCCTTCTCGATAAGCCACCATGCCATCGTCATGTGGGGCGAGTGGACGAACTTTCCATACACGCCCTTAACGACTTCGCGGGGAGCGATCTTACTGGTGTCAAAATGCTCCATCTGCCTCGCACACCTCCTGCTCAGATTTTTCCGAAGATGCATTCGCCGCCCCTGAAGGTCGCCGCCACCCGGGTTTTTGAAAGATCTTCCGCAGGCATGCTCCACGGATCGTCCTCAAGTACGACGAAGTCGGCGAATTTTCCCGCCTCTATGGTTCCGGTCATATCTCCCATTCCCAAGGAAACGGCTGGATTTCTCGTAAATAGCGCAATGGTTTCGTCGAGGGTGAGTTTCTGCTCAGGGAACCAGCCTCCGACAGGAGTCCTCTCTTTCGACCTCACCCTGTTGACTGCGGCGTCAATTCCCAGCCATGGGTTCGGGAGAGCGGCAGGGCAGTCGGAGCTCCCGGCGATGAGGACACCGGACTCCTGTAGCGATCTCCATGCGTAGGAGATGGGTAGGACTTCCTCCGGGATCCCTGCTTCGGCGATGTCTATCTCGTCGGCGAGAAAGACCGGCTGAATGTCCCCGATCACTCGAAGCGAGGCCATCCTTTTTGCCTGCTCCGGCCTGACTATGTAGCAATGTATGATCCTGTGTCTGAGCCAGAGCCTCGGGTGAGAAGCAATCGCTGCCTCGAAGGCGTCGAGCACCATGTCAATGGCCCTGTCGCCGATCGCGTGGACGGCCACCTGGACACCCTGGGCCTGCGCTTCGAGAACGATAGCGGAGAAGGCGGCGGGGTCGTAGTTGAGGTCGCCCCGGTATCCAGGCATTCCCTTGTAGTCGAACGACATCGCGGCCGTTCTGGCACAGAACCCTCCATCGGCGAAGAGCTTGAGCCCGCCTAAGCGGATACTGTCGCTTCCGAGGAACGAGGAGATGCCGAAAGGAAGGAGATCGTTGAAGTGGATGGTCACCCTCTGGAGAAGCTCCCCTCGGCGTTCGAGTTCCTGATAAGGCCCGAAGGATTCGTCGATCCCAAGATGTTTCGCAGAGGTCGTGTTGATCGATGTTACCCCGTATGAGGCCATTTCACGCATGCAGCCGGAAAGCCCCTCCAGGGGATCATCTCCCCCCGCCGACCCTTTGCGGAAGGCATCAAAGAGCATGTTCGCTCCGCTCTCCAGGACCACGCCTGTCGGGTTTCCGGCCCCGTCGCGCTGGATGCCCCCGGGGAGGTCCTTCATCCCGGGGATCCCCGCCATCTCAAGGGCCCTGGAATTTGCGCAATGGGCATGGTAACAGACCCTCGTAAGAAGGACAGGGTTTTTCACTGCGTCGAGATCGGACCGATCAGGGAGCCGGTTTTCGGCAAAACGCGAATGGTCGAAGTGCATCCCCCTGACCCAGGCGTCCGGGGGGAGGGTTGAAACCCTTTCTGAAAGTTTTTCAACGACCTCTGGGATGGAACGGCACTCCGACAGGTCGACTGCTCTTTTACTCTCCGACCAGGCCGAAAAATGAAGGTGGCTGTCAATTATCCCCGGGATGACGCGGCGGCCTTCAAGATCGATCTTTTCAGCCTCACCCGCCAGGGAATGACGCCGGACCTCTTCGTTCTTCCCAACAGCCTCTATCATCTCTCCATAAACCAGGAATGCTTCGGCCTGGAGAACTAAGGGGTTCATGGTCTTGACGCGACAGTTTGAATAAAGCCTTGCTCTTTCCTTCACACCGATCACCTCTGAAAGCTGCCTGGCAAACCAGGGGAAATTTTTTCTATAAAAAACGGAGGCAGGAGTAGCCCCGCCCCCGTTTTTCAGTTCAGTGAATCGGTTTCACCGATCCTGTACGGATAAAACTAATTCTCCAAGGACCCGGAGTTGATACGAACCGTGGTGTAGAGATCTTCGCCGAGAAGCTCTTTCATTTTCGGCCAGACTTCCCTACGGACCTTCTTGGCGCATGCATCAAGTTCGGCATCGGTCAGCATGACTATCGTCCAGCCGAAGTCATCCTTGAGGATCTTCCTGTAGTCTCCGTCCTCG
>JAUSOU010000159.1 GCA_030656095.1 Thermovirgaceae bacterium | reverse complement strand
GGCTGACAGAGCTCTCGCACAGCAGCGGCTGAGCGGCCAAGATAGGTCCGGCGGACCTTGAAAAGATCCTTCGCGGTCTTCCTGAGCAGAACGGGGGTTTTCTCCTGACAAGCTGGACGAATGGAGAAGATGCCGCCCTGTGGATGGTGGATGAGACTCGCGCGGGGATCTTCACACTTGATTTCATAACACCGGTGGTTGACGACCCGTTCACCTTCGGCCAGATCGCCGCGGCCAACGCGCTGAGCGACGTCTTCGCCATGGGAGGACGCCCCCTCGTTGCCCTCAACATCGTGGGTTTCCCGGTCAGCTGCGAGCCTCTCGATGTCCTGGCGCAGATCCTCATGGGCGGACAGGAGCGGGTGAACGCGGCGGGTGCCCTTCTTGCAGGGGGGCACAGCGTGGAGGACGCGGAGCCGAAGTACGGCCTCGCGGTCTACGGCGAGGCCGCGGCAGACAAAATCTGGAAAGTGACTGGCGCCCGCCCCGGAGATTCGCTTGTGCTTACCAAACCGCTTGGGACGGGGCTCGTCATAACCGCGTTTCAGGCTGATATGGATGAGCCGGGTGAGATGGATGCCGCTGTCGATTCGATGCGTTCGCTCAATGACCTACCCGCAAAATTGCCCAACGATATTCGCAGGGCCGTCCATGCGTGTACCGACGTGACGGGTTTTGGCCTTGCCGGGCATCTGCTGGACATGCTGTCGGACAACGGCATCGGCGTCAGGCTCTTTCCCGACAGCATTCCGGTACTTCCCGGCGCCCTTGCAAAGGCCGACATGGGACTAGTCCCTGCCGGGTCTTACCGGAACAGGGAGCTTTACTCACCCCGGGTGGATGGGCTTGTAAGTATCTCTTCCGCTATGTCCGACCTCGTATTCGATGCCCAGACTTCGGGCGGACTGCTTCTCGCCGTCGCTCCCGATATGTCTGCAGAATTTCTCAGGGTTTGCCGGTGCGCAGGTTTTGCTTTCGCAGAAGAGATCGGTTCTTTCACCGAAGGTTCGGGCAGGATCCTTTTATAACCAGCCCCGTTTTTGGGCGGCTCTCCGCGTCACGAGTTATGAGTTACGGCTTTTTGGGGTCGGCTCCCGGATTTTTCCGGGGGCCGACTTCTTGTATCCATTATCCCAGGCACTGGAATTCCTTGATCTCACTTCATTCTGGTAGAATAATGACGCTTTCGATAAACATTTCCTGGAGGTGTGCTGAATGAGCAAGGCGGAAAAGATACTGGATTTCGCCATGAAAATGGAACTCGAGGCGCGTGATTTCTACCTCGACTCCATCCAGAGGGTCAGCAGGGCCGAAACCAGAAGCCTTCTGGCGACTCTCGCAGAATGGGAGAGGGGGCACTACGAGTTTCTAAAAAAACAGCGGGCCAGCGTGTCATCAACGGGGAAGTGGGGCGCGGAAGCGCCTCTTCCCGATGAGGTCGCCGGAGGCGCGGGTATCGTTAACTCAAAAACGAAAGGAGCCGGGACCGATCCCCCCCTTGGGGAGACGTCATCCGATTTCAGTGTTCTCAGGATGGCACTGGCGATCGAGACCGACTTCAGCAAGTTCTACGGAAACGCCGCCGAAAATATCGCCGACCCCAAGGGGAAGGAGATACTCCTTATGCTCTCCGGGTGGGAGGAGGGGCACCAGGCGCATATAGACGAGCAATACCGGTCGCTGCACCGGGAGTTCATGGACGAGATGGGATTTGAGCCCTTTTAGTGACCGGCGGGATTTTCAGAGCTTCCGGGCTGAAGGCGTTTTTCTGAGGGCCGCAACTGCTGCGTAAACGCCAAGGCCGATCCATGCCGATCCCGCCAGCAGCGGAAGCATGAGGTCGACCCCCCAGAGGGGGCCGAAAGCTCCGTCAAGCATATCGAGCGGACCCTGGTTGGGAAGAAGGAGCAGAGAGGGGTGACGGATCAGCGCCAGTCCTGTTATCGAGGGCGCCTGCAGAAAGGCAGCCAGGCATGCCGCCTGAACATTTTCACCGGGAAAGAGAAGCTCAGTGACTGTTCCCGCAAGTCCGCCTATCGCGACGGCAAGCAGGACCCCGATGGCGAACGGCGACCAGTTAAGGCTCCAGTCGCTGAAGAGGACCACGAACGGGATGCTCTCCGCCGCAACGGCGACAGCAGTATTTCCAAGGGTCCGGACTGCTGTTTTTGCCCCCCTTTTATCCAGAAGAGAACCAGCGCGGTTTCTGGCCATCAAAAATGATGTAATTGAAATCAGCGGCAGGAAGAGCAGCGGGAAGGCCGCCTCGATGACGCCCGGCTCCCCGCAGGTTGCCGCGAGCAGCCACAGGAGCGTTGTCGCTGCCGCCCCCGGCAGCATGCGTTTAGCTTTGGCCAGGATCCCTTTGGATGGCATGAAGGCGTTTATCAGGGGCTGGTTCATGATCTGATCCTTTCGACCCTGTCCGCAAGGTCAAGGTATTTTTGTTTTATCCGGCCGATGCGTTCCAGCAGGATCTCCCGTTCGGGCAGGGAGTGGACAAGTTCCCTTACAGGTACCAGTTCGAAGAAGGAGTTTCTCCTGGACGGTATGGTTGACGAGAAGACCTCGGCAAGCATCCGCAGATCGTCCCCCATGCGAAAATCGTCGCGCGTCTCCTCGTACCCGAAAAGGAAGTATATCTTTTTGAACCCGGACCATGCCAGGGCTGAAAGGCACATCGGGCACGGCTCGTGGGTCGCAAGAAAGAGAGTGTTCCCCAGGCTGGGACGATCCTTCATCTTGAAGAACCGGTGGATCGTGACGATCTCCCCGTGGAGGGTGGGGTCGTCCGCCCGCATGTTGGTTCCTGCGGTCACCAGCGCGAGATTTTCCAGTCTGAGCACCGCTCCCCCGAAAATGTTGTGCCCCTTTTCGACCGCGGATCCCGTGACCGGCAGTATCTCTTTTTCGATCACTTCGAGCAGCCTTGAGACCATCCCGGATCCGGTCATGGCAACCCCTCCATCTGTAAGAAGAAGATATCAGAATAACGACTTGGGGTAACCCCCCAAACTTCCAAATTGAATGGTATGGTAAAATACTGCCATAAAGGACTATCTGCCCGGAGGTGGGGCTTATGAGCGGCAACATGGGGGTTTTTACAGGTGGAATGGAAGATCTTGCTTCGGCTCTTTTCGGAAGTCGTTCGGCGGGAGTGTGCGTCATTCAGGAGGGGCTGATCAAATCCGTTAATCCCCTACTGGAGGAGATAATGGGGTTGAAGGCGGAGGATTTACAGGGCAGACCCTGGTGCGATCTCATCCATGCCGATGACCGTGGACTCTTTCTGACCGGTCCGGGCAAGAGTGCCGGGATAACGGATTCCTCCCTGAATTTCCGTATCATGACCCAGGACGGCGGCTCCCGTTGGATGACGGGGACTTTCACCCCCACGCGGTTTCACACGCGGCCCGCGCTTCTTGCCCTCCTCGCCGATGTCAACGAGCACGAAAAAGTCCATGAAGAGTTTCTGAGCAGGGAAGAGGACCTTCTCGCCACGACCGAGGGCACTTTCAGGGCCATTGAGAAGATCGTGGAGATGAAGGATCCATTTATCGTCGGGCACCAGAGAAGGGTTGCCAGGCTCTCTTTTGCGATCGCCAGCCACCTTGGGTTTTCCGAGGCGTCAGCGAAGACTCTGCGGATGGCTGCCCTTGTCCATGACGTGGGTAAGGTCTCTATACCCATTCAGGTTCTGGCCAAGCCGATGCACCTGTCGGACGACGAGTACAGCATCGTAAGGCTTCACCCGATGATCGGCTACGAGATCCTGAAGGATATCGAAAACCTTGCCTATATCGGGGAGATCATTCTCCAGCACCACGAGAGGATCGACGGCTCGGGGTATCCCTCCGGCCTTACGGGGGACAAGATGCTTCCCGAGGCAAAGATAATCTGCGTGGCTGATGTAGTCGAAGCGATGGTGTCTCAGCGCCCCCACCGCCCGGCCCAGGGGATGGAGGAGGCGCTGGCCGAGATAAGAAGAGAGCGCGGAAAGTCGTACGACGCGGATGTCGTGGACGCCTGCGTGGCGCTCTTCCACGACCAGGGCTTCACCCTTGAGGCCGAAGCGGAGGGGGCCTTCTAGAGGCCCTACTTCACTCTTGGGGGTCGTTATTGTCCGGCCGAACAAGCTGGGATCGTTTTTTGAGGATTTTCTTGTCAAAATAGCGCAGTCCCCTGTTCACGACCCAGACGATCACCACGCATCCGGCCGCGAGCAGGAACTGGTCCACGGCCACGGCTATTCCTATGCCCGCCGTGAAGAGTATGGAGGCGGCGGAGGTGAGATAGATGACCTTGCGTCTCTCGGGGTGCTGCATTATCGTTCCCGCCCCAATGAAGCTTATCCCCAGCACGATAGCCTGGATAACCCGGATGGGGTCTCCACTTATAAGGTCTGTTCCGCACGTCACCTCGCCGAAATAGTTTATTATCACGATTCCGAGCAGAGAGAAGAGCGCCGAAGCGCCGCCTATGAGCATGTGGGTTCTCATTCCTGCCGGCTTACCGATCATCTCCCTCTCAAGCCCGATCATCCCTCCGAGAATGATCGCGAAAGCTACTTTGGCAAGGGCTATAAGCTGTCCCTCGATACCCATGGTGAGACCTCCTTTCAAAAAAAGGGTTTATCTCGGCCAATAATATCCCAACATAGACCATCCGCGCACAAAAAAGGCATTTCGGGAATTTTGCTGTTCATTTGCGCGCTGCTGGTTTCGATACCTTCCTCCGCCCTGGCGGTACCCCGGAACGCCCTGCGTTTTGTCGACGGATCCTTCGATACTCCATTGATAGCCGCTTCCGAAAGTGAAGTCCTACATGCGGAATTCAAAAAGAGATTTTTCGCCCCGTGGAACAGGAACCTTCCCTCGATCACCCCTGCCAGGTCGCTCTGGGCCTGGGAGGAGTGGAAGGACGCAACCCCTTGGGGAGAGAACCTGAGGCCCCACTCAAAACAGTGGATGGAGGGTCTCCTTGTCAACTGCAGCATGGAAGAGTGGGGGAGCCTGAACCGCAAGGCGGCGGCATGCGTGGAGACCGACCTTCGCGCCCTTCCGACCGATCGCCCATTTTACCGAGACCCTTCCCTGGCCGGAGAAGGCTTCCCCTTCGACTATCTGCAGAACTCTCGCGTCAAGGCCGGTGAGCCGCTCTTGGTGGGGCACCTTTCGGCGGACAAGGCCTGGGCGTTCGTCGAGACGGGGTATGCGGCAGGGTGGGTTGACACGAGAGATATCGGGTTCGCAGAAGACGCCCTTGCCAAAAGATGGGAGACACTCCCGCAGGCCTTCGTCATCGACGACGGGGTGGCGGTGAGGGACCTTATAGGTCTTTTCCGCTTCAAGGCCAGGATAGGGACTGTGCTCCCCCTGATGGCCGGAGGGCTTTCGAGCGGTTATCTGACAGTCGGTATCCCAGTCCGGGACATTGGGGGCAATGTTGTTCTCAAAGAGGCCCGCCTTCCGGCAGACCAGGCTTCGCACGTGCCGCTGATGCTGACCCAGTGGAACATAGCGACGTTAATGAACCGGATGCTGGGAACCCCCTACGGTTGGGGAGACTCTCTGGGGAACCGCGACTGCTCGGGAACGGTGAGGGACCTTTTTGCGGTATTCGGCATCTGGCTCCCCAGGAACTCGGCGGCACAGGCCAGGGCATACCCGTTCGTTGCCTTTGAAGGGGGAAGCGGGGAGGAAAAGGAGAAGAGATTGATCTCTGAGGCGGTTCCGTTCACGACACTGCTTCGTGTCCCCGGGCACATCATGGTCTACCTGGGGACGTTCAGGGGCGAACCATGCGTTTTCCATTCGATCTGGGGCATACGAACCGTCAGGAAAGGCATCGAAGGGCGCCGCGTGATAGGCGCTGCGGTAATTACCTCACTTCGCCCTGGTGAAGGAGTGGAGGGTTTTGACCTCTCGCGGGGAGATCTTGCCGACAGGCTTGAGGGGATGACCTTCATAACGGATCCACGCTAGTCCAGCCCCTGTTCTACTGGTATTTTTTTTGTGCGGCTGCGGCCGTGTTCTGCCCCTGATTTTTAACTCTGTGCTATATTGGTGAAGCAGGTTCAAATGCTCAAGAGGAGTGTGGCCATGACCGGAAAACCGATTCTCGATGAGTCCGCAAAGGAGAAGATCTTCAGGAGGGACGCTTTCACCTGCCAGTTCTGCGGCAGGTCATACCCGGATGTTCTGCTTGACGTAGACCGGGCTTCTTTCCTCCGGAAAACCTCAAAAGACGACGCGGATCTTGTTACCTCCTGTTACGAGTGCACTCGAAGGGACTGGCTGAACAGGGGTTCCGGTTCACGCCAGGACGGGTTGAGGGCGGAGGATTCTCTGGCGCGCGAATGGCAGACACTGAAGGAGCAGTACAATAGATGGCTTGCAGTAACGGGTCTTCAAAAAGGCGGCCCCGGAGCCGGTACTCCGATAATGCCTTTGAAACAGCCTGTTGAGATCAAGCTGGAACCCGGGTCGGAAGACGAAAAAATTCCCGAGCCGATATCCGAACCGGAACCGGAACCCGAACCCGAACCCGAACCCGAACCCGAGACTGTCTCCAGGGTTTCAGGCCGGTCAGGGGCTATTCCTCCAGACCTCTCTCCCTTCTGGTTCAGGAGTTGGCTGCTTCATGTCCTGATGAAGGTTTCCGGCCTCGAACCGATGGATACCGAGGAGGCTTTCATTATGACAGTCACGGGGATGGAGGATGCGGGTGCGCTTCCCCGTGGGGAAGGTCTGCTCTTTATCGACTCATTGAGGGAGGCCGCCGAAGGGCTTTCCGGTCAGGGGTATCTGGTGATCGATAAGGTAAAAAACACCATCCGTCTGACGGAGACCGGTATCACAGTATCAAGGATGGTGGTCCCGCCCGGTCTCTCCTCCAGAGAGATGGATTAAAAAAGGGGCCCCGCCTGTTAAGGCGGGGCCCCTTTTTACAATTCAGGGTTATTTCGTTTCATTCATCAGCGCTTCAAGCACCGCACGCAGCTTTTCAAGTTCCTCTCCGTACCTTGCCCAGTCGCCTTCGCGAGATGCCCTCTGTGCCGCCTCGAAGTGTTGTCCTGCCTGTTGCGCAAGATCCCTGGCGTTCTCTCCTACCACCAGCGGAGTCGTAGCAACGGGTTTCTCTGCTGTTTTTAGGGGAGCGTTTAGTCTTGCGCCGGTTGTCCCGGCCAGCCGCGAGAGCAGGGTTGAGATGGCATCGTCGACCGTTTCGGCCCAGGCCACCTTCCCTCCCGAGGATACTATTACCCTCTTGAGCTCGGGAAGATCGCTGTTCTCGGCCTTCAGATAGAGCGGCTGGACGTAGAGCAGGGAGTCACCGAGCGGAATTACCAGGATGTCGCCCCGGATGACGTCGGATCCGCGCTGGCTCCAAAGGGATAACTGGGCCGATATTTCCGGATCCTGGTCTATCAGCGCGCTCACCTGGGATGGGCCGTAGATGAGCTTCTGTTTCGGGAACTGGTAGACGAGAAGATCCCCGTAGTTGGGTGCGTCGGAGCGTCCGGCCATCCATGCGATCATGTTGTCCCGGCCTACGGGCATGAACGGTGCGATAAGGGCGAACTCGGCCTTCTTCTCACCCGCCAGGCGCATGATCACGTAATAGGCGTTCTGGCTTCCGGTCTTGGCCTGGTTGGAAAGGCGCCACACGTCCTCCTTGTTGTAGAAGGTGTTCGGGTCGCTCATGTGGTATGTTCTGTAGATTTCGCTCTGTATAAGGAAGAGACTGTTCGGGTAGCGGATCTGCGAGCAGAATTCAGGGTTGGCGTCCTCTATCGGAGTAAAGAGCCCCGGGAATATTTTGGCCCAGGTCTTCAGCAGAGGATCATCCTTGTCCGAGACGTAGAAGAAGAGCGACCCGTCGTAGGCATCGACCAGCGCCTTGACGCTGTTGCGGATGTAGTTGATCTTCTGCCGATCCCCTCCTACGCTTACCGGATTCGAGTAGGGGTATCGGTTGGTGGCGGTGTAGGCATCCTGTATCCAGACCAGCCTGCCGCCGATGATGCTCAAGTAGGGGTCGGTGTCGTAGAGCAGGAACGGCGCCACCGTCTCGAGGCGTTCCCTTATGCTGCGGTACATCAGGATGCGGCTTCCCGGGGTTATGGAGTTGGTGAAGAGTATCTGGGAATCCCGGAAGCGGAGCGCGAACATTATCCTGCTGAAGAGGCTTCCCACAGGAACTCCGCCCGTGCCCTGATAAGTGGTCCTGACGTTCGCATCCCCTTCAGGGTAGTCGAACTCCAGGACATCCGTGCGAACGAGGGAGTAGGGGTTGCTCTTCTCTCCGAAGTATATCCGCGGTTCCGCGATCTCCAGGGGTACCGAGATCTTGGGCGGAAGGTCCTGGATCACAAGCACGGGCTTGCCCGCCCTGTCGACTTCGTTGACGAAATTCATGACGATCCCGAAACCGTGAGTGAACTCGAGATGTCTGTTCACCCACGTCTGGTTCTGGATCTGTTCCGAGTCAAGTTCCCGCGCGGCGAGCATAACCTGCCGGTAGGCTCCGTTGAAGGTGTACCGGGCTATGTCCACATTGGGAAAGTCGTAGTAGGTCCTTATCTCCTGCAGCTGTTTGAACGCCCTGAGCAGGGGACTGTAATCCCAGAGCCTTATGTTGCGTATGGTGTCGGGCTCGTTCTCGATATCCTGCGGCGTGATGAAATCCTCGGGTGTGAAGTTCACAATTTTGAGGGAGTTGAGCCCGTAGGCATCGAGAGTGCCTGCGATGTTGTATTCGATGTAGGTGCGTTCCTTGTCGAACTCGTTCGGCTCGACTATGTACTTCTGGACGAGCCCCGGGACGATACCTCGAAGTATGAAGCTGGCGCCGATCAGAAGTATGCCGCCGGCGATCGCCAGCCGCCAGGTCCTGCGGTAGATGTTGGCCACCAGAAGGGCCGCGACTATAGCCGAAAGAACGATCATCACGTTGATCGCGAACAGCCTCGCGTGTATGTCCGTGTAGCCCGCCCCGAATACGACGCCTCCCTCGGAGAGCAGAAGGTTGAAGCGCTCAAGCCACAGACCTGCTCCCCAGGCGAGTACTGTTATCGCGCCGAGCACCGAAAGGTGCGCCCTGGCGTGACCGGGCATGTAAAAACGGTTCTCTTCGCGCATCTTCGGCAGCGCCGCCATGAAGAATATCAGCCCGATGCCGAGAAGTGCGGTGACCAGCGTTCCGAGGAGCCAGCTCTGCATCAGGGACAGAAACGGCATATCGAAGACGTAGAAGGCGACCTCTTTCCCGAAGATCGGCTCTGTTTTGCCGAAAGGAGTTCTGTTCAGAAACTGCAGGACGGTCATCCACTCCGAGCGGACACCGAACCCGTTCATCACAGCCATGACCCCCGATATGATCATCACGAACAGGGCGGATGCGCGAAGCGGCATTTCCTCCGACCCTTCCGGCAGCGATGCCGCGAGATCCTTCACTGCCGACCTGCGGGCCTTCAGCCAGTTGACCGAAAAGATCGCGAAAGCGATCAATGATGCGACCCCGAACAGGATCCACTGCGGTATCAGCCGAGTCCAGAAGACCTGGGAGAGCCCTCTTGCCTTGAACCAGAGCATGTCGGTGTAGAATGTCGCGGTCGCCGGAATAACTATCGCAAGAACCAGCAACAGCCCGAACAGTATCCAGACGCTCTTTTTCATCTTGAGGGCCGGGATCTGCCTCCGTTGTCCTCCTCCCCCTCCGAAGGGGGAGTTCTCGAAAATATCTCTCATTGACATGGCCTATCGCCTCACAATTTTTTTAGGATGTTTCTTCCGTTCGTTACAGTGCACAATGTACCATATCGGGAGAAATGAAGCAAAAAAAGGGACCGCCCGCTTATCCAGGGGACGGCCCTTTTTATGCGATTCGTGGTATTACTTCTTGAGCAGCCCTGCCTGGGTGAGGAAATCCTTCGCGATATCCTCCGGTTCCTCGCCGTCATCGAACCTGCCGTTGAGAGCCGACATTGTGGGTGCGTCGATCTTTCCGCTCAACTGCTCCAGAACCGGCAGTATGGCCGGGAACTTTTTAAGGATATCCATATCGACAACGTAGGCGGCGCTGTAGTCGGGGAAGAAGGCTTTGTCATCCTCGAGCAGCACCAGGTCGAGCTTCTTGATGCGCGAATCGGTGGCGTATGCGGCTATGATGTCGACTTCCTTGTTGTCGATGGCCCGGTACATTATCGAATACTGCATCGGCAGCACTTCCTTGAATTCGATGCCGTAGGCTTCGGACCAGCCGGGATATGCGTCGGGGCGCGTGTCGAAGTTTTCGTCGCCCGCCAGTATCCACTCGGGTGCGAGATCCTTAAGATCGGATGCCTTCGCCAGGTTGTTTTTCTCCGCCGTCTCGCGGCGAACGGCCATTACGTAGGTGTTGCTGAATCCGAAAGGCATGGTCCAGGTGGCGTTGAAGTTCTTCTCGAAGCCCTCCTTGACCATTTTGAATGTTTCATCCGCCGGCAGGTTAGGTCCTTCGTAACGGAGAATGCCCGTAAGTTGGGTTCCCGTCCAGGTGGGGTAGATGTCCAGCTCCTTGCCCTGCATGGCCTGGTGAAGCACACCCGAGGCTGCGAACTCGGTGTTGATGTCGACCGTCAGTCCGGTATCGGCCTCAAGCAAAAGCTTTCCCATCCAGGCCAGAACGATCGTTTCATTCACTGTCTGGGCGCCTACTTTTACGGTTCCCTCATAGGTCATCGGGTCCACACCGGAAACGACAACCCCCTCTTCCGCCGGCTTTCCCGCGGGCTCCTGCGAGCTTTTCATCATGTAAAATCCTCCGATAGCGACCATAACCACCAGTGCCAGCAACAATACTTTTTTATTCATCTCTTGCATCTCCCTTCAGGATGTATGTTTCTTATCTATTTCTTATCTATAGCCTGCAACTACATCTGTTGATCGTAACTGCGGGTTTTCCGGGCGTGCCGTAGGGCCCGCGCTTTCGGACTGTAGAACTCCTGCAGCCATTTAAGCCCCTGGTCCGCAGTCAGGGCGAGTATTGTGGCCGGGATCGCGCCTGCCAGGACCACTTCGTTGCGTATCGATGCCAGACCAGAGAAGATCAATCTTCCCAGCCCGCCGCCGCCTATGGCTGACGCCAGCGTTGCAGTGCCTATGATCCAGACCGTAGCCACCCGTATGCCCGCGATAAGAATGGGGCGTGCGATGGGCAGCTGCACCTTCAGCAGGATCTGATACTCCGTCATGCCCATGCCTCTGGCGGCCTGTACAAGGTGTTGGGGAACGCTCTTGATGCCCGCGTAGGTGTTCTGCAGCACCGGGAGCATGGCGTAGAGGAAGAGGGCGCAGATGGCGTTGTCGTTCCCTATCCCAAAGATCAGGATAAGGAAGCCGAGCAGCGCGAGGCTTGGGATCGTCTGGAAGACGTTTGCCGCTCCGATGACGTAGGGCGCGAGCTTTTCGTTCTTTGTCAGGTAAATGCCGAGCGGAATGCACACCGCCAGAGTGATCGCAAGTGCAATGGAGGATATGGTGATGTGCTGCCAGGTAAGGTTCAGTATCCTTGGCCAGTAGCGCATCACGTAGGAGAAGAAGAGCTCAAAAAAGGGTTTCTGCACAAGCATCAGGCTTTCCCCCCTTTCCCTTTTCTGGTCAGCCGGCTGATGGTAAGCTTGGCCATTCCGGCGGATGAAACAACGCCGATAAATGAACCATGCTCATCCACGACGGGTATGGGAATATCCTGATCCGACAGCATCTCCGCGGCATCCCGGATGGTTGCATCCTCCGAGAAGAGCTTGCGGTCCACCCGTACGCCGTTGGTCACGGCTCCGCCCTTCCTGGCCGCCCGCTTGAGCAGTCCCAGCATCGCCATTCCCTTCCATCGGTCGTCCGAGTCGATGACCTGGGCCGTTTCGCACCCCTCGTCTTCCATAAGATCAAGTACTTCGGCTGCCGAAACGGAAGGTTTCACCCGCAGGAGGGGTTCCTGTATCAGCGGTTCCACCGGAGAGTCGGGAGAGATCTGGGCAAGCCTGTCTTCTCCGATAAAACCGCGGATAAAGTCGTTTTTTGGATTTTCCTGGATCTCGTCGGGAGAACCCATTTGCTCGATGCGCCCCTGCCGCATGATCACAACCTTGTCGGCCATCCGCAGAGCTTCGTCCATGTCGTGTGTAACGAAAATGATGGTTTTTTTCACCACCTTCTGCAGATCAAGAAGCTCGTTCTGCAGGTTTTCGCGGCTTATCGGGTCCAGAGCGCCGAAGGGCTCGTCCATCAGGATAAGCTCGGGATCGACAGCCAGAGCCCTCAAGACACCAATGCGCTGTTTCTGTCCCCCGCTCAACTGTTCGGGAAAGCGGTATCGATATTTCCCCGGTTCCAGCTTCGCCAGGGCCAGCAGTTCGTCGACCCGTTTGCTGATGCGCTTGTGGTCCCACCCGAGAAGCCGGGGAACGGTTCCGATGTTCTCGGCTACGGACATATGAGGCATCAGCGCGACCTCCTGTACCACGTATCCGATATTGCGGCGCAGTTTCACGGGGTCCACATCGTTGATATTGCGCCCGTCAACGGTAATGGTCCCCGAAGTCAGTGCCTCCAGCCGGTTCACCATTTTGAGAGAGGTGGTTTTACCGCAGCCGCTGGGGCCTATCAGGACGGCGATTTCGCCCTTGGCGATCTCCAGGTCCAGATTGTCGACGGCCACTGTGCCGTCTTCGTAGACTTTGCGCACCTGCTCAAAAAGGACCAAGAAGATCCCTCCCTGCTTTAAAGGTTCCCTGTGCAGCCTTCATGTCATGCTCCCTCCAGTCCGTTCAAGGTCTTATCGAGGGTCTCAAGGAAAACGTCCACTTCCCAGGATGTTCCCACGGTGACCCGAATGGCCCGGTCATAACCCCATCCGGTGCATGGGCGGACGATAACTCCCTGCTTCAGAAGGCCATCGGCGACATCTTCGGCGGAAAAAGGCGTCTCGAAGAACACGAAGTTGGTGTTGGAGGGAACCACAAAGAGTCCCATCCCCTCCAGGCTTTCGGAGATCCTCTGCCTGTCGGCGATGATCATGAGTCTTGCCCTTTCGCAGGCCTCCATGTCACGCGTCAGTACCGCGACGCCTCCCGCTATCCCTATTCTGTTGGCATTGAAAGGCTCGCTGACAGTATCGATAACGGTCACGATCTCTTCCCCGGCGATGGCGTAGCCGAGGCGTGCTCCCGCAAGACCGTACGCCTTGGAAAAGGTCCTTATAGAGACCAGATTTCTCCCTTCCGAGATCAGCCTCACCCTGTCGGGGAGAAGGTCTTTGGGTGCGAACTCCGCGTAGGCCTCATCCAGGATCACCCACGCGTTTTTGGGGAGCTTTTCGAACAGTCTGTCCAGAAGGCGCGGTTCGACGATGTTCCCAGTAGGATTGTTGGGGTTGCAGAGCCAGATGAGCTTTGTCCTTTTCGTAACGGCCTTCGCGGCTCTTTCAAGGTCCACCGCGAAATCCTTGAGGGGGACACTCACGATCCGGCCTCCCATGAGTTTCGATATCTCGTTGTAGAGACCGTACGTGGCCGAAGGGAGCAGGATCTCGTCACCTTTCTCGATGAAGCACTTTCCCATTGCCTGGAGCATTCCCTCCGCGCCGTGGGAGATCGCGATATTCTTCGCTTCAACTCCGTGGATATTGGCCAGGAGTCCCTTGATCTCTTCAAAAGCGATGTCGGGGTAGCGGTTCGCGTTTTTCATCTCCGCGCGCATGGCTTCAAGGGCTTCCGGGAACGGGGCGTAGGCGTTCTCGTTCGACCCCAGCTTGATGATCTTCTCAATGCCCAGCTCGCGGCGGACCTCTTCGATTGTCTTCCCCGCTTCGTATGGGTTCATTGACAGAACCTCGGGGCGCAGACCCTTAAGAGCCATTCCAGCCACATTCTTCCCGTGGGGAACATTCGATCAGCGTCGGGCCTGGGGTAGAGAACGCCCTTAGTATCGACGCCTCAAGAGATTCCGGGTTTCCTGGTCTTGCGTACCCCGCGCCGTATGCCGCGGCCAGAAGAGAAAAATCCGGCGGCGTGTTGTCGACGGCGATAAAAGAACCGGGGTGACGGATGTTTTCGTTCCTGCGGATCTCTCCGAAACCGCCGTCGTTCCATATAACAATGGGAATGGAGAGATTCTCCCGGACCGCGACGCTGAGCTCCGGGAGGGTGAACTGAAAACCGCCGTCCCCTGCAAGTACGCACACCGGCCTTTTAGGTCTTGCGATAGCGGCGCCGATGGCCGCGGGCATGGCCTGCCCCAGGGTTCCGAAACCCACGGGGTGCAGAAAGGTCCTGGGGGAAAATGCCGGGTATTCGCTTATGGCCACGTAGGCGGGGCCGGTCATGTCCGCGAAGAGGGCACCCTCTTCCGGAATTGCCTTCCTCAGTGAAGATACGATCCCCGACATGGTCTGCAGATCGCTGCCCATTCCGGTGACGGATGAGAGCTCATCCCGTGACTCCGCCTTCAGACGGCTGACGATCTCGATTGCCTTTGCTCTTCTCGCGGGTTTTTGGGAAACCGCTTCCAGAAGAGCCAGCGCCGCCTGGTTCGCGTCGGCGAGGATGCCGATATCGGCGGCCCCGTTTCGGGCGAAGTTCGCCCCGTCCAGGTCCACCTGCACCAGTGTTCCGTTTTGGGGGAGAGGTTTCTCCCAAAGATCCGTCGGGGAAAGTTCCGTGCCGAAGGCCAGGATAAGATCCGCTTTCGACAAGGCCTCCCTCACGCAGGGGAAATGGATCCTTGCCCCGAGACAGAGAGGGTTTCTTTCGTCAACGATGCCCTTGCCCGCGCACGATTCTATGACCATAGCACCGGATTTTTCAGCGAGCTTCGTAATAGCGCCCCCGGCCATCCATGCCCCCCCGCCGGCGATGATCACCGGAAATGAGGCATGATCCAGCAGACTCGCTGCCCGTGCCAGGTCTTCTTCGGGAAGAGGGGGCAGTGTTGAGCCGGAGCAGTCGGGTGAAAGATCACCGTTTTCCGGGCAGCATCCGGCAAGGATATCCATCGGGATCTCCACATGCACGGGTCCCGAACGCCCCTCGGAAGCCAGACGCCAGGCCGTTTCTATGATCTGTGGAATTTCTTCGGGAGTGGAAGCGGAAAAACTCTTTTTGGAGGCACATCCGGCGAGAGCGAGGCTGTCCTTCAGTTCGTGGAGAAAGCCTGCGCCTTTGCCTATGAATGAGGTCGGGATCTGGCTGGAGAGAACAAGCATGGGGATCGAATCGTGGAGAGCCTGTGCCATGGGGGTGAGAATATTCGTAAGGCCGGGGCCGGAGATCACAAGGGCAACCCCTGTTTTTCCGGTGGATCTTGCGTACCCGTCCGCCATGAATCCGGCGCCCTGTTCGTGGACGGCCGTTATGTGGCGGATACGGCTCCCGATAAGGGCGTCGTATATATCCAGGTTGTGTATTCCAGGGATGCCGAAGATCGTCGAGACACCCAGGGACTCAAGTGTGATAACTACGCGTCTTGCGCCATTTGGACCAATCACCCTACCACCTCGATAAATATGGGATTTCCCCCTGTTTTTAGTCAGGAGAAGGGAATTGGAATAGAACCATGAAAACCTGGTCCGCTCAGGACGGAAATTAACGAAGTAACGAAAAAACGCCTGAAACCGGGGAAAACACCATGAGGAAAAAACCGGATCGTTTCGATAGAAATGAAAAAACCAAAAACCCCGAAAAATCAGCTGCATATTCAGGCGCGGAACAAGGCACTCCAACACCTTACCCGAAAAGCCACACATCGTCAAATTGTGGGGGTGGGGGAAACAAATTCTTCAAGAGCCGTAAACCGTAAACCGTAAATCGTGAATCGGGAATCGTGAAGCGTGAACGGAAAGGGCAAAGCCAGGGCCAGAATTTGCACCACGGAGGACGCAGAGAACCGCAGAGGGAAATCTTTGATAGGGCAAACCATGAGACCTTTGTCTTGACAAGAGCAACCCATGGGGTCAGGTCTTGATTTTGACCGTATGTATCCGACTATTAAATAAAAAGGGTCGGAAATAATAACCTGCATCTTTGGCAAAGAATGCCGGACACTTCGTAACTCGAAAATCGCAAAAGCGGGGGAGACAGGTCAAGCCCCAGTTCTTGCACCACAGAGGTCGCGGACGAAGTGCCCGAGCGTAGCGAAAGGGTAGTTTACGCAGAGGGAAATCTTTGATAGGGCAAACCATGAGACCTTTGTCTTGACAAGAGCAACCCAGGGATCAGTGAGTCGCAAGGGCCGTTAATCGTGAATCGAAAATGCGAGGAAACAGAAAAATCAGCAGTAATCGGAATGTTCCCCCAGGTCGGGATTCCAGCGAATCAAGTTTGACTTCATTGTGGTCGAGGGATATCATTATTTAATCTGAGTGCCGGTTTCACAAAAAGGGAATTGGAGCAGAAAAAACAAGTTGAGTGCCACGAGGAGGACACATAAATGAAGGATTCTTTGCGGACCGGCATTTCGTTCGGGCTGACATCGGCCATCATTACAACCCTTGGGTTGATGGTTGGGCTGCACTCCGGTACTGGGTCGAAGATGGTCGTTCTGGGAGGCGTCCTCACCATCGCCATTGCCGACGCCTTCTCCGATGCTCTCGGGATTCATATTTCAGAGGAATCGGAAAACGTTCATGCGGTCGGACAGATCTGGGGCGCTACCATCGCAACGTTCCTGGCGAAGTTGATCTTTGCCTTGACTTTCGTCGTTCCGGTTCTTCTTCTTCCTCTCGGCACAGCCATCATAGTCAGTCTCGTGTGGGGGTTCTCCGTTCTTACCGTTTTGAGCTATGTCATTGCAAAAGCTACTGGTGAGCGACCGTGGAAGACAATTGGCGAGCATCTCCTGATAGCCGGTGTCGTCATTACCATCACTCACTACGTTGGCGACTGGGTAGCTACACTCGGAGCCTGAACCGTCACCCGACAACCGGCTCCAGACGAACAAGGGACTCAGAGGGGTCAGGCCGTACACATTTGACAAAATGAAAAATCCTTCTGAATAGGGGAGCTTGTCCAGGAACCGCAAGGCCCTTCGGGAAGCCTTACCCGGAGACGCAGGAGCCGGTGAGGGGGTCCGCCGTCGCGAAGGGGCAGGGAAAGCGCACTTCCGGGCGGGTTTTGCCCGGTTCTGCGCGATCGTCGCGGAACAGGCGGAGACCCGAACGGTTTCAGGCGAGTCTGTCTGCCGGGGAAGGTTCACAAAGGGCCCAAAAAGGCTGAGTGCTGAACCAGATCCCCGCCAGTGGGCGGGCGCTGAAAGTCCGCCTACCGGCGGATTTCGCCTAACCTGTTTTTGACAACGTCAAAAACGGTCACTTCGTCGGCTGCGGTCGGGATGACAGGTCTTTGGCAACCCTTGGGGTCTTGATCTTGACCGTATGTATCGGCTGTTAGATTTGCGGGGTAAGATCATTTTCTGCCCGGTTCTGTCAGCGGATGGCCGGTTCCTTTAGTCCAAGCTCCTTTTTTATTGCCTCCTGCAGCACGAAGGAAATGTTCACGTTCTCATGTTTTTTCAGTTCCTCTTCCATCCAGGCGGGAATAGTGAGGGTTTTTTTGACGGCTTTCCTGCTCCACGCTCTCCGGACCGGCCCCATGACGGCAACCACTATCTGGACGAATCCTCCCGAAGGGAAAGGGATTTCTTCTGAAGGAGTCGGCAGAGGAATGATATCCTTGTCTGCCTCACGAAAGTACATACAGTCCTCCAGGACCGCCTGTGCTTCAACGATGGCTTCTTCGACGGTATCGGCTGAAGTGAAGCAATTATCGAGGTCGGGAAAGGTGACTGTCCATCCGTCTCCGTCCGGCGAAAAAATCGCTGGATACTTGTAATATCCCGGGTATTTCAACATGCTCACCTGCCTTTACGACTCGGGAATCAATCATCTATCTGGAGTCTTTTTTTCAGTGAAGCCAGCAGGCCCGGTTTGATCTTCCGAGGGATGGGGAATGGGCGTTCCCCTGGCTTCATAGCCAGAACATGGCTCCCTTTTCCCCTGGTTTCGTCGATATCCCAGCCCTTTGCTTTTGCGATTATGATGAGCTCCTTCTGGCTGTATTGCTTCCCCAAGCCCTTCGTCCTCCTGTGGATGCTCTTATAGTATCAAAACAAGTCTACGTGTCAATACGTGCTATTTTATTTGCGCAGGAGCAAGCGAAAGCGCACTTCTAGGCGGATTTTGCCCGGCTGTTGCGTCCGGGATCATGCTGCGGGGAAGGTTTCCGAAGGCTGACAAGGCCCTGAACATCCGCACAATCGGTTTCTCTCATTTTTCCGTCCGCCGCCATCAGCTTCAACTGTCGACAAATTGTCGACAGTTCAAACCCGTCCTCTGCAATCATTTTCAGTAGGTGACAATTTGTAACCGACTCGCTTCCTTCCTTATTCAGGCGAATCTGCCTCGGCTGTTGCGTCCGGGACCTTGTATGCCGGGAAGGCTTTCGCCGGAGACGCAGGAGCCACAAGGTGGGTTCTATTTTTTGGGGTTCGATAAGCTTTTTCTGGGATGGAGTGACCTTCGGAAGGTCGATACTGATCGTGTCCCAGATAATCCGAGTGCTGTCTCCACAGGTTCGTCAGGGTTCTCTAAAAGAGCAGGTTTACCTCTGTGGATCTCTGTGTTCTCCGTGGTGAATGTCCTGGGTCCGAGTTTTCATCGCCTCTTGTTGCTTCTCAGCCAAGTCTCCGTCATTTACATAATAATCCAACCAAGGGATCCGTCTAACTCAACAATTCAAAGGTTGACTCCAAAATATTCGTGAACAACCACGTTTCAGTCCCTAGGCGACACGGATGCGCTCCTCCAGGATAGAGTCTCTCATCATCGGATGCAGTCCATCGGCAGTAACAAGATCCACACTGCAGCCCAAGATACCCTCCAGAAAGTTTTTCAATTGAAGAAAGCGGAAAAGACCGATGCGCGCTTCGGGGGTGAATTCCACAAGAATGTCAACATCACTAGTGTTTTCGGCCTCATCGCGAGCGACCGAACCAAAAATATAAAGAGCCTTCACATGGAATTCCGGAAGCTCCCTGCTCGTTTTCGTGATTTTTTCAATGGCAGTCTCTTTTTTTAAAGATATCTCCTCCGTGGATACTTCTACAACCCACATTTAAAGATGGGAAGAAATTTCCTGAAAGGTTTCCAGAAACAGCAGAATCCGGAGAGGTCTACCATTGGATTTATGAAGCCGGAAGAACCCCGGGTTTTTTCCCGTTTCATTCAACAACCCATGTTTCCAGGTCTTCTTTAAGTCCTGCGACCAGTATTCTGTCGCCCGCTTCGATAACGGTATCTGCCCGCGGAATGAACCTTTCTCCCGACCGGTTCATGTTCAGGACGACAGCGTTGTATTGAGTCCTGAAATCCAATTCGGCCAGCGTTTTCCCCTCCATTTCCGGAAGAGGCCGGATCTCTCCAACATGAAAGGGGGAACCGGGCAACTGCGCGAAGTGGGACATCCAGGGGTTCACCAGCAACATGGCAAGCCGCTCACCCATGTCCTTCTCGGGGAAAACCACACGGCTTGCCCCGATCCTGGCAAGGACTCTGGCATGAATGGCATTCTGAGCCCTGGCAATAACGTTCTGTATCCCAAGATCTTTAAGGATGGACGTAGCAAGAATGCTTGCCTCGATATTGCCGCCGATCGCTACAATGGCTATTTCGGCCTCCTTGGCACCCACCTTCAGAAGGGCCTCCATATCAGTGGCATCCGCCTGGATTGCGATATCCACTACGGTGGCTATCTCTTCAACATGCTGCCTTGACCGGTCAATTGCGATAACCTGGTTTTTCTGTTCCACGAGCGATTTGCAGAGAGCCTGTCCAAACCGTCCCAGCCCAACTACCAGAATAACCTTATTCCCGTTTTTCACGGTCATCACCCTTTTCCCTCTCTAGCCTACGGGGATTTCGACGTCAGGATATGAAACCCTTTCCCTTGCCTCCCGTTTCACCAGACTGTACAGAAATGTTACGATTCCCACACGACCCCAGAACATCATCAGTACAAGTACAATCTTGCCTGCGTTGCTCAAACCGGAAGTTATCCCCAGAGACAAACCCACAGTCCCAAGAGCCGAGGCGGCCTCGAACAGCAGAGACCTGAAGGGGAACGGCTCAAGCAGGAGCAGCATTATAAGGCCAAGGGCGAGTGTTGAGAGATAGAGGACAATGGTGGTTGTGGATCTCAGGATTATTTTGAAAGGAATGCGCCTGTTCCAAAGGCGGACTTCCTGCCGGCCTCTGATCGCATTCCATGTCGAGACAAGCAGTACGGCAAGAGTCGTAGTTTTGAACCCTCCCCCTGTGGAACCTGGCGAGGCACCGACTATCATCAGGATCATGATGACGAAGAGACTCGCCGACGAGAAGGTCGCAGGCGCAACGGTATCGAATCCGGCAGTTCGCGGGGTAATGCTGGAAAAGAGCCCGTTCCAGATCTTCCATCCGGCCGACATCTCTCCGAAAGAGTGATTCCATTCGCTGAGTGAAAGCAGAAGTGTTCCCAAAAGTATGAGCCCCGCCGTGGTGGAGAGTACCAGCCTGGATTGGACGGATAATTTAAGGGGTTTTCGCAACAACTCCCTCAGCTCGGAAAGGACGATAAATCCAAGACCTCCCAGAACGATCAGGAACATGACCGTCCCCGGGACAAGGATGCCCATGGAGAAGTCTTCCAGGTTATCGGAGAAAAGGGAGAAGCCGGCATTACAGAAGGCGCTGACGCTGTGGAAAACGGCATTGTAGAGGGATTCCCGGTGGGTGAAGCCTGCCCGCATGAACCCCCAATAGAGCGGAAGCACGCAGATCCCCTCGATGGCGAATGTCAAGGAGAGGATCCTGATCAGAAGCCTGATAACTCCGGCAGGAGATTCCAGTCCGAAGCCTCCTGCGAAGAACATCCTCTGCCGCAGGCCGATCCTCTCTTTTATAAGCAGGGAAAAGGCTGTCGTTGCCGTCATCACGCCCAGCCCCCCCAGTTGGATAAGAAGCAGAACGACGAGCTGGGAGGCCATCGTCAAATCTTTGCCGGTTTCCACAACCGTCAATCCTGTCACGCAAACCGCGGAGGTCGCGGTGAAAAGGGCATCGACAACCCCCAGAGGCCGCGGTCCGGCGTTAAACAGCAAAATCAGGAAAGCTCCGGAACCGATCAGTGCAAGGAAACCTAATACGATCTTTCTTTCTATCGGAAGTGAGGTGTAGGTTCTTGAAACTATCGGGCCGCCGCCTTCCTGAATAATTCTGCCAGTGAGAGGAAGATTCCCCGCCGGATAACAGACGCAATGCTCTTCAACGGACCCCCGTCATGAGTTGGAGTAGAAATCTTCCAGCCATCTTTCTGCTTCGGATTTCTGGCCCAGGCTCTCTGTCCCGAATACCTGGATGCCGTCCTTCCCGTCCAGAATGGCCGAATGATCCGGAAATGATATCTTCATCTGTCCTTTTTCATCAAAGGAAAAGGTACAGTTGCCCTTTCGGAGATCCCCCAAGGCTATCAACATCAGTCATTTCTCCAATACCCTGTAGATTCATCCCGGGAATCATCAGAATCCCCGCCCTGTTTGCCTTCCCATTCAGGCAGTGAATCGACTGAATTTCCGTTTTCAAGAATATCCAGTGCCTTAACCAGTGATTCCCTGACAAGGCTCCATTTCCAATCTCCGAATTCTCCAGGATCACCGCGATCGATCAGGGAGCGAATCTCCAGCATCTTGCCTGATCGCGCCATAGGATTGGCGCAGAGGTTCCCGATCTGTTCGGGAACCAGAGAGTTCCCGCAGCTACTCAGAAGGAAACAGGCTTCGATAACCTCATCGGACAAACCGGAATTCTTGAGCCTTATCAGGTCGATCTCCTTTCGGTCAAGGAATTCAACAACCACTGCAATATCCGCATTCACGTCCGGGCCTTCTGAGCGCAGATTCTCGACGGCAGACCAGAGAATTTGGTCACGCATCATTTCAGGAGACCCCCTGATCCTTAAGAGATTCATATACACGGGGAGAACGATAGCAAAAACCGGGTAAAGACTCCGTCAAGAAAAAGGGGTCCTGCCTAAATTTTCCGTAAAGAAGGACTAAAAAGCCGTGAATCGGAACCCTATGCCGGGCTCCGTGTGGATGAAACGCGGAAGAGAGGGGTTTGGTTCGATCTTTTTCCTCAAATTGCTGACATGTACACGAAGAAGCTGGGGCTCCCGGTCTTCCTTGTCGCCCCAGACTTTTTCTGCCAGCATTCTGTAGGTAACTACGCAGTCGATGTTCTGGGCCAGGATAGCAAGGATTTCGAACTCGGTCCGTGTCAGAGAGACTTCCTGCCCCTTCAGAAAAACCTGTCTTTTGGCCAGATTGACCACCAGGTCACCAGCCTGAATTTCAGGGGGCTGGCACACCCTTGACTCAGTCCGCCGCAGGAGTGCCCTCATGCGGGCCAGCAGTTCACCGGCCGGAAAGGGTTTGGTAAGGTAATCGTCGGCCCCGATATCCAGAGCCTTGACCTTGTCGCTCTCGTTCATTCTGACCGAAAGAACGAGTATCGGTGAACTCATCCAGGTTCGAAGCTCCCGGCAGACCTCCAGTCCATCCATATCCGGTAGGGAAAGATCAAGGATCACCAGCTCCGGGTTTGTTTCAATGGCCAGGTCTATTCCCTCGGCTCCCGTGGAGGCGAGACTAACCTCATATTTCCGCATGGAAAGTATCGACTTCAGAGCCCGCCTTATTGACTCCTCGTCGTCGATGACAAGAATTCTGACGCTTCTTTCAGGAGCGCTCATTGTGTTTCAATCCTCCGTTTCCCTTACGTGAGTCGAGGGGAGGAGTATTATAAACTTGGCCCCCCCCGACTGATTGCCCTCTATCCGGATCTCTCCTTCGTGGACGCGTGCGATCTCCCGTGCAATGGGAAGACCCAATCCCGTTCCGCCGGGAAGAAGCTCCGAAAAACTGCCCCGGAAAAATTTGGTGAAAACTTTTTCCTTCTCGGAGGCCGGAATGCCCGGGCCCTCGTCTGCGATCCATGTTTCAAGCCCCAACGGAGTCCTTCTTGCGCCAATAACCACATGACTTCCTGGAGGGCTGTATGAAAGGGCATTTTCCAGAATATGCATCAGAAGCCTGCCCCACTGCTGGAAATCGACACGAATGAGAGGCAGGTTTTCGGGCAGATCCACGTGGACCCTTATGCGGTCACTGTGTTCGAGGCGGAAGAGGACCCCACCCAAGACCTCTCCAGGTTCAACCCATTGAAGATCCGGCTTCCATGCCTCCGCGGCAAGTCTGGAAAGGTCCAGAAGAGAACCGATAGAACTCCCCAACCGGTCCAGGTCCTTCTTGAGTGAACCCAGTTCGTTCCGGACATGGGGGGCATCCCAGGGCAGATCCCCTTCAAGCAGACCGGAGATCGTTGCCGTAAGTGAAGAGAGGGGTGTTTTCAGTTCATGGGAAACCGAGGAGAAAATGGCCGATTTCAGTTTGTCGCCCTCTTTCAGTGTCTCAGCCTGCCTGGCCGATTCCTCCAGGCGGTTCCTCTCGAGGAATGTCCCGGCCATGTGGGCGGCGGCAAACAAAAGCTGGATCTCGTTCCATCTGTAGGGCGTCTGCTTCAGGGGCTCACCTACATGCAGGATCCCCTCGAGTCCGGACGAAGAGAGTACGGTGAGAAAGAGATCTTTTCTGGCAACAGAAGGAAAAACAGCGGAGTGGGGAACCGGGTCGCCGTTTGAAAGGAGCCGACCCGCCCGCGGCGGTTCAACTGCAGGTGGAGCGACGCACTTGCCGTTTTCCACTACCCAGCCCAGGAAATCCTCTTCAAGAGGATCAATATCCAGCCCGGTTTTTACTCCGAATAGCAGGACCCTTTTCCCGCTGCTTTGCACAAGGTGGAACCGGACGAAACGCGGAGAGAAGACACTTTCGATCTCGGTGCAAAGTGCCTCCGCCATTTCAAAGGGTCCTGGAATTGCAAGCAGCCGCCCGGTCAGCCGGTTGAGGAGAGCCATCTCCCTCTCCTGGGAAATTGCCAGTGCTTCCCGTTCCCGGAGCCGGCCGGAAGTCAGGCCGATCAGGACACCAACTACCAGGAAGACCCCCAGAGAGATCCAGTCCTTGGGGTCTTCAACCTTGAAGGTATTGTAGGGGGGGAGAAAGAAGACGTCCCAGGCCAGGAAAGCAGTCACGGAAGCAACGAAAGACGGCCTGGATCCGGCCAAGGAGGCAACAAGGGAGATCACGAGAAGATACAGGAGAGCCCAGTGGCCTTTCCCGAGCAGGTCTCTCCCTGGGAGGAACAGCAGAGTGGCTGTTCCCACAAGACCGGGAGCGAAGATATACGGATATGTTTCAGCCCAGTGACGTATGGATTTGAAGAACATTCCCTCCCCTGTCTTTTACAGATCGGTCTCGATCCCGGCCGATGTCATAATAACACTCACCTGCAGGAGCAAGAAGAAAACCCCTGTTACTATGGATATGCTCCTCGAGCGTCACTCCCGGAAATTTTGCAGTTCAACTCTTTGGGGTCTTATGGTTGGTTATTCCCCATATGAATATGAAAGGGGATCGAACGCAAAATGTCCAAGGTGAAAACCTCAAGGGGAATTCTGAACTTCCTGTTTGGAATGCAGTCTTCAATGTGATCTTTTATTCCAGACAGCATTCTCGCACCCTGATCCCTGCGGCTGCCGGGGAGGCTTCCCGAAGGGCCCAAAAAGGCTGAGTGCTGAACCAGATCCCTCTCCTTGTTCGGGATGACAGACCTTTGGTTCTTCTTACAAGGATGTTGAACGCAAGACCGAAAAACCGAAAAACCGAAAAACCGAACCAGATCCCTCTCTTTGTTCGGGATGACAGGTCCTTGGCTCTTCCCGAAGAAAGGGTCTTGTTTTTCCTTTGTGTCCTACCCTGCATCCGCAGAAGCGCGAATTGGGGTACTTTGACTGTGGTGTGGTGCAAGGTCTGGATTCTTCCGTTTACCGTTTACGAGTTACGTCTTTCGCTCTTCTCCTGTTATAAACCATATACCCCGCGGCCAGGACCATGCAGGCGGCTATGGAAATGTACGTAGCGGTCTGCATGTAACGTGTTACCATCTCCTGGTTGTTCCCCACCCAGAATCCCACTAAGGCCAGGATGACGACCCAGATCCCCGAGCCGAGAGTGGTGAAGAAGAGGAAAAGGGGGATGTTCATTCGCGCCAGCCCCGCAGGAAGCGATATAAGCTGGCGGATCCCGGGGAGCAGCCTGCCTATGAAAGTGCTGATGTGGCCGTGTTTCGCGAAGAACTCGTCCGCCCTGTCGAGCGATTTTTCACTGACAAGGAAATATTTCCCGAACCTTTTGAAAAAAGGGCGTCCGAAAGCCAGGGATATCCAGTAGTTGAAGACCGCTCCAAGTATGCTCCCCGCGATCCCGGCCGCAATGACCAGTCCGAGATTCATCTCCCCCTGCGAGGCCAGATAGCCTGCGGGGGGGACGACCACTTCGCTGGGGAATGGGAAAAAGGAGGATTCCAGAAACATCAGAGCCACGATGCCCGTGTAGCCGAGTTTGCCGATGGTGGCCACTATCCAGGAGACTATCCCCGAGAGCATATTCGCCTCTCCTCTTGATTCTATTCAGTGTAGCCGTTGCGCCGGCCGGTCATCGACGATATGTCGATCCGCACGACTGCGACTGCGGCCATTGCCTTGTCCGGGAACGGGATCTCATGCCCCGCGTACTGCTTCACGACGATGTCCAGCCCGGCCCGCTTCGCTAAACCCTCCTCGATAACGGATGCCGTTCCGAAGCCGATCACGCTTCGGTATTTCACCGACCACTCGCAGGGGTCCGGGTTCTCGACTATCTCAACGTCTTCATCGATCTCGAAGCAAACCTTCGGATTTTTCCGGAGGCAATCCATCTTCTTTCCGCCGTTGAATCCATGGAAGTAGATGGCGGTTCCGTCGAATCCGAAACTGACCGGGACCATATACGGGTACTCGTCATCGAAAAATGCCACACGGCAGACCTTGGCTTTTTTCAGGATGGTCTCGATCTGGGTTCTGTCGGTGATCTCCTTCTCCTTGCGTCTCATCACAGCAAAGCCTCCTTCATTCTGATGCCTGTAGGGGTTGCGGCAATCCCGCCGGTTCCTGTCTCCCTGAGAGACTCCGGGAGCGAATGCCCCACCGAGCGCATCGCATCTATAACTTCATCCGGCGGTATCGCGGAGCGGATTCCCGCAAGCGCCATGTCGGCGCAGATGGCGCCCAGGGCGACAAGGGATCCGTTGCGCTTTACGCACGGTATTTCGACCAGACCTGCCACGGGATCGCAGACCAGGCCCATGATCGACTTGATGGTCAGCGCGGCCGCGTGAGATATCGCCTCGGGAGAGCCTCCCTGAAGGAAGACAAGGGCGGATGCGCCCATAGCCGCGGCGGCTCCGCACTCGGCCTGGCACCCCCCGGTAGCACCCGCAAGGGTCGCCCTCCTTGCTATAACCTGGCCAATGCCTCCTGCCACCGTGAGGGCTTCGACAAGTCTCTCGCGGGGGGCTGGATAAGCCGACCCGAACCCGAAAAGCATTCCCGGCAGAATGCCGCAGCTTCCGGCGGTCGGGGCGGCGACGATCCGGCCCATCGATGCGTTGTATGTGGAGACGGCCAGTGCGATCCGTGAGGCCTCCACTGCGAATGTGCCGGAAAGGGGAGTGTGCCCGGCGCCGTAAGCTCCCATAAGTGCGGCGTCGCCGCCGACGAATTTCCCCCGGGGATCTCCCGAGAGGGCTTCCTTCACGGAGCGCTCCATGTCGACAAGGCGGGAGTCCATGATCTCCCTGATTGAGCGGGGGTCCATGCCGGAGCGCTCGCTGTCGCGAGCCATGACCGTCTCGGGGAAAGAGAGGCCGGTATCGGCGCATGAACGGACGATCTCTGCAAGTGACCACATTGTTTAGTTTTCGCCTCCCCCGGGGATGGCCAGCACTCTGGTAATGGCCGGGTGGGTAGCCTTGATAAGCGGCTCAAGCCCGTCGATGTCCCGGTCGTCCAGCTCGATGACCATCGCGGCGTTTCCTCCACGTCCCTGCCGGTGGAGGTTCAGCGAGGCTATGTTGCGCCCGGCTTTGGAGAGTGCCCCCCCTACGGCCGCAACCACGCCCGGTTCGTCGCGGTGAAACGTAACTATGGCGGCAAGTTCGCCCGAAAGCTTCAGACTGAAACCGTCTATCCCGGTCAGGACCACGGCTCCGCCGCCGATGGAGGAGCCGATGATCTCCATTTCCTCCCCCGAGTCGTCCGAAAAGAGGAAGCGCACCGAGTTGGGGTGGGCGCCGTCGACAGTTTCGGATTTCATCTCCCAGCAGATCCCTGCATCTTTTGCCTCCCGGAAGGAGTCACGTATGCGGGGGTCATCAGGCAGCATGCCGGCAAGTCCACCAACAAGGGCCAGGTCCGTTCCGTGCCCCTTGTATGTAGCCGCGAAACTGCCCCGGAGGAAGATGGCGACCCTTGATACTGGCTTTCCCCATATTCGCCTCGCAAGACCTCCCAGACGGGCCGCTCCCGCGGTATGGCTGGATGAAGGCCCTATCATCACCGGGCCGATAACGTCAATCAGCCTCATTGGTGTATCCTCTTTTCGAACTCCTTGTCCGGAATAATTGTATGCGTGCCGACCATTCGCAGGGCGCGGCCGTGCCTGGCTCTTCGGACAACGTACCCGCGGTCGAGAATTTTCCGCCATTTCCCTTCCCTTGTTCGCATCCTGTAGACGGCCTCATAAAGGTCCCCCGATTGCCCCGAAATGGTGGCTTTGAGAATACCAAGGGCTTCAGGAAGATCCTCGGGGTGGACATATGACTCCCACCCCTTGAAGGACCGTTCCATTTCGCCGGGGGTGTAGCCCAGCATCGTCTCGTAGCTGGGGTTCAGATCCACCCTTCCATCTTCTACATCCCACTCCCAGAGGCCGTCGCGACGGTCCTGGATCATCAGTTCAAGCTGGAGAGCTTTTCCCTCCAGGCTGCAGGACTTCTCCTCGCGGTCGTTCTCTACTTCGATCGCATGCAGCGCAAAGGAGATGTCCTCGGCCAGTTCCGCGAAGATCGACTCCTCCTCCGGGTCGATGGGCATTTCCCCGGGGATCGAGACCGAAATGAGTCCGTAGACCTTTCCGGCGTACTCGAGGCGGGTGGACATTATTCCGGCCTCCTCGTACCTGTCCAGAAGCGGGCAGTCGGTCATGGTCATTACCCCGCGCCTCACTGAGACCCCGGGATCATTGAGGACGGAAAGACCCCACTCGTTGAGCACCCCGTGCCTTGACCTTTCGGATAACGGCCTGCCGTCGGATCCTATCCCGGCCTCGGATATCGTCGCGAGTTTGCCTCCCTTTCCCAGTATCCCTATCCATACGTTCCGGTAGCCGCGGGTCTCAATGAGGTGGGCGCATATCTCCTGGATCAGGCGTTTGCTGTCGTGGAGTCTGTTTATCAGGCGGTTGACACCCCTTATGGATCTCAGGATCGAGTTCAGATGCCGGAGCTCTTTCTCTGTTTGTTTTGTCTCGGTGATGTCTCGCCCCACCGCCTGAATCTCCGTCAGCGAGCCGTCTTCGTCGAATATTCCGCGCTTCGACCATCTCAGCCAGCGTGTCTTCCCCGAGGGAAGGACGCAGGTATGTTCGATGAATATCGTGTGTGTCTCCGGGGTGAGGCTTCCGCAGCCATCTCCGAGACTCTCTCCATCCCGGCTTCCGAGGATCCGGGAAAACGGCTTCGAGAGGATCTGATCCCTGGAGATGCCGAAAAAAAGGCAGAAAGCGTCGTTGACGAAGGTGACCTCGCCTGCAGGGAGGAACCGGCATACCATCTCCGCCTGGTCCTCCACGATGGCGGCGTACCTTCTCTCGCTCTCCCGCATTTTCTCTTCGGCTTTTTTGCGGTATCCGATATCGTGGTAGATGATGTAGTCGACCACGCTTCCGTCTTCGAGTTCGAAGGGAACCTGGGTCAAATGCAGGTGAATTTCAGTGCCGTCCTTTTTCTGGCGAACAATGTCCATGTCTATCTGTTCGCCGTCCCAGAAGCGGTTCTCCAGGTTCCGGGCATGGGCCTCGCTTCGGGGGTCCTTCGTGATTATCCCGTAGATATCCTCGCCGGCTATCCGGTCCTCGAAAGAGTATCCGAACAGTTCGTAAAAGGCCCTGTTCGCGCGGAGGATCCTTCCCTCGCGGTTGCTGAGAATTATCGCGTCGGGGCAGGCATCGAAGAGCCCCTCGAAGAATGATTTCTCCCGGCGGATGGCGGCCTCGGCCTTCATCTCGGCGCTGCGGTCGCGGTAGATCGTATAGTCCACCAGCGTGTCCTGGTCGATCCTGAAGGGGAACTGCAATACCTTGACGGGGACCCGGCTTCCGTCTTTCCTGGTTCGCCAGGTGTCAACGCTGAACGGTTCACCTCCCGACCAGGCGATCGCGTCTATGTTTTTGGCCTCCCTGAACAGTTCCGGATCCTGTGCGACGAAGAGGTTCAGGTCACGCCCCCCCATCTCCTCCAGGGTGAATCCGAAGAGATCCACAAAGGCGCGGTTTGCCTTGATCACACACTCCTCACGGTCGCAGAGGACAATGGCCTCCGGCGCGTTCTCGAAGAGGTTCTCGAAGAAGGCCTTTTCCCGGCGCAGTTGGGCCTCGGCCTGCTTGATGGAGGAGATGTCGCGGTAGATCCCGTACACTCCGACAGTGCTGTCTCCGTTGGTGATCGGTCCCGCGAGCAGGGAGACGGGAATTTTGGTCCCGTCCCTGCGGGTGCGGAAGGTGTCCGGCATGACGTGCGGCGTCGAAAGAACGGTGCAGGAGATGCGCGAGGCCTCCTCGATGATATCCGGGGAATTGGCTACGATATCGTTGGCGAATTTCCCGATGACCTCCTGGCGTTCCCATCCGAACATCCGGCAGAACTCCCCGTTCGCGAAAACGATCCGTTCGTGGATGTCGCATATGATCATGCCTTCCGGGGAGCTTTCCACCAGCAGGTGCAGATGATCCTCGAAACCCTCAAGGCTGCTTTCGGACGCGTGCTTGAAGAAGGCCAATCATGACACCTCCGTCAGTTGAGGAGTGCGAAAACAAGCATTATTCTAGCATGGCGGGGCGTATGGTCAGTGCTTCCCGCCGATCCGGGACAGAAGCCAGGCCATGTTCTTCCCGAGGGTCTCCATCGTCCGGATGCCCTCCTCGTCCGATTCAACCTCCCCGGGGTTTCTGCCTATGCCCATATTCCAGTAGCTTGACCCTGGGACGATCATCTGGCTGATGAGGAAAAAATGGTTGATCGTGTCGAATGCGTGGATTGATCCGCAACGGCGGACTGCGACGACCGCGGCCCCGGCCTTTCGCTGCAGGAGGTTGTTGTTGGCCCGGCATACATAGCCCACCCTGTCGAGGAAGGCCTTCATCTCCGAGGTGACGTCGGCGAAGTATGTCGGAGTCCCAAGGATGATCCCGTCCGCTTCTTTGATACGGGCGATCCAGCCGTTTATTCCGTCATCCGGCAGGGCGCAGCGGGCGTCCATGGTCTTTGCGCACTGTCCGCAGGCCGTGCAGCCCCGGAGCGGGCGCCCCCCGATGTGGATCAGTTCCGTTCCCATGCCTTCCTTTTTCAGTTCGGAAAGAACCTTGCCCAGCAGAATGGCGGTGTTTCCATCTGGTTTTGGACTGGCGTTGAACGCAAGAACACGCATGTGAATATCACTCCTCCGTTGCGAAATTATGGCGATGGGGACATTGTACCAACACTCCCGCGTATATAATGGTGAAAAACCGGGAGATGATGCCCTCATGAATTCTTTTGCCCCCCTTGCGCCCCTTGTTGCGGCACTCGTCGCTGGGTTCCTGTTTGGAATGATCGCTGCGTGGATCCTCAGGGTCATGCATTCCCGAACAGCCCGGGACCTCGCAGAAGAGCTCTTCCGCGAAAGCGAAGCCGAAAGGAGGGACCAGGTCGACGCGGTCGTCGATCACGTCAAGGCCGTATTCGGCAACCTCTCCCTCGATGCGCTCTCAAGGTCCACCGAGGAGTTCCTGAAGCTGGCCCAGTCCCGTCTCCAGACGGAGAGGGAGATAGGTTGCCAGGATCTTGACAGGAAAAAGGGGCTGATAGACCGCCAGCTCGAGGAGATGGCGAAGAAGATCGAGGCCGTCTCCGGCCTTGTCAGGGACCTCGAGAAGGACCGGGCGGCAAAGTTCGGAGAACTTGCCGACCGGCTAAGGGAGGTCAGCGAGAGGACCGCCGACCTCACCCGGACCACTGGCACTTTGAGGGAAGCGCTTTCCAGCTCGCGTGTCCGGGGTCAATGGGGGGAGCGCATGGCGGAGGACGTGCTCCGTCTCGCGGGTTTCATCGAGGGCATCAACTACAGCAAACAGAAGACGATCGCCGATTCGGGGGGAAGGCCTGATTTCACCTTTCTGCTTCCAAAGGGGCTCACCCTGAACATGGACGTCAAGTTCCCCTTCGACAACTACGTTGCCTGGCTCGAAGCTCCGACTGACATTGAACGCGGACAATCCTGCAGGGCTTTCCTCAGGGACGTCAGGAGCAAGATCAAGGAGGTCGCCTCCCGGGAATACATCGACCCGGGGCAGAGCACTGTGGATTACGCGCTGCTCTTCATCCCGAACGACCAGATCTACGCATTCATCCACGAACAGGAACCGGCCATCCTCGACGAGGGGCTCAGGCAGAGGGTCATCTTCTGCTCCCCCGTCACCCTTTATGCAGTGCTTGCGGTCATCCGCCAGGCGGTGGACAACTTCTCCCTCGAACAGACCTCCAACGAGATACTGTCACTATTCGGGGCCTTCAAAAAGCAGTGGGAGGAGTTCCTGAAGAAACTGGAGCACCTGGGAAAGCAGATAGAAGGAGCCCACGACGATTACGAGGCGCTGATCTCGACCAGGCGCAGGCGCCTGGACAGGCCGCTTGAGAGGATCGAGGAGCTGCGGACGCTGCGCAACATTCCCATTGCGGCGATAGATGAAAGTGCAGCGGGATCGTTTGAGGAACACACGCAGGGCAAAGAATTACCCGAATAAACAGTTGCGATTACCGTTCCTTAAATGATATACTTCACAATACAGTGGCAGACCGACAGGTCGGCCGTTGGGAAGGGGGGATCGATCATTCGAATTCTTCGCACATGGCTCCCCGTGTTGCTTGCCCTGTCGCTCCTTATTCCCCCCTGCCTCGCGTCCGCGTTTGGCACGGAGGCCGTCTCCGTTGGTATCTATCAGAATAAACCGCTCATATTCCGCGACTCCGATGGCGTTGTGAAGGGCATCTACGCCGATTTTCTCAACGCCGTCGCGAAAGAGAACGACTGGAACCTCAAGTGGGTCGACGGAGCCTTTGCCGAGGGGCTCGAGAAGCTCGAGCGCGGCGAAATAGACCTCATGACGGCCATAGCCTGGACGGAAAAAAGGGCCACTAGCTACGACTTCACACTCAGGACCGTTATATCCAATTGGGGCGTATTCTACGTCCCCCGCGGCATCGCGCCGGAATCGATACTGGACCTGGACGGCAGGACAATAGCCGTGGCGAATGGCGATGTCTACGCCGCCGGGTTCAGGGAGCTCGCGGAGAAATTTGGAATAGCATGCATCTTTGTGGAAGTATCCGATTACCCCGACGTCTTCGAGGCCATTCAGAAGGGTGAGGTCCAGGCGGGCCTGGTAAGCCGGCTCTACGGGCTGGCCAATGAGAAGGAGTACCTTGTAGAACGCACCGCCCTCATCATAACCCCTACGGAGATCCGTTTCGCGGCCCCGAAGGGGCGAAGCATGACCCTGCTGCAGATCCTGGATTTCAGCCTCGTAAAGATGCGCTCCGAACCGGATTCGGTCCTTAATCGCTCCATCCAGAACTGGCTTTCCATAGACCCCACGCAGAAAGGCACACCCCGGTGGTACCTCTGGGTCGCGGGGTTGGGACTTGGCGCCATCGCGTTCGTCTCGCTCTTGAGCCTTTTGCTGAAACGCCAGATCGTCGGCAAAACCCGGGAACTGCTGTATAGCCGCGGGGAACTTGCCAGGGAAAAGATCCTTTTCGAGAGGCTCTTCGAGGAATCCCCCGATGCCCTCGTTATTGAGAACTCTTTAGGAAACCGGATCCTTCGGACGAACAAGGGTTTCACGAAACTCTTTGGATACTCCAAGGAGGAGGCAAAAGGGAGAACCCTTAATGAGCTGGTGGTCCCCCCTGAATATCTTGAAGAGGGCAAAAACCTTGACGATGAAGCCGGCAGGGGCGGACAGGTTAACATCGAGACCATCCGCCGCAGGAAAGACGGCTCCTTCGTGGACGTATCCCTCATTTCGGTCCCGGTACCGACCGAGGAAGGGTTCCTGACCTCCTACACAATTTACAGGGACATCTCTTCGGCGAAGCACGCCCAGCGCGTACTTGTCGAGAGCCGCGAGAGCATAGAGAACAGCCTCCAGAGCATGCGCAGGACCTGGGAGCAGACGATAGGGGTTCTCGCCTCCGCCTCCGAGACCCGGGACCCCTACACGGCAGGACACCAGAGGAGGGTCTCCATCCTGGCCGAGGCCATCGCCCTGGAGATGGGGATGGAGGAGGATATGGCGCACTCCATCAGGATGGCCGGTCTTGTCCACGATATCGGCAAGATCAACGTTCCCGCGGAGATACTGAGCAAGCCCGGAACCCTGGGAGACGTGGAATTCGCCCTTATCAGGACCCATTCGGAGATAGGATACGAGATCATGAAGGGGATCGAACTCCCCTGGAAGGTCGCGGATATGATCCGGCAGCATCACGAGCGGATGGACGGCTCCGGTTATCCGGCCGGGCTCAAGGGTGAGGGTATAATGCTGGAGGCCAGGATAATCGCCGTGGCGGATGTCGTCGAGGCAATGTCCTCTCACCGCCCGTACCGCCCGTCCAGGGGGCTTGATGCCGCCCTTGAAGAGATCGAGAACAAAAAGGGCTCCCTTTTCGCCCCTGATGTGGTCGATGCGTGCCTCAGACTCTTCCGGGAGAAGAACTTCACCTTTCCTGATGCTTTTTGGAAAATCTAGCTGGAGGTGACCCGAAATGAGAAAGGCTCTTGTAGCGATCGACGGAAGTTCCATCAGCAAACCGCTGGTGCGTTTTGCTTTCGAGCGGGCGAAGAAGGAGAAACTCGAGGGTTTGGATTTCATCTACGTTTTCCAGCCCTACCCGGCTGCCCTTTTTCCCGGAATGCCTGTGCCGGTCGCACTGGAGGAGGGGCATACCGAGTCCACGAAAAAAGCCCTGGAGTCGATGATCCTCAAGGAACAGGAAGATGCCGGTGTCGACAAGATGGAGGTCTCAATGCTTTTCCCCTTCGGAAGCCCATCCGGTGAGATCATCCGGCAGGCGGAGGAGTACCCCTACAAGGCGATAGTAATCGGCCACAGGGGCATGGGAAGTCTGGAGCGCTTCTTCATAGGCAGCGTGGCGGCGCGCGTTGTGGAGCACGCTCCCTGCACCGTCATAGTATTCCGGCCCAGGGACTGATCTGTTTTTTAGCGCATCGAAGCGCCGCGTCCGCCTTTTTTGGGGCGGCCGCGGTACGGTCTCAAAAGAGCCCCGGGGCGTGAACCCGTCAGGTCGGCTCTTCCGGCTGTCTTAAGCGCCTCCTCCACAAGTTTGCGGTTTTGCGGGATGCGGTACTGAAGCAGCGCCCGCTGCAGCTTCCTCTCGTGCGCGGTCTTCGGGACGTAGACGCCTTCTCCGGTCATGGGGTCTGCCCCCGTGTGGAACATGCATGTGGCCAGGGTTCCCGGCGTGGGGATGAAGTCCTGCACCTGCTCCGGGTTGCAGCCGATATCCCTCAGAAATTCCGCGAGTTCGACAGCATCCGAAAGCGTGGCCCCCGGGTGGCTCGACATCAGGTAGGGTACCAGGTACTGCTCCTTGCCGAGGTCGCGGTTGGCCCGGTCGAACGCCTCCTTGAACTTCATGAAAACACCCTTACCCGGTTTCCGCATCAGGCGCATGACATTTTCCGAGACATGCTCCGGGGCGACCTTCAACTGGCCGCTCACGTGGTGGGCGCAGAGTTCACGCACGAGAGCCGGGTCTTTTGCGTCAAGCAGGTGGTCGTAGCGGATCCCCGAGCGGATGAATACCTTCTTTACCCCCGGTAGCCCGCGGAGTTTGCGCAGCAGCTCAAAGTAATCCGAGTGGCTGGTGTCAAGCATCGGACACGGCTCAGGCCAGAGGCACTCCCTGTCCCGGCATGCCCCCTGAGAGACCTGTTTTCCGCACGCCGGAATGTGAAAGTTGGCAGTGGGGCCTCCCACGTCGTGGATGTACCCTTTGAAGTCCGGCATCTCCGTGAGAATTAGGGCTTCCCTGATGATGGATTCGTCGCTCCTTCGCTGGATGATGCGCCCCTGGTGCGAGGTGATCGAGCAGAAAGAGCAGCTCCCGAAACAACCCCGGTGAGCTGTGATGCTGAATCGGACCTCTTCGATTGCGGGAACCCCTCCCGAGCCGTCGTAGACAGGATGCGGCGACCGTGCATAGGGGAGGCCGTATATTTCGTCCATTTCATGTGTGGAGAGGATGGACGCGGGCGGGTTCTGGACCACGAACCAGGCCCCGTTGTCCTGTGCGACGGTCCTGCCCCTGATGGGATCCTGCTCCAGGTATTGGAGTCGGAAGGCCTCGCAGAAGGCGTTTTTGTCGTTTGAGACCTCATCGAACGAGGGGATCCTCAAGGCTCCTTCCGGAAGTTCACTCTCTTTTGCCCTGAAGCATGTCCCCCGGACACTCCTGATATCTTCGGCTGGTGTTCCCCTGGATAGCGCCCCGGCTATTTCCGCGATCGCGCGCTCTCCCATTCCGAATACAAGCAGGTCCGCCTTGCTGTCGACCAGGATCGATCTCTTTACGCTGTCGGACCAGTAGTCGTAGTGGGCGAAACGGCGCAAACTCGCCTCCACTCCCCCGATGATGACGGGGAGGTCCTTCCAGGCCTCCTTCACCCGGTTGCAGTAGACTGTCGTCGCTCTCTGTGGGCGGTATCCCGCCTTCCCTCCGGGGGAGTATGGGTCGTCGCTTCGCGGTTTTTTTGAGGCGGTGTAGTGGGAGAGCATCGAGTCGAGATTGCCCGCCGATAAGAGGGCGCCGAGACGCGGCCGTCCCATGACGAGGAAGTCGTCGAGACTCCTCCAGTCGGGTTGGGCGATCACGCCGACTCTGAACCCCCTGCTTTCGAGGAAGCGCGGGATGACGGCGTTGGCGAAGCTGGGGTGATCCACGTAGGCGTCGCCGGAGATGAAGACGAAATCGACCTCGTCCCACCCCCGCCGATCCATATCCTCCCTGCTGACCGGAAGAAACGCCTCACGTTCATTTTCCATGCCGCCTTCATCCCCTTCGGGCCGCGCAGGGTCTGAAACAGGCGCAGATCCTGGAAAGTCCGGTCAGATTGTTCCTGGAACAAAAATCGCGCGAGCCGTCGCGGTCGTGCTCCTCGAGTGCGAAGCCGGCCGGGATCGGGGCATCAAGGCGAAGAGAGGCCAGCTCCCGACTCAGGAAAGCCATATCGCGGTCCCTCTCCAGACGGGATCTTAAAGAAAGGGTTATTGAGGGAAGCTTTTCGTAGATAGACTCGAGGTCGGAGTAATGCCTGATGAGCCCCGTGGCCGTTACCGGGCCAACCCCCGTCACGCCCGGAATATTGTCGCAGCGGTCGCCGGTCAGGGCCTGGTAGTCTGTCATGGATGAGGGTTCGAAGCCGAACTGCTTCCTGAAAAGTGTTGCGTCCATCTTTGTGAAGACATCGCCTCCGGCCGGGCGCATTATGGAGACATCTCCCTCGCCCAGGATCTGGAACAGATCCTTGTCGGGGGTTACTATTATCACGCGCCCTCCGCGCCTGGCCTCGCGGACCGCCGCCGCGGCGATGACGTCATCCGCCTCGAAGCCCTCCTCGCAGAGAACCTTGATCCCCAGGCCGCGGACGAACTCCTTCATCAGGGGTATCTGAGGGATGAAGTCATCCGGGGGGAGTGGACGGTTTGCCTTGTATGCCGCGTAAAGGGATTTCCGGAATACAGGAGCGGGTGAGTCAAAGACCACGGCAGCCGCCGGGGCGCCGACGCCCTCGATCAGACTGATGAGCAGTTTTCCGAAACCGTGGACACCGTTGACCAGGGTCCCGTCGGGAGAGACGTGGCGGGTTTTCACTCCAAAGTATGCCCTGTAGGCCAGGGCGTGGCCGTCGATGAGGATAAGGTCCGTCAAAAAGTGCTCCTTTCGCGGCAGGGGAATTTGCCTTCCTCCACGGCCGGTCGTATCGTAACAGCTAAGGAGGAGATATAACAATGGAGATAGTTCATGCTGCGGGAAACACATGGTACATACCCGGCCCGACCAACCTGGGAGTTTTCACCACTGGAGGAGGGGCGGTCCTTATCGACAGCGGAAACGACGAATCCGCGGGCAGGAAGATCATGAAGGCTTTGCGGGAGCAGGAGCTGGAGATCTCAATGATCGTAAACACCCACTCCAACGCCGACCACGCAGGAGGTAACGCCTTCATCCGGAAGAGGACCGAGTGCAGGATAGCGGCGACGCGTGCCGAGGCGGCCTTCATCGAGGATCCGCGGCTTGAGGTATCTCTTCTTTGGGGTGCTGCCCCTTTCAGGGATATAAGCGGCAAATTTCTGCAGGCGCAGCCGTCGCACGTCACCGACATCATCCCATCATCCGGCCCCATCCTCGACACGGGGCTGGAAGCCGAGCCGCTTCCCGGTCACTTTCTGGACATGATCGGCGTCAGGACTCCCGATGGCGTCTTTTTCATCGCCGACAGTGTCTTTTCATCCGTCATACTCGACAAGTACGGCCTTGTAGTCTGCTTCGACGTTCAGGGTCAGATCAGTACGCTCGATTACCTGGAAAAGGCAGAAGCGGAGCTCTTCATTCCGAGCCACGCTGAACCCGCCCGGGATATTGTCCACCTCGTGCGGCGCAACAGGGACTCGCTCGAACAGACGAAGGAGATCATCCTGGAGGTCTGCGCGTCGCCGTCGTCGAGGGAAGATATCCTGGCGCGTCTTGTCCGGCACTTCGGGATCAGCCTTACGCCGGCCCAGTACGTTCTGACGCACATCACCGTCTCCGCCCACATCTCCTTCCTCGCCGATGAGGGCCTGCTTGTGCCTGTATTCGATGACGGAAGAATGTTATGGACGGCAGGGCAAGGAGCGTGAGAGGTTAGACGGGAATTCTCTGTTGCGGAGATATGGCTATTCAAGGTTAAAATAAAAAAAGGGAAGACGTTAGCCGGGACTCGTAAATAGTAAATCGTGACTCGTTAATTGTTAATCGAAAAGCACCAGGATCAAAGCGGACAAAGATTTTTTGGGGAATTGTCTTTTGCTCCTTCGATTCACGACTAACGGTATTTGGGAGGTTGAGAGAGCATGACCGACGAAGACCGCACAATCCACGATTCCACAGCAGATTCTTTTCTCCGGAGAATTTTCGACAGGGTCCCGGTCGGGTTCTACCGGACGACCCCCGACGGCAAGATCGTTCACGCGAATCTTGCTCTTGCCAGGATGCTCGGATACGAGAGCGTCGAGGAGCTCAAGAAGAGGGATCTCGAGTTCGAGGGTTACGAACCCTCCTGCCCACGCGCCGATTTCAAGAGACGGATCGAAAAGGAAGGAACTATCCACGGGCTTGACGCCCGCTGGCAGAGAACCGACGGTACGTTCATCGATGTGAGGGAGTACGCTGACATCGTCAGGGACGAAAAAGGGGAGGTCCTTTTCTACGATGGCGCGGTCGAGGACATAACCAGTTTCAAAAGGACCGAAGAGTCCCTGACGCAGAGCGAGTTGCGCTACCGTAGAGATTACGCGATGTTCCGGCTAATGGCCGACAACATGCAGGACATGCTCTGGGCAAAGGATCTGAACACAAGATACATCTTCGCCAACAGGGCAGTTTGCGAAAAGCTGTTGAACGCGTCAGACACCGATGAGCCGACAGGAAAGATCGACATATTCTTCGCCGATAGGGAGCGCGCCGCCCACCCCGAGGACCCGGAGTGGCACACATTCGGTGAGATCTGCGAAGATTCCGATTCCGTTGTCATGCAGTCACGGAAATCAGGGCAGTTCGACGAGTACGGCAACGCCCAGGGGCAGTTCATGTTCCTTGACGTCCATAAGGCGCCCCTCTTCGACGAGGATGGGAAGTTGCTGGGGACGGTCGGAAGCGCCCGCATCGTCTCGAGAGAGAAAGAACTGGAGTCGGAGCAGAGACTTTCCCAAAAAGCTCTCGAAGAGGCATTTGCCAGCCTCCGGTCTACACAGGAAAGCACCCTCCGCGTAATGGCAAAGCTCGTCGAAACAAGGGACCCCTATACCGCCGGACACCAGGAGAGGGTAGCGCGGCTGGCGGCGGCGATAGCCCTCGGTCTGGATCTCGATGACGAGAAGAGGGAGGGGCTCCGGGTGGCAGCCCTTGTTCACGACATAGGAAAACTCCGTGTCCCGGTAGAGATCCTCAGCAAGCCCGGGAGTCTGGCAAGCATAGAGATGGACCTGATCCGGGAGCACCCGCAGGCGGGTTTCGAAATCCTTTCCGAGATACCGTACCCATGGCCGGTCGAAGAGATTATTCGCCAGCACCATGAGCGCATCGACGGTTCCGGGTACCCCCGGGGTCTTCGCGGTGATGAGATCCTGATCGAGGCCAGGATAATTGCCGTAGCCGATGTCGTAGAGGCTATGTCAGCCGACAGGCCCTATCGGCCTGCCCTCGGGATAGAGGTGGCACTGGACGAGATCCGGAAGGGAAGCGGAAGCCTCTACGACCCCGACGTGGCCGCTGTTTGCTGTGACCTGTTCGAAAGCGGAAGGTTCGGGTTTTAGTAAACCGGTAAACGGCGAACAGGAAAAAGAAAACAATAATTTTTCTAGCTTTGGCTTCTGCTTCTACCGTTCACCGTTTACTGTTCACGCCTTTTAGGTTTCCTCACTGTCCCCTTAACGGGTGACATTTTCACTGTCCCGTTTCGCTCTTTAGGGGTGACATTATCGCTGTCCCGCCACACTTTTAGGTTTCTTCCCTTGACAAATCCCCGCCAGTCACGATAATGGGCCCATTGCCGTGAAGGGATTACAACAAGTGGGGCCCCATGGTGGGGTGCCGCTTTTTTTGCGTCCTTTCCCAAATACAGGAGGAAAGTGATTATATGGAACAGACCCAAACGATGGAAAGAACAGAATCGCCCGAAGTGAAGTCGTTCGCTGATTTCAATCTGCGCAAGGAACTTCTGAAGGCTCTTGAAGCAAAGGGATTCACCGAACCTACCCCCGTGCAGGTTGCCGTTCTCGGCCATGAAGACCTTTCGGCGGACCTCATCGTCCGCGCCAAAACCGGATCGGGCAAGACTCTGGCGTTTCTTCTGCCCCTTATGAGCGACGAACGCCTTGATCCTTCGAAGCCCGGTGTTCTGGTTATCTCCCCGACGAGGGAGCTCGCCATGCAGATAGCCAGGGAGGCCGTCTGGGTCTCCCGCGGTCTCAACTGCCCCTCCACCTCGCTCGTGGGCGGAATGGACATGTCGGCGCAGATCCGTGACCTTAAAAAGGGAGTCGCGTTCGCTATCGGAACGCCGGGAAGGATCCTCGACCACATCCGCCGGGGCACGCTCAAGATGGACTCGGTCCACACCGTCGTGCTCGATGAGGGTGACCACATGCTGGACATGGGTTTCCGCGAGGAGCTCGAGGCCATACTCACCGCAATCCCAGGCAGGGAGAAGACTTGGCTCTTCTCAGCGACAATGCCTCCGGCCGTCCGCGCACTCTCCCGCAAGTACCTCTCCAACCCGAAGATGGTATCGCTGGTGGAGGACGGAGCCCAGCACGAGGATATCGTCCACACAGTCTACACTACGCCGAGGAACCGGCAGATGGACGGCCTTGTCAACGTTCTGCTTTGGGAGAACTCCCACAAGGGACTTGTCTTCTGCCAGACACGCGCCGAGACCATCGAGGTCGCCAACCGTCTGACGCAGGAGCGTTTCAGTGCCTGCTGCCTCCACGGCGACATGAGCCAGAGAGAGAGAAATCAGGCTCTCGCAATGTTCGTATCCGGCAGGGTATCGCACCTCGTAGCCACCAACGTGGCCTCAAGAGGGCTTGATGTTCCCGATGTTGAGCATGTCTTCCAGTTCGGGCTCCCATCCGATGCCGATACATTCATCCACCGCAGCGGAAGGACCGGACGCGCGGGCAACGAGGGGAGAGACATCCTTGTGCTGACGCTTGCCGAGTCTGACAAGCTCCGGGGGATGCTCAGGAACACCAAAATAACGATCAGCTGGCTCCCCGTTCCGGACACCCAGGCTATTCGCGCCAGGCAGCGGGCCCGTTACGAAGAGAAAATACTCAACATCTCCCAGGCAGAAGAATCCGGAACCAGGGAGTGGGCCGCCAGTCTGCTTGAGCGGACCGACTCCGTCGATCTCGTGACCAATCTCCTGCTGATTGCCGAAAAGAGCATCCGCTCGGGCTACTCTCTAAAGGCGGAGCTCGACAGAGAGAGGGAGCAGCAGGTAAGCCGGAAGATCAAGAGCGTACCTGCACGCGCAGAAAAAAGGCCCCAGGGCCGTCGTCAGAAGGGGACGCTCGTCCGTATCGGCGTAACCGATGCCGCCGAATGGAATGCGGGCAAGGTCCTGAGGACCGTATGCTCCGCACTCGACATCAGCAGCCGAGACGTGGCCGAGATCGTCCTCAGGAAGGACCACGTGATGGTGGAACTCATGCCGGAGGCCTTCGAAAAGTATCGCCGGAACCCGGACAGCCTCTCGGGAGCATCTCTCTCAAAGGCGGCGAATGCAAGCCGCCGCAGGGAGCAGTCGAGGCCGCGGGCTGTTCGAGCATAGACGAATGATATGAAAGAGGCCCCGGGGATTTTCCCGGGGCCTCTTTTTGTCGGGATCCGCGGTCAGGCCATGGTAACGACGGTGCCCTCTTTGCCATCCAGCGCGTCCACTGCCTTGAAGAGTGAAGTAATGATGGCCTTCTTGCCCGGGTATGTCCGTGCGAACTTGGCCGCCGCAAGGACCTTGGGAAGCATGCTCCCCGGTGCGAAGTGCCCATCTTCCATGTACTGGATGGCCTCAGGTACCGTCATGTGGTCGAGGAACTTCTGGTCGGGTTTTTTGAAGTTGAGACAGACCTTGTCGACCTCCGTCAAAATGAGAAGGATGTCGGCCTCGATATCCTGGGCCAGCTTTTCGGCCGCAAGGTCCTTGTCGATCACGGCCGCGACTCCGGTGAGCGAACCGTCCATGTTCTCGACGACGGGTATCCCGCCTCCGCCCGCTGTTATGACGATGGTGGTATTCCACAGGCGTTTCACGGCCGAGAGCTCCACGATCTTTTTGGGCTGGGGAGAGGGAACGACCCTGCGCCATCCGCGCCCGGCGTCCTCCTTCATGATGTAACCCTTCTCATCTGCGATCCTCTTGGCCTCTTCCTCTGTGTAGAACTGCCCGATCGGTTTTGACGGGTTCTGGAAGGCGGGGTCCTTGGCGTCGACCACGACCTGGGTCACGAGCGTAACCACGGGGATGTTGCGGTTTCGGCTTCGAAGCGCGTCACTGAGAGCCTGCTGGATGTGATAGCCAATGTAACCCTGGCTCATCGCTCCGCAGACGTCGAAAGGCATGGCCGGAGTCTGCTCGTTTATCTTCGAGGCTATCTCCTGGGTCAGGACTATCCTTCCGACCTGTGGCCCGTTTCCGTGGACTATCGCCATCTCATACCCCTTGCAGCTTATCTCGGCCAGGAACTCGGCGGTTTTCTTTACTACAGCAAGCTGTGCCTCGGCGGTCGGAGGGGTTCCCGCCTCCTGGAGGGCGTTCCCGCCCAACGCAATAACAATCTTGGTTGCCGACATGTTTTTCGTCTCTCCTTCTCTGTCAGAAAATCCCGAAACCTGAAAATTGTAAACCATTCGCCACAAAAAGTTCAATAGTATTGATCCGAAAGGGAATGGGTATGCACGTGATCGAACATGAACCCGGCAGCGAAGAGGTCATCGTCGGCATCATGCAGGACGGTGAAATGGTCAGGTACGGTCTGCACATAGAATATGTAGAGCTCCAGGAGGAGCAGACATGGTACCTGAGCCGCACGGAAAAGGGGCTTTAAGGGTGGATCTTCGGAAAATTCATCAAGGAGAAGTAGAAAAGACCTGAGAAAAAAAGACCTGTGAGGCTCGATTTTTTCATGTGGGGGTGAATGCCATTGAAGACGCGACTCGCCTTTCTGATCATGTCCGCCGTTTTTGCCTCGGCGTTTTGTTGCCGTCCGGGGTATGCCGCATCCGATGTCCAGCCCAACGACGGTGAAACGCTGGTGATGATCAAAACAGCGGTGGACCTCCTGATGCTGGATAAAGGGTATGCTATCAGGCCACCGCAGGCAGGGGGCGGTTACAAGCTCAACTACTATTTCAGGGAAGTACGCGGCAACAGCCAGAGAGAGTCGTTGAGCTTCGACCTGTTCACACAGAAAGTCGCAGGGATCAGCATTGTCCTTTCGGAGGGAATATCCGCCAGGGAGATCTTCGACGGCAAAAAGTGGAAGATCGAGTACTTTGGACAGGTCATGCCATTCGGGAAGATATACGACCTGGCCGACTATGAGGACCCCGGCTCTCCCGATACAGATTCTTCGCCAAAAAAGGAGAGGGATCCCTCAGTTTACTGGTCTGAAGTAAGGAAGTTGAACCTTGTCCGTGAAGGAAAGGATCTCAAGATACTCGGGCAGTTCGAATGGAAGCATAACTACGGCCCTCCCTATGACGGAAGGCCTGATGATGTCTACTGGTTCAGCTGCCATTACGACGCCCTGATACTTGAGGGGGGATCTCTCGTCAACGTGGGGTTCAACGCCGTCATGAACTCGTACAACGATGTTTTCGGCGTACCGGGGATAACCGAGTCGCCTTTGGATCAGCAGCTCTTCTACGGCGAACTTCTGGAGATCATCGAGCAGGTGAGGAAGGCTCTCCATTCCGGGGCATAGAGGCAAAGAGCCAGCGGCCCCGATACCTCTGCCTAGGCTCTTCGGGTCAGGGTCTCCGACCAGGACGACACTATCTTTCCATGGCGGAGAAGAACGCCTCTGCTCGCGTATGTATCGGGGTCGACATTCTTGAAGTACTCCGTTCCGTAGAAAGTGCTGTCCTCCGTGCGGAAGGCCGAGAGGATGGAATCACCCACAACGGCATAAGTCCCTACAAGGGTCCCGAGGTCAGGATTCACCGACCGCCAGGTCGTGGCGTCGCTTCCTCTCTCGAACGGAACTATTTCGTATATGTTTTCGATGCGTATGGGAGTATCTCCCTCTATCTCCAGAAGGCTGCTGTTGATCCAGACGTCATCCCTGTGGCTGATCTCTGCCCGGCCCGAGAGATGCCAGGTGTTGCCGTCGCCGTCGCGGAAAAACCCGGCTGCTATCCAGGCGCCCTCCTCGAAGAGGAAACGGTGTCCCATCTTTTTTATGAATGTCTTGTCGGCCAATATAACTCCTCCACCCGTTTGTTCGAACATTTTGTGACAGAATAAACTATCTTCCGTTCGACGGCAAGAGCCCTGCTTCGCTTTGGGTTTGATCTCCCCGAACAGAGCTCATTATTCGGCTGGGGTTTCTTTGGTGAACCAGGGTTTTATGGTGTCATCGCCAAGCGCTCTGTTGATGCTGTCCATCGCCTCCATGAGCTTCTTTTCCCTGCTTCTGTCTCTGGTCGAAAAGAGAAGGCTCTGTCGCGATGAGGAATCCGAAAGGTCACCAAGCACTACCCCCACTCTGCGGTAGGCGTAACCCGGTTTGTAGATCTTTTCGGTCGCTTGTCTTGCTGCATCGGCAAGCAGCGGTGAATAGTCCGTCGGCTCTTCGATACGCTGATCCGCTGTCGCTTCGTACTGGGGGAGGTCTTTTCTGAACGGGTTCGTCTGTATGGATACCTGGACTACCCCGCAGACAAGCCCTTCGGCTCTAAGTGTTTTGGCTGCCTCGACGGCGTGCTCCGCTGCCGTCGACTGGAGCGTCTCCAGGTCGGTGACGGGCTTCCTGAAGGATGGGGCGATCTGTATGGACTTATGACTTTCCGGATCGGGCTCGAAAGAGTGGCAGCATACCCCGCGGAGTTCATGCGAGGTTCTTAGCATGCCGATGGGAAACCGCTTCAGGAGCTTTTCGTCATCCGCATTCTTCAGATCCAGGGCCGTCCGTATGCCCATCTGCCGCAGTCTCTCAAGGGAACGGCTGCCGATCCCCCAGACATCGCCGACTGAAAGAGAAGCCAGAAGATCATCCGCCGCCGGATGGTCTAAGAAGTTAAAGACTCCGTTATAGGAAGGGTCCTTTTTCGAGAAACGGCTGGCGATCTTTGCCAGGGTTTTTGTGGGGGCTATTCCGAAAGAGGCCGGGATCCCCGTGCTTAGCAGGAGCTTTCCCCTTGCGCCGAGGCAGGTGCGTGCCGGGTCAAGTGTCTGAATCCCGGTCAGCAGAAGATATGCCTCGTCTATGGAGGAGACCTCCACCTCCGGGAAAAGCCCGCCCAGGCACTCCATCACATCCCTCGAGGTCTGACGGTAGAGCGTGTGGTCGCCCTTGAGGGCAACCACACCGTGAGCCTTGCAGATGCCCCTGACGGTGAAAAAAGGGACCGCCATCCCTATATTCAGCGCCTTGGCCTCGTTCGAGCGCGCGATCACGCAACCGTCGTTGTGGGACAGAACGATGACCGGCAGCCCCTCAAGCGAAGGGTCGCGTCTGCGTTCGCATGAAACGAAGAAGTTGTTGCAGTCGCAAAGGGCAATTATCATATCCGCGCAGCGCCCCCCGAAAGCCCCTAGACCTCGAACGAAGGATTTCCCGGTTCCAGCAGCATGGATCTGACAGTCCCGCCGCAGTGATCCTTGAGAAGGGCGGTCAGCTCGCCTGCTGCATTTTCGTGCGTTTCGCGATCCACGGGGGGCAGGGCATCCAGGTTGATGGCGACGAACCGCGTCTGCGGAGTTATCTTGCTGGGGTCGCCGTTCTTCCAGCACCATCCCCTGCAGAAGACGCTTCCGTTTCCGGTGTCGTGCAGGATCATCTCGCCCGGCGCCGGGTTTTCCACGGCCTCCGGGTTGCCGAGGTGGGCGAAGACCTCGTCGCCATTTGCGGGGCCCAGCCGGACATCGCCGATCACACACCCCAGGTCGTCTCCTCCGCAGGGGATCCGATACCTGAGGCTGATGATGTTGAATATCGCCACAAGCCTGTTGACGAACGGAAGATCCTTGCCTGAGCGGGTCCTCTTTATCAGGTTTGCGATCGACGGAGGGAACTTGTTGGGGTTCAGTCCCATATCCTCGAAGACCTTCCTCCACGAGGCAATGGGCGGGTATTCCTTGAGATTTTCCAGATCGGAGTCCTGCCGGACTTCTGCCTCGGCTTCCCTGAGAAGGGCGAGCAGAGCGGCGTCCTCCTCCGAGTTGTCCAGGTCTTTCCCGATCACGACTATTCGCCGGTAATCCGGGTACTTCTGAAAGACTTCCTGTGCGATCTCGACCTTCAACGACGAGCATCTCCTTTCGCGGATCCTGACGCCATATATAATAACAGGACAAATTACCGGGAGGCGCAAAAGCCATGAACGGAAACCCACAGGACAGGCCCCGCAGGGCCGTTTATTTTTTCTGCGTCGGAGATGGGTACGATCACGTATCGGGTTCAGCGTTCGAATGCGTCGAGAAGCTGTTCCGCCCGAAGGAGCTGGATCTCTGCGTTGACGGCTATCCGGTCATGGAGCACGTCGACGAACACGGAAACCGCTTCTGTTTCATGAGGCAGGATATGCTCGTCAGCTACGATTTCCGACGCTACCTTCCGGTTTTGAGGGAGCATTTCCTCGATTTCGACCTTGCCGCGGAGGTCGACTGGCACGAGGGAGCGAACGCGCCGGACAAGGTGCTGACCGTCCACACCATCGGCGACGTGGAGGCCGGGATATTCCCTCCCGCCGATTCCCGTTTCATGCGGAATCTTCTTCATGCCCTCGAAAAGAACCGCAGCGATGCCGGGCTGGATGACTTTACGGTCGTGACCGAAGCCACCCACTGGACGGGGACATTCAAGGATCAGAACCCCGAAGATCTTCACTCGTTCCCGATCCCAATGCTGGATATAGAGATCGGCAGTACGCCGGCAAGCTGGGGGAATACAGGAGCGATAGATGTCCTTGCGCGAAGCCTGACGAGCCCCTTCTCCAGCGAAGAACCGCTTCGAAACGTCATCTGCGTGGGCGGGGTCCACTTCGAGCACTCCTTCTCCGAAGCCGCGATGAACGTCGATCATCCGTTCGGAATAAGCCATATCCTTCCCAACCAGTGGATAGTATCAGGGGATTACGGTTCGGAAGGTGGTTACCCGAAACTTCTCGCGGCCGCTGAAAGCATTCGCGGAGGCGTTCGTGCGGTCGTCTATCACGAAGGGATGAAAGCGCCCTACCGCGACCAGTGCCGCAGGCTGGGC
>JAUSOU010000156.1 GCA_030656095.1 Thermovirgaceae bacterium | reverse complement strand
ATCCTCCTCCAGTCTTCGCAGATAGTGCGAACAACTGGTTAGATTTTCAGTGAGGCAACGATATTTGCAACAGGGTTAGATTTTCAGTGAGGCAATGCGTGTAACGACGAGGAATCTGGGTCAGGGAGAACCTGAATCAAGTACAGATTCCTAACCCGTTTTTGACGTTGTCAAAAACGGTCACTTCGTACCCGGCATCCGCCAACGCCAACGGGCGGATTCGGGTAAGAATCAGGGTGAGATCCCTCACATAAACCCGTTCGGGATGACAAGAAAAAGGAGCCACCCTTTTCGGATGGCCCCCGGCGTTCGTCTTAAGGTTTTCCTGCCTCATGATGCCTGTCTCCTTACGCCTGATCTTCCTCCTGCATTTTTTTCCGCATCTGCCCCACCCGGAAACTTACCGCCTGCTGGGTGAGACCTATGCTTTCAGCGATCTCCTGCTGGGTGAAGCCCGCCTCCAGGAGGCGGACTATACGGCAGTCCCTTTCCGGGAGCAGGGCTTCGGCTGCCCAGCGAGTGAAGGGGAGCTCCTGGCAGCAGGCGCCCTGGTGTTTCTCGGGGTCGAACTCCTCCTCGCACTTGTTTACTTTCCACTCCCTTCTGGCCGCGGTCCTCACCCTTGCGGGGAGGCGGTTCTTCAGGAACTTCGCCAGGAATTGCCGGTTCCTGCACTTGGGGAGCAGTTCCAGTATCATCAGGTAGCCTTCCTGTACGAGATCCTCGAAATTGTCTCCGTTGTTGCAGTAGCGTCGGGCCGTGGCCTCCACGAGTGGCCGGAACGCCGTCAGCACATCCTCATACTCCGGCTCCGGCATTGACGGTGTCCGCCATTTCCCATTTATGCTGGTTCACCGGGAGGGATACGCGCTCGTCTCCCCCGAATATTCCCAGATGAACAAAATTTCTCTTTTCGTAGGGGATGACCTGGTCGAACCCCTCTTTTTCCGCCGCCTCGATGAATTCGGGCTGGTTCCCGTTGAGAACGACTATGTCGGCCGCCTGCCCAAGAAGGTGCAGGCTGGCCTCGGCGCCGTCCACTTTCCTGTTGTGTTGCGAGCACCTGAATCCGCTTGTCAACAGAAGCGGGCTGCCCCAGGACTCTCTCAGGCTTTCCAGCTTTACGAGCAATTCCGGGTGCAGTTTGACACATCCGCAGCACCGGCACTGGAATTCGTTCAGCCTGAAGTGAGGGGAGACAAAGATGTCGTTTACCTTCAAGCTAGATCCCTCCCCTGTTGACTATGGCTACCTGGAGATCCCGTATTGCGTTGGTAAGTTCCTGCAGACGGCTTTCCATCCTCACGAGAAGGTAGCCCGCAACGGCAACCGCAAACCCGCTCTGGACGGCTGAAGCCCAGAAATCCTCCATTCGTTTTCCCTCCTTGTTTTCCGCGGGCGGGGAACCCGCCCGCGGTGTTTTCATCTATGTCAGGAACTAGCCGTTGTCGATCAGGTCGGTGACTGCGCGGTCGATGATCTGGGCGGTCAGGATGCTTGTAAGCCCGGACGCGAAGATGTCGGCGTCGATGATCGCCTGCATGGCGGTCTCGACATTGAGTGCCGTGAGATCAGCCTTGGGGTAGCTGAGTGTCATCGTCCAGGGATCTCCGGCAACGGTTCCAAAAACCATTCTGAGAGTCTGCATTTTTTCACCTCCTTTCACATTGCGTGGTTATCTCTAGGCTGCGAGATCGGTGTCTATCTTGCTGGTCTCCACGATCGGGAACTCGAGCAGCGCTCCGAGAGCCGCGGAAACAGACACTACGTCGTCGGCGATGGCTGCGGGAGAGACGTCTCTCAGTGAAATACTCCTCAGAACCGGACGCCCCGCTTCATTGGTTCCGATCTGGAGCCTGAGGTTCAGGCGGCAGGATGCGGTTGTGTATACGGCCATGGGTTTCACCTCCTTTCCGTCGTCGGGTTGTTTTCCCTTGACATATATAAGAGTGCCATTAAAGGGTGAAATATACAAATAGTTTGCTTTAAAGCGTGACGCGTGACTCGTTACTCGTTACTCGAAAAAACCAACCCATTAGGGTCAGGGCTTGAATTCAACCTTATGGGTACAGGATTAAAGGAAAAAGGCGTGAGGGGTCTTCAGGAGGAGATACATTGATCATGGATGCTTTCCACAGGGGGTTGTTTTCTCCTCGCACGGTGCTCTGTTGGACGGCTGAAGCCCGCCCAGGGGGGCCTCCGGGAGGATGTCCATCAATTCGGAATGTTTTTACAGAGAGTGTATTCTTCCCGCCAGTGGGCGGGCGTTTCGCCCAATCGATTTCTACGCTGGACGGCCGGAGCCCGCCCAAGGGGGGTGAGGGCGAAAACCCCGTGAATCGAAAGGGACAGGGGCAAAGGCCAGAACATCTCACCACAGAGGACGCAGAGGAGTGCAAGAGAGAAAAGCACAATATATGGTTTAGAGACAGGGCAAAGGCCAGGACGTTCACCACGGAGGAGTGCAAGAGAGAGAAAACCGGAATATATGTTTTGGGACAGGGCAAGAACCAAAACTTTTTCACCGCAAAGGAGGGCAAAAGCGTGAACGGGAAACGGTGAACGGTAACTGCGAGAGCAAAACCAGATCCCGCGGCTACGCTCGGGATGACAGCAAGGACCAAGGCGTGAAGGGTGAACGGAAGAGGCAAGGGCGTGAGATGTGAGACGTGAGACGTGAGAGGTAAGAGCGAAAACACCGTGAATCGAAAGGGACAGGGCAAAGGCCAGGACGTTCACCACGGAGGACGCAGAGGGACACGGAGAAAACCAGAATATGTGTTGAAGAGCAAAAGCCAAGGCCAAGGCCAATACCAATGTTGCACCACAGACGAAGTACCCAAATCCGCCCGCCGGCGGGTGCCGGGTAGGGCACAGAGGGGGACAAGGACTTTTCTGGTTTAGAACCCAAAGCAAAAAAATATTTCTGACCTGGCTTAAACAAACAAAAATATTTCTCTCTGTTGCACTTCTCCCGCAAGAAACCGGCGGGTAGAGTAGAGAACAGGCTTTTTGACCTTAGCGCCAGCCTATCTGTATCCGCCTCTTTCGTTTGGCGGTGCCTCACTAGCCGATGCATAATCAAGTTAGCCTGTTCCCCCTCATCAAACCGTGCATACGGTTTTCCCGT
>JAUSOU010000155.1 GCA_030656095.1 Thermovirgaceae bacterium | reverse complement strand
TCTACAAGGAGAACAAGGTCAACCCGGCTGCGGGGTGTCTTCCGCTGCTTGTCCAGCTCCCGATACTGATTCTGCTTTTCCGTGTTCTGATGAACCTGAATCTGGGGGGAGCATCTTTCCTGGGTATAAGCCTGGAGGGCTCCGTACTTTCCACGCTGGCCAACGCGGTTGGTATTGCGGGTTTAACTCCGGGAATTAAAACGGTCTTTTCGGGCATCATGGCGAATCCTGGCGGCCTTGTCCATATATCTGTATATGCCGCAAACCTCATCCTGCTGCTTGGGGTCGGATTCCTCACATGGTTCCAGCAGAAACTCAGCGGCAGCTCCGCAAACCCTCAGATGCAGTTCATGAGCTGGTTCATGCCGGTTTTTCTCACTTTCATCTGTCTCAGCCTTCCCGGTGGTGTCCTTCTGTATTGGGGAGTCTCGTCCCTGATCGGCGTCGTCCAGCAGTGGAATGTAAAGCGCAAAACTGAGGTGGAGATGCAGATGCAGGAGAAGCCGGTTCTGCTGAAGGAGAAACCCCTCAGGAAGGATTCAAGGCCGTAGGGCTCCATGGTTGACAGTAGGGGGGTCGAGCCTGTGGAAGATCGGGAAACATTTGTAGTGGAAGTCAATTCAGTCGAGGAAGCTCTTCATATTGGTTCTCTCAGATGGTCGATTGATCCCTCCGGACTTGAAGTTGAGGTTCTGGGGGAGGGGAAAAGACTCTTCGGCATACTTGGCAAGAAGATGCGCGTCTCGGTATCCCGCGGATCAGGGAAAGCACAGCCGGATCCATCTCAGTTTCTTCAGGATCTGCTGACCCGTATGGATCTGTCGGTGGAGCCGGTCGTGGGAGAGGACGGAAACGTCAACCTCGCCGGAGAGGATGCGGGGATCGTCATAGGGCGCTACGGAGAGACTCTGAAAGCCGTGGAGTTCGTAACCAACCTTGTTCTCCGTGACATACAGCCCGAAAGCAGAATCAGGCTGGACAGCGATGGTTACAGAATGCGGAGGCAGGAGAGCGTCGAGAAAATCGCCCTTGCCGCGGCCAGGGAAGTGCAGAGAAAGGGAAGGCCCATCCGGCTCGAACCAATGAGCAGCTGGGAGCGCAGGATCGTGCATATTACCCTGCAGGAACGCGATGATGTGGAGACGAGCTCAGTGGGCACGGAGCCCATGAGAAGAGTCGTCGTTTCTCCGTGCAGAAAGAACGGTTCAAGGGCGGACTGAGCAATCCGGCCAGGTATCAACGATCACTATAGGCTTATCCCGGCCCGCGTGTTTTTTTAGCGCGGGCCTTTCGCTGTTACGGGTCTTCACGCTTACAGAATTCCTGCTTTTTGATCCGGATGATATAGTAAACAAGGGGGGTTTTCAAATGACAGGTTTTTTCAGGTGTGTGACATTTCTGTCCGATTTCGGCATGGCCGACGAGACCGTTGCCTGCTGCAAGGGCCTTCTTCTCCGAAGGGGAGTAGATCTGCCGCTCATCGACATAAGCCACGAAGTTCCTCCTTTCGACATTATCTCCGGCGGGTGGATGCTGGCGGGAGCCATACTATACATGCCAGTGGGGGTTCATTTCGCGGTTGTTGATCCAGGTGTCGGAACCAGGAGGAACACACTTGTCGTCAAAAGCTCCCGGGGAGACCTTCTGGTAGGGCCTGACAACGGGCTTCTCATCCCGGCCGCCGAGAGGGCCGGCGGCGTCAGTGCCTGCTGGTCGGTTGAAAGGCCCGCCTTCGGTATCGAGACAACCTCAACAACCTTCCACGCAAGGGACATTATGGCGCCGGTCGTCGCCGATCTCGTTGCCGGGATGCCTCCCGAAGAGTGCGGCACTTCTCTGACCCGGGGGGATATGACATCATTCCCCCTTCCCGCTCCTCAAACGACCCCCGGCAAGATATCCGGCCACGTGGCCCTTGTAGACGCTTTTGGCACCATCAGGACCAACATCCCCTGGACCACCCTCGGCAACGTGGGAGGTCCAGGGATGAGGATCAGTTGCGGCTGGCTCTTCAGCATTCCGGTAGGAAGAACATTCTCGGATGTCGATTCGGGTGAACTCGTGGCGCTCGAGGACAGCTGGGGATTCGTCTCTATTGCCGTCAACAAGGGGAGGGCTTCGGACATTCTCGGATTCAAGCCTGGAGACCCCGTATCCGTAGAATTTACGATTCCCTGAATGGGAGGAAAGCGCATAATTTCAGGAAAAGAACCGTGGAGGTGCTTCGAATGAATAACAGATTTGGGCACAGGCTTCTGATCGCTCCTGTCCTGTCGGTGCTTGCCGCGGTCGCTGCCTTCTCGTTCTTTTCACAATCCGCAGCAGCGCAGGATGTTTTTACCGGAAACCCGGTGGCCAGGATAGTCAGACAGTCGTCCCCGGCCGTGGTCAATATTGATACCGGGGCAATGGTACAGCAGTCGGTCGCCACATTCTCAACGATCCCTTCTTCAGGGAGTTATTTGGTGACAGGTTCGACAGTTTCTCCCGGGAGGTTCCAATGAGAGGGAAGGTTCCGGTTTCATAGTGACAGAGGACGGGTATATTCTGACGAACAACCACGTCATAGACGGTCGTTCTGCTCATCCTTCGTAACAGGCGAACTTTTTTCGTCTCCGCCAACCTGTAAGTTCGGTAAACTTTTATATTTGCAGGCATAAACCGGAGAGGGTCCGTTACGG
>JAUSOU010000148.1 GCA_030656095.1 Thermovirgaceae bacterium | reverse complement strand
GACAGAAATTCGATCTCGGCAACCTCAAGAGTATTGGACATGGTCTCAGGACTTGAAAGCCTGGATACGGTCCTTTTTCTGGTTTCCGGAGGAGGGTCGGCACTTTTCGAGAAGCCGGCGGAAGGGATCACTCTGGAAGACCTGTCCGACGTGACGGAGCAATTGCTTTCCTGCGGAGCACATATCGACGAGATCAACACCATTCGGAAGCGTCTCTCCATGGTCAAGGCGGGCAGGTTTGCCCAAATTGTTGCCCCCGCTTCGATCTTCTCGATCATCCTCTCCGACGTATTGGGAGATCGGACGGAAAGCATCGCCTCCGGCCCTGCTTTCCCTGACGAAACCACATCGAAAGAAGCCCTGGCCATCGCAAAAAAATTCTCCTTGCGGTTGAGGCCGGAATTGATCGCCGAAATCGAGAAAGAGACTCCCAAAAACCTCCCCCAGGTCACCACGATCCTCGCAGGCAGCGTCTCCACTCTCTGTGCATCTGCGGAAACCTTTCTCAGGCAAAGGGGATACAAGACCCTCTTGCTCACTACATCCCTATCCTGTGAAGCCCGTGAGGCGGGCTCTTTCCTCGCTGCCATCGCGCGCGAGGTTCGTGCTTCGGGGAACCCCCTTCCTCCGCCATGCGCGATCATCCTCGGCGGGGAGACTGTCGTTCATCTGAGGGGAAAAGGGAAAGGAGGGCGTAATCAGGAGATGGCTCTTGCTGCAGCACTGGGGATTGCACGCCTTCCTGATACTGTTGTTGTCTCTGTGGGCTCCGACGGAACCGATGGCCCCACGGATGCCGCGGGAGGGATCGTGGACGGAAACACCATGGCAGATTTGGCCCGGATCGGGATCGACGCCGAGGAAATGTTGGCTGCCAACGATTCGTGGACTGCTCTTGACGCATGCGGCGGCCTGGTGGTTACAGGGCCTACGGGAACAAACGTCAACGACCTTTCCATAATTATCTGCCGGTAATTGAACCAGTTCCGTTCTCTTGTACGTTGCTTTCCCTGCCCGGTCCAAAGGCCTGCAGATCTTGCGATCTCCGGCCACACCTCGCTGCTTCAGCCGATCAAGGCCTTTCCGGCGTCGCCTGCCTCCGGCTTCCGGCTTCGGAAAAAGCA
>JAUSOU010000124.1 GCA_030656095.1 Thermovirgaceae bacterium | reverse complement strand
GGGTGGATCTGGATCGTTGCGACCCTCGCAGTGACCGCACCGTGAAAGAGAGGAACAGGGGTTTCCATTCCTTCGATCTCGGAACCTGTATCCGTGAGACGGCGGGCCAGTGTTTGAGCATCGACCGGGATATCGACGAGTACTTTGAGCCAGTTCAAGGATACAAGCATTATTTTCGCCTCCCTGTCGATGTAAGGAAGGAGAGATCTCCCTCGAAGAAGACCCTTAGGTCTTTGAGACCGTACTTGAGCATGGCGATACGATCCAGACCCATGCCCCAGGCAAAACCATTGTAGCGAACGGGGTCTATCCCCCCCGCCCTGAGGACATTGGGGTGTGTCATCCCGAGTCCGGATATTTCAAGCCAGCCTGTCCCCTTGCAGATCCGACAGGATGGGTCGCTTCCTGAACAGGCCACGCATTCCACATCCATCTCAAGAGACGGCTCAGTAAAGGGGAAGTAGCTTGCCCTGTAACGTGCCGCAAGGGGGCGGCCGAAAATTTTGTTGACGAATGCCTCGAGGCACCCCTTGAGGTGAGCGAGCGAGATGTTTTCGTCGACAAGAAGACCTTCAAGCTGGTGAAACATCGGAGAGTGCGTCTGATCGCTGTCCCTGCGGAACACCTTCCCCGGGATGATTATCCGGAGGGGCGCCCCCCATCGGCGCATCGACCTTACCTCGACGGGAGATGTATGAGTCCTGAGCAGAAGGCCGTTCTCGAGATAGAAGGTGTCCTGCATGTCTCTGGCCGGATGGTACGGCGGGATGTTGAGACCCTCGAAATTGTGGAAGTCGTCCTCAACTTCAGGCCCGTAGGCCACGGAAAAACCCATCGAGGCAAATATGTCGATGGCTTCCTGCGCGACCTGGGCGACAGGATGGAAGGCTCCCCCTGGGCGCCCCCTTCCGGGGAGGGTGACATCCAGCCACTCTTCGGTCTCCCTGGCGGTCATTTCCAGGCCTGAGCACTCCGATCCCCTGCGGGAGAAAGCGCTCTCCAGTTCGTCCCTGAGTTCATTCAGGACACGGCCGGCCTCCGGGCGCTCGCCGGCCGGAAGAGAACCAAGCCGTTTGAGCAGGGATGTGACTTCCCCCTTTTTACCGAGAAAGCGCACTCTCAACGTCTGCAGCTCCTCCAGTGTTCCATTTTGGGACAGATCCTTGTAGAATATCGAACGAATGCGGGTTACGTCATCACCGATGATACTCAAGCGCTTTCCCTCCTTGCCTGGTTTCCTTGCTGAAGCGGTCGACGCATATCTCAAGACCTTCGTGTGACGCGGCAACCAGCAGAACTGCCGGTCTTGTCAAAACATGGCCGGAGGTTCATAAAGCAAGGGTTCCCGCCAGGATCAATGACAGGAACCCGCCGATGATGGT
>JAUSOU010000120.1 GCA_030656095.1 Thermovirgaceae bacterium | reverse complement strand
CAAGGCTTTTGGGGAGGTTTCCCAGGTCCTCCGTCGAGATCGTCAGGAGCAGATCCGGCGTGACGACGATCCCGAGGGGAATCGTATCGAATTCGAAAGCCCCGGAACTTTTTGCCATGTTGACGACCACAAGAAGACAGTTGTCGTCGATCTCTATATGTGAGGTTTCTTCCGGGTCCAGGGCGGCCGTCAGGAGATCGTTCGGGATCTTGCAGAGCCTGGCCAGGGAGGCGACTTCCTTTGGGGTGGGTGCCACCACATTGACCCAGCACCCAGCCTCGATTGCGGGGAAGTCGAGTTGGCGGATACTTTTTTCGTCGGTTTTAAAAATATTGATCAAAATAACCCCTCCTTTGCCTTGGGGAGCATCCCATGCAGAATGCCCCTGCGACAAGCCAACACAAAACCTCTTCCTTCCGGAAGGGGGTTTCGGGGTCTTGCCGATTTCAATTGTTGTGTCAGTTCAAAGGGGCTATAGGAGGGGATTTTGGGAACCTCTCCGCAGCCCGGCGCCAGCCGGAATGGGAGCGGGTAAGATCCGGCTGTTTCAGTTCATAATATGTTTAACATACGATAAAGGATTACCTGAACTGTCTCCATCCATGGACAGAAACCACTTCCTTTCGCCAGACCCGGAATATAACAAAAGATATATTCCAGATACTTCTATTTTAACCCAGATCCATGATATGTACACTCTCCAGTTTTCCCTGCGCGCACCATCATCGCTCTCAACGGAAGCTGCTTCAATACCCACAGGGTTGTCCACGAGTTCTGGGAACGTGCCAGGGAAACACAAATGAGGGCTGGTCTGCTTTGTTGACACCACCCACTATTATACGTATATTACACGTATAAGGAGGTGCGCTATGCAGAAAAAACTTACCATAACAATAGATGAGGAAGTTTACGATGGGCTGTACCGGAAAGTCGGCTCCCGAAAGATAAGCCGGTTTGTGCAGGAGCTGGTGCGACCGTACGTTTTGCGTCCGGATCTTGTGTCAGCTTATGCCGAAATGGCGAAAGACAAGGAGAGAGAAAAAGAAGCCATGGAATGGGCCGAGACAACCTTCAAGGATACCGTTGAAGAAGAGGTGTGAGGTATGGTGGGTTAATTTTGACCCTTCGATCGGCGGAGAGATAAAGAAAAAACGGCCTGCGGTGATCGTAAGTAATGATGCCTCGAACGCTTCCCTCAACAGGGTACAGGTTGTGCCGCTGACCAGCAACACAGACCGCCTCTACCCGAGCGAGGCGAAAGTTGTCTTCGATGGAAAAGAATGCAAAGCCATGGCGGACCAACTGGCTACGGTCAGCAAAGAAAGGCTCTTTCAGAGGGCTGGAGTTATCTCATCCGAGGATATGCGCAAGATAGAGGAAGCCGTCAAGGTGCAGCTTGACATCAGGTGATCGGGGCCGTGGACAACCGCGAAGCATTTCTGGCATCATGCGCCGGGTCGGCTGAAGGCGGGCTCTGGGAGTAAGTAAGGGTTTTAAAGGTTCCGATCTATCGGTTGCCGAGAGTGCGTAATATTTTGTGTAAAGTCCATTATCGAGGTTGAGCCCTAGAGAGCCTGTTGAATTCTGTCCTCGAAGTATATCATCAGGTCTCCGAGTATCAGCCCCCAGTTGGGAACGGGTTGGGTCCACTTTTCTACGACCCTCATCGTTGTCAGATAAAGTATCTTCATCAGAGCGCCTTCGGAAACGAAGGCGCTCTTCGTCTTCGTGCGCCCGGCAGGGCGCACCGACTTGGAGGTGAAAGTCCTCTGCAGGCCCGACAGGGGGAACTGCTAGCCGGACGGCAAGGGCTGCCACCGCGAGGTGGAGTCTGAAGGAAGCCGCAGGCAAAACGCTGCCTCGACGAAC
>JAUSOU010000117.1 GCA_030656095.1 Thermovirgaceae bacterium | reverse complement strand
CCGGATTGATGATCCGGTCCACAACACCGTTCACCACCTGAACCAGACAATCCCGAACGACCTGGATCGAGTCGACGATTCCCTGCTCCTTCTTGATTCCTTCCAAAGCGACATTCAAGGTCCATGAAGGATTCTCCCAACCGCTCACACTTCCCCTCGTGGGGCGTTCCTCCCTCGATGCGTTTCAGCGCCTCAATCATCTTCAACGCGTCCCGAAGAACTTCCAACTGGGCGATCACCAACCCCAAAAACCTCTGCTTCAGATTTACTTCATAAACTGAAATCGACATGTCCCTACTCTTTGTCCAGTGTGATCTTTAGCACCCCGTTTCGATACTCCACCACCGGCGGCGAGGCTTCCGATAACCTCGAAATACCGGGAACTTGCATGATCACCACGAACCTCCCATCTTCTTGGAAGGTATCCACCACAGTACTCTCTCCACCGAAGAGATCGATCTCATCAAGAAACCACCATCGGAAGGCGAGCCTTCTACCGCTGACAGGATCCACTCGCGATTCCTTGAAAAAAAGGACGGGCCTGCCCAGGATTTCCTTCGCCCTGGCATTGATTACATCCCGGATGCGAAAAAGGATCTCGAAATCACTGGATACATTCATAATCCGCCTGAGTTCGGATATGTCCGCATGTCGGCGCCACCAGACATGCCAGAACAAGGCCCTGCTCTTCTCGTCCAAGGCTTCGAGTAGAAGAGGGAACCCATTGTCTTCATTCATAGGGTCTCACTCCACCGCGATGGGAGACTCCGATACAGTGTTACGTACGGTTTCTCTGGCTCTTGCGCTTGCCCATCCACACCACTCGCCTGGAAGTTCCTCCTTGGGAACGCGCTTCTCACATTGCGGGCAGGTTTCCTTCTCCCTTTGGGCGGCCTTCCGTGCATCCGTATTGTAATTAGTGCCGTTGGTAAATTCCAAATCATATTTTGCGGCCGTAGCAAAGGATGCCAAGGCTGCTCGTATCTTGATTCCCAACAGCTCTACCCCGGCCACGGAGACGCAGATA
>JAUSOU010000116.1 GCA_030656095.1 Thermovirgaceae bacterium | reverse complement strand
ACCCCCGTTTGAGGATCGAGAACCAGTGTCCCGATCTCATCGAGATTACCCGCCGCGCTCCACGCATACGGTGGAACCCATCCGGTAGCTTGAAGCTGGAAGAAGTAGTCCTCGCCGGGAACAGCGGCGGGCAGACTCTCGGTCGCGATCCCGAGACTTTGTTCCGGCTGAAACGTCAGGACGTATTCCGCCACGTCCTTTGCGCCCCGCCGGTCGGTCACCTGAAGGAAGAAATTCATCGTGGTTGGTTCGATCGGAATGCCGCTGAGTTTGCCGGACTGGCTGTCGAACGAGAACGACCCCGGCAGTTCACCCCCCACGACGCTCCACAGGTAGGGCGAAAAACCGCTCGTGGCCTGGAATTGCACATTATAGACTTCGCCAACCCGGCCCGGTGGAAGTGATCCGGTTGTGATATAAACCAAGTTTGTGCCGCCGCCGATCGTTGGTATCCATTTCCCTTGCCGAAGTATGACGCCGAACTTTTCCCGTATGAGTTTCTCCTTGAGCGCGGCGATCTCTTCGGGGGAGGCTTCTTCGTCGTCGGTTATGTCTTCGGCTTCCGCGTTTTCGTTCAGGTTGGTGGCCGCGCCGAAAAGCTCCGGAGAAGAGTTTGTGCTTCCGGGTTTGTCTATATGATTGCTATCCTCAAGCCTTTCGCCGTCGCTTATGGCGGCGGAAGATGTCCCGGAGCCATGAGGAACGACGCGCCTGCTACGGTCGTGGTTATGGGCGCCCCCTCCGTTGGCGGCAAGGGCCCCTGCCTCACGGTTGGACTTTGCTGCGAAAAAGCAGACAAGTCCAATGGAACAGGCGATGACCACAAATACTCCCAGATAAACCCTTGTCAGCCGTTTTATCAACATGCCAATTTGCATATCTTCGCTCGCAATCTTATGAAAACGTTGTATTACAAAAAAACAAATGCCGACGCTGCTCCTTCGCGCGGGACAACAAAAAAAGCCTCCGGACTCCCGCCAAAAGAGTCTGAAGGCTTTGAATACAGCACTAACCCCTCATTCTCCCTTCAAGCGAAGGAGCCGCAACGGCTTTAAGCCGTTGCCTGCAACGAGTGTGA
>JAUSOU010000072.1 GCA_030656095.1 Thermovirgaceae bacterium | reverse complement strand
GCCGTTTCTTCTGGCGTCTGTGCTGTTTGGAGTCGGGGTCTACGGGGCATTGAGGCTCCTCGGAGGCTCAAGCTGCGTGGGGCTCTTCTTCGCCATCCTCCTCGGAGGTGCCTCGGCGGCGTACATGCTCTACTTCTTCCGCGACCCGGATATGAAAACGCCGACGGAGCCGGGCGTCATCGTAGCCGCTGCCAGCGGCACACTGGCGAAGATCGCCGAAGTTCACGAAAAGGAGTACCTCAAGGGAGATACCATCCGCATCAGTATTTTTCTCAGCCTCTTCGACATCCACGTCAACCGCTTCCCGATCGGCGGCCGCTCTACATTTCTGGGCTACTTCCCCGGCAAAAGGCTCTTCACATTCGATGAAAAATCGTCCGATATGAACCAGCACAACGCCATCCTCGTCCGCGGCGAGGGTACTGTCTGCCTCATCCGGCAGATCGTCGGCCCCGTCTGCCGCCGCGTCGTATACTGGCTTTCCCATGACAAAAAGGTTGAAGTCGGCAGGGGGGATCGTTTCGGCTTGATGAAGTTCGGGTCCCGGCTCGATATGTACTTTCCCAGGGGCGACATAGAAATGGTCGCCAGGATCGGAGAGCAGGTAACGGCCGGCGAGACGGTCATCGCACGGATCGTAAGGGAGGTTCAGGCATGATAACGGAGAAGCTGATAAGACAAACGATCCCGTCGCTGGTGACGCTCGCGGCCCTCTTCTTCGGTTTTGCCGGCATCTTTTCGACCCTGGAGGCGATGCGCCTCGGAATGCCCTTCCTTCTGGCCCGATCGGCCAAGTACATAATGCTGGCTCTGGTGCTCGACGGACTTGATGGCAACCTTGCCCGATGGATCAACGGCTCCACCGAATTCGGAGCCGAGCTGGACACCTTCGTAGACTTCACCGCCTTCTCGCTTGCCCCGGCAGCGCTTCTTTTTGCCATTCTTCTTTACGGCCCCAACCCCCTATGGCGCTGGATCCTCCCAACTGCCATAGTCTTCTCAGGTGCCGTTCGGATGTCGCGCTTCCGGGCGAAGGACCCCTTTCGCGGCCAGGGCGGCTTCATCGGTCTCCCGATCACGGTCAACTCCTCGTGGATCGCGCTCGTGGTCTTTGCCGCGCTGATCCTGAAGCCTCAGGGGAACATCCTTGTAAGGGGGCCCTTCTCGCTCCTCTTCCAGCTCCCCATCCTGGTGATGATCTTGTTCCAGCTATCGACCTTCCGCTACCCCAAGCCATCCAATCAGGTCCGATACTTCGCCCCGGCCACCCTGGCCGTCATCTTTCTCTTCGTGCTCAGTGATAAATATGCGGCCTGGATCGCCACGATACTGGCCGGGTTATGCCTTGTCTACGTCTTCATCGGCCCGGCGGTCCACAAAAAATCGTCCAACGCTGAGAAGCCCAGCCATTGAAGTCAAAAGTC
>JAUSOU010000090.1 GCA_030656095.1 Thermovirgaceae bacterium | reverse complement strand
ATCGACCAGAACTTTACGAGCCCCCTGAAGTGATCGATCCGCACCAGGTCGAAAAGAGAGAAGGCATGTTCCAGGCGCCGAACCCACCAGCCGAAACCTTCCCGTTCGAGAGTATCCCAGTTGTAGAGAGGGTTGCCCCACATCTGTCCCCAGGGGGAGAAGTAATCGGGCGGGACACCGGCGACGTTTCGGGGACTCCCCGATTCGTCAAGATCGAAGAGCCTCCGGTTCGCCCAGACGTCGGCGCTGTCGAGGCTTACGTAGACGGGAAGGTCCCCCATGATCGCGATGCCCCGGCCCGCGCACAGGCCCCTGACCCTCTCCCACTGACCCGAAAAGACGTACTGCAGGAAGCTGCGATACGCAATCTCTCGCGCAAGATCTTTTCGCGCCTCTTCCAGAGCCGCGTCTTTCCGGTCGCGGAGGGGGGCAGGCCATTCGTACCATGGAGAACCTTCGAACTCTTTCTTGAGAGAGGCAAAGAGCGCAAAATCCTCCAGCCACCAGGCGTTGTCACGGCAAAAGGAGGCAAAGCCGGGGTCAGGTTCATTTTTAGAAGAGAATGCTGCGAACGCCTTTCGAAAAAACGGCTCCCTGAGATGTGCCGAGCGCGCGTAGTCGGCCCTCCCGGGCGGGAGGTCCGAAGGTGGTTCAAGGGCAAAACGCTCGATAAGTCCCTCCTCTGCCAGTATTTCAGGGCTTATGAAGAGCTCATTTCCGGCAGAGGCCGACAAACCGCTGTAGGGTGAACTTCCCTGCCCGGGGTCCGTAGGCGAGAGGGGCAGGACCTGCCAGAGAGTCTGCCCTGCCGCCGCCAGGAAATCGGCGAAACGCTCGGCTCCCGGGCCAAAGTCGCCCACGCCCCATGGAGAGGGGAGCGAGGATATATGCAGGAGCACGCCGCTCTGCCTGAGGTTTTTATTTTCGGAGTGAGTTTGGGATTTCATCTACCGATTTTACCCGAAAAGGACTTGAACCGTTCGACCCTGGTGAAGGCCGTTGCCCTGCTTCTTTAAATAGCCGCTCTGAAATCGTGTAAAATTACCATGGCAACGGAGGTTTTGGAATATGAGCGTGAATGAGTCGACATGGAGGCTTCATAAGGTTTTCAAGACATACGACATGGGAGAAGTCAGGGTCGAGGCCCTTCGCGAATCTTCGCTGGAGATCCCCG
>JAUSOU010000069.1 GCA_030656095.1 Thermovirgaceae bacterium | reverse complement strand
AATAATTCGAGTGCTGTCACCGGGCCTTGCAATGCGGACATCCGCGGACCGGAGGTGCCGGTCTTCCAGCAGAACACCGCAAATTTCCTCCCTATTGATGAAAAGCGTCGTCCCCATGATCTCGATCCTGTCCCCGAAACGTACATCCTTTACAGGCACCTTGCGGAGCCTGAGTTCCCCTGCTGCGTGAAATATCCCTTCTTCGGTTTCCTTGGAAATACGATTTGGGCCATTCATGATTTTTCACTCCCTGATCCCGGCAGATTGTTCCTTTAAATAAGTGAAGCCTGATATGCCAACGTGGAAATCACATGGAAAAAATCCCGCCAGTAACATGCCTAAAACCTTCCCGGCACTTTTCCTGTAGAACTCCTTTGCAATAAGCCGGGAGGGGCCTTGCCCCTCCCGGCTTAAGAGCAGCTCCGCCCTGTTCCAGAAAATGCATCAAATAACCTTACTTGATCTGGGACACGACCTTTTCGAAGACCTCTTCGCCGATATCTTTCTTGATCGCCGGCCACACCAGTTTGCGAGACTTCACAGCCATGGCGTTAAGTTCGTCCTGGCTGAAGGTTATGATCTTGATGCCGGCATCGGCCAGACGTTTCATGTTAGCCTTTTCGGCATCGGGGGCTTCCTTCCACCGTTTGGCTTCCAGTTCTCTACCAAGCTTCGTCAGCAGATCCTGATCCGCCTTGCTGAGGCTTTTCCACAGATCGTTGTTGACGTACCACCACCACATCTCGAAGTGATCGTTGACGACGAGATATTCCTTAAGAAGATCTCTGAAGTTTGAGTAGTAGCCTTCGGCGCCTCCGCCGATTACACCGTTGACGATCCCCGTCTGCATGGCAGTAAAGACCTCTGCCCAGGGGATGGGCGTCGCCATGTAGCCAAGGGCTTCCGCAGTAAGCTCGAATGATTTGATAGGAGGAACACGTATTTTGATGTTTTTGGGAACATTCGGATCACCCGGAGCCGGAGCTTTCACGAGCAGGCCGATACCGCCGAAATACACTGGCCACCCCGAAATCAGGTGGATGTTCTCGTTCTTCGCCAGCAGATCTCCAACGACATCATAGACCGCCCCGCCGGGAGAGAAGAGCTTCTGCGCATCTTTGTAGTTTGTCGCCAGATAGGGAGCCGCCGGAAGGTTCAGAGCCTTGGTCACCGTCGTTCCCAGGCAGGCAAGCTGCATCTCAA
>JAUSOU010000087.1 GCA_030656095.1 Thermovirgaceae bacterium | reverse complement strand
GAGCGAAGGGACCCCTACACCGCGGGGCACCAGAAAAGAGTGGCGGCCCTTGCTGGAGAGATCGCCGCCGGGATGGGGCTTGCTCCTGAGCGCATCGAGGGTATATATACGGCCGGTTTAGTGCACGACATAGGCAAGATATCGGTCCCGTCCGAGATACTGAGCAAGCCGGGAAAACTTTCAGAAGTAGAGATGAACCTCATCAGGGAGCACCCGTTGCATGGACGCGAGATATTGAGCGATATCGAGTCCGTGATCCCGCTTGGCGAGATAATCTATCAGCACCATGAGCGCCTTGACGGCTCCGGCTACCCCTCGGGGCTCAAAGGGGACGACATTCTTCTGGAGGCCCGCATCCTGGCCGTCGCCGACGTGGTCGAAGCTATGGCTTCACATCGTCCCTATCGGCCCACCCGGGGCATTGAGGCGGCTCTGGATGAGATCGAAAAGAACAGAGGAATTTTGTACGATCCTGAAGTTGCCGATGTCTGCCTGAACCTTTTCCGCGAAAAGAGCTATGCTCTCGTCGAATAAAGACGCTGCGGGGGAGCGGATTCAGGAAAGAATAGAGTTCAGTTCCAGGGGAGGATCCGGAATATCCAGTGGCGCTTTCCGCGGATGGCGCTGCGGATCTCGGGCAGTTTTTTGCGTGTCTCCTCTTCGCCGGCCTTGATGAATTCCTCGGAGGACAGAAATTCGCTCCAGTGTTTGCCGCTCAAGTCCGGCCATATCGCGACATCGGCCTTTCCTGTCTGCACGTCTGACATGAAATTTCCCCTGATCACGTCACACCGGCGCATGATGTTTATCATGCTGGGATCTTCCAGGTCCGGCATATCCGTTGTATCCACAGAGACCGCGATAACGACATCCGCTCCCATTTTCCTGGCCGAATCCACCGGAATGGGCTCGCTGACACCCCCGTCAGTGATGAGCCTTTTCCCATCCTGCTCTGGAGGCAGAAAACCGGGGATCAGGGCGCTTCTGCGCACAGCACGCCGAAGGCTGCCTTCGGTGAGAAGGAGCGTATTTCCCGAGTTGAGGTCAGTGGCGACAGCACCGAAAAGTATCTCCGCGTCCTGGATATTACCCCTGTCCAAAAGTATCCGCAGGGCGTTCTCGAGGATCTCCGGCTTCATGACGCCGGAGCGGTAGCCCAGAGAGCCAATATATATGCTTTTGGCGATCGTGCGGGCGAATCGCTGGAGTAGGTGGGGCTCGTCATTTTCGGGCGGAACGATGTTCTGCAGCCCGAGGGAATCATAGTCGGTGTTTCCGAGGAACGCCTTGTATCGCTTGATCACCGCTGCGGAATCCGGGTTTTGGGCATACATCCCGCCAACTATGGCCCCCATGGAAGTTCCCGTTATAATGTCGATGGGTATTCTTTCTTCCTCGAGAACCTTCAGGACACCAAAATGCGCCGCGCCCCTGGCTCCTCCTCCACCGAGGGCGAGTCCGATCTTGGGCAATTTCAAGACCCCCTTTGCAAAAATACACTTTTCACGTTTATATATAACACGGTTGTCCGCCGAGGGGAAATTGCCGAAGCTCCTGGGCAGTCCATCTGGTCTTTTATCGGCAAAAAATGGGGTGATCCTTCTTGAGGTTTGTCATGGGTATTCTCGGCTTCATAGTTTCGCAGTTCATTTTTTCACGCGTCCACGTGAGGACCCGTCTGGGCCTGGCGGGTGCCGCCGCTGTTACCGCGCTGGTCCTGGCCCTTTTCACCTACGCATCGACATACTACCTTCCTCCAGAGGGGATGGCGGCGGCGGTCGCCCTCGAAAGGGTTGTCGAGATGGACGCCCGCAGGCTCTTCCTTATCGCCGGAGAGATTATCGGAATGGCTGCCTACTTTCTCAAGGTTTACAGAGCAGGGAAGGCGTCAGGCCCCTCGCCAAAGGTCAGCTAAGACTCTTTCTGTTTGTGGATTTTGTGGAAGTGTTTTCCAGAGGACATGAGGACTCCCAACGGCTTGAGGGGGCCTATGTTGTCGCATGCGATCTTGATCGTGGATGCGATGGGAACGGAAAGGATGGCCCCCGTCACTCCCCACAGCCACCCCCACATAAGAAGGGAGACAAGGATCACGACCGGGCTGAGGTTGAGCCTTTCTCCCATGATCTTCGGGGTGATGAAATTGCCTATGGTCTGCTGGATGACGAGGAGTCCGATTGTTACAACTATCGAGGGGCCGAAATCGGGGTAAAACTGGATCAAAGAGAGAAGGACGGGCGGGACGGCGGCAATGAAGGAGCCCAGGTTGGGTATGAAGTTGAGAATGAACGTCAGTACCCCCCATGTTACGGCGAAATCCAGACCGATAAAGGAGAAAAGTCCCCAGGCAAAAAATCCGGTTGCCGCGCTGAGCACAAACTGCAGGAAGAGATACGAACTGATCTGGCCGGAAATGGAGCGGGTGACTTCTCTGGCACGGGCCGCGTTGCGGGAAGAAAGAGCCATGTCGAGCTTGAGGTCGAAGTAGGGCGCGCCGATCAGCAGGAAAACCAGAAAAAAGACCACCAGGACGAGGTTGGTCAAAAATCCCATCAGGAATCCCGAAAGGGTCAGGAGTCGCTCCCCGACCACCGGCGCCAGTTGGATGTTCTCCCACCATACCGGCGAGAGGTCCAACTGGCTCACGATGGCGCTGAAAAGAATCCCGAAACGCTCGTGGTAACGGGGATAGGCCTCTACCAGGGCCAATATGCGGGTGTTCAGGAAGAGTCCACCGGCGGCGCAGATCCCGATGAAGATCAGCAGGACTGCGGAGGTGCTCAAGAAGGTCGGTATCCGGCGTTTCGACATGTATTTGACGACGGGAGCGAAAAGGAAGGAAAACAGGCCTGCGATGACAAGAGGAAGAAAGACTCCTCTGGCCATCTTGAGAACGGCGCCCAGCATGATAAGGGCAATTATCCCCGTGAAAAAGACTATGAAACGTTCAGGTTTCAATGGCAGGCCTCCTTGGGAAACCGTGAATCGTGAATCGTGAATCGTAAGAAGGTCAAACAATGGGGTCAGGTCTTGATTTTAACCGTATGTATGCAATTAGTATACCTCGTAGCTGACTTTGATCAGATCTCTCGATCCCGCTGCGTAGCGACCGAGGCGGAACGCCCGCCCACTGGCGGGGATCTGATCCTGACCCAGATTCCTACCCTTCATCCGCACCTGAGCGGATTCGGGCACTGCGTCGGTCGTTATACTCCTCGGAATGACAAGCTAAAGCTTTGCACTTTCGGAATGACATGATCTTGCCCTTCCCAGTCACGAGTTACGAGTCACGAGTTACGAGTCACAAGTTACAAGGTGCCCGAGCGTAGCGAAAGGGTACGAGTAACCGCTTCATTCATCACCTTTTCAAGCACTGCGACGGCACGGTCGATCACCGGCATGCAGCGGAATCTTTCGTCGCGGTAAAGTTCCTTCAAGGGTGTGCACATCATGGATCCGTGCTCCTCTACGAATTTCTCCATCAGTTTCTTGCAGAGATCCTTCACAATGGGGTCCTCGTGCGCCTTCGTCTTCGTGAAGCGCACCGAAATTGCTGCAACGGCTCCGGCAAGTGCACCGCAAGTGGTTTCAACTCCCATGCCGCCCCCGAAACCGGCCATCGTCTTGAGGCCGGTCGCGTCCAGGCCAAGTCCATATTCGTCGTTAGCGGCGCAGAGAATAGTCTCCGCGCAGTTCATGTCCTCGAAGAAATAGTACCGCCTTGCCCTGTCGATAAGCATCCCGAAACCTCCTGTTTTTGCGTGAATCGTGAATCGTGACTCGTGACTCGTGACTCGCAAAAGCAAGGGCTTAAATCGCGGATCGGGATGAGGCGGAACCTACGGGCAGATTCATCGCTTCGCTCAGAATGACATTTTTTATATCTAATCTGCATTGATCTGCGTAATCTGTGGATAAAAGGTTTAGGTTTTTCTCTGTGTATCTCTGTGGTGCCGGGTCTGGCCGTTGGTGTCTCCCGTTGACCGTTCACCGTTTACGCCTTTAAGGTTTCCCCGTCCCGAGTCACGAGTCACGAGTCACGATTCACGATTCACGCAAAAACAGGAGGTTTCGGGA
>JAUSOU010000083.1 GCA_030656095.1 Thermovirgaceae bacterium | reverse complement strand
CTCGACGCCCAGCAGTTTTCCGATTTTGGCGGCAGTCGATGGGTCGATAGCCCCGGATATGACCATGTTCTGCTCGAAGAGCAGAGAGTCGATCTTTGATCTCTCGATGATCGTGAAGAGGTTCGTTTTGAAGAGCTCCGTCACGAGCATGTCCGTGATCGCCCTTGCCGGAGCGCCCGAACCTGCCGCGTCCTCGAAATCAATTACGGCTATCCGTGTTTTGGCGAATGCCGGGCCCGCGCAAAGGGCGGAAAAAACGAGAGCAAACATTATCAGACCGAAAATTCCTTTTTTCATAGTCATGTTGCTCACCTCGTTCCAGAGATTTCCCGTATTTTACATCATTTAAGACCGTGACGCCGAACATGCCCCGGGAAAAGTTATCATGACGATACTACGAGATTTCCACCGTTGCGCTTGGCCCCGTACATGGAACCGTCGGCCCGTTTCGTGAGCGAATCGACGGTGTCGCACTCCAGGTAGGATGAAACTCCGAAACTTGCCTTGATGGGGCCGAAGCCATCGTGGGTCAGTGTAAGAAAAAGCTGCCGGATCTTCTCCGCCAGGGCGGCGGCCTGTTCGAGCCGGGTCGGGGAGGAGAGGATGAATTCGTCCCCTCCCCACCGGGCCGCCGTGTCCGAGGTTCGGATGTTGTCTTTGATAATTCCGGCTATGGTCTCCAGAGCGCGGTCTCCGGCAAGGTGTCCGGAGGAGTCGTTCTGGTAATTGAAGTTGTCCAGATCAATCATTATCAGGGAAAGGGGAGTTCCGTACCTGGATGATTTTGCTATCTCCCTCTCCATGATCTCATCGAAGTGCTGCCTGTTGAGCAGTCCTGTCAGTTTATCGGTGGTGGCCGCAATAAAGAGCTCGCTGTTCAGGCGAAGAAGTTCCGCCTCGCTTCTCTTGCGTTCGGTGATGTCCCTGTATATCCCGTATGAGTACTTCATTCCTCCGGACATGCGGATGGGCACCCCGAGGAAGGAAACTTCAATGGAAGATCCGTCCTTCCTGTGCCGCAAGAGTTCCTCAGCGACGCTTTCGCCGTTTCTGGTAATCAGAGAGAGAGCTCTT
>JAUSOU010000077.1 GCA_030656095.1 Thermovirgaceae bacterium | reverse complement strand
GTCGAGAAGGTCCTCGAATGTGGGGCTTGTGGCGTTGCGGTCCACCAGGCGGTAGTCGGCGTCCCTGATATTACTGCCGCCGCCGGGGCCTTCCTCAGGGTGATCGAGAGAGGCGGCTTTCTTGCTTGAGGTGACGGGGCTTTCATTGGAACTGGAGGGTTCCCCGATCTTCGAAAGAGTTGCCTTCCGGCTGAATGTAGGGGAGTTCGGTGTGATCCTGGGCCCTTCGGGATGCGGCAAGACTTCGTTGTTCCGGACACTTGCCGGTCTTGTCTCCCCGAGTGAGGGGGCAATTCACTGGAATGGGTGTCCGGTGCCGAGCCTTTCGGGTCTGGCGGCATGGATGCCGCAAAAAGACCTGCTTTTGCCATGGGCCACGCTCGAGGAAAACGTCCGACTCCCGGGGCGTGTCTCGGGCCTGGACGGACCTGCGGAAAGGCGGCGGGCTTTGATTTTGCTTGAGCGATTCGGACTAGGGGGGTATGAAAAAGCCCTTCCCAGGCAGATCTCCGGGGGCATGCGTCAGCGATGCGCCCTGGTCCGGACGATCCTGACGGATAAGCCGATAGTACTGCTGGACGAGCCTCTTTCTTCCCTGGATGCCCTGACACGATGGGACCTTCAGGGAGAACTGCTGCGTCTTCAAAGGGAATTTGGACGAACCGTTCTCATGGTGACTCACGATGTGGAGGAAGCATTGCTTTTGGCCGACATGGTATTCCTCCTCCGGGGCCGCCCTGCACGGATGGAGGAGATCCTGCGCCTGGAGCTCCCCAAGCCCCGAAATGCCGACAGGGAGGAGATCGTCCGCCAGCGTTCGCATCTTCTCAGGATTCTCAAAGGGGGGATCTGCGATGCGGCTTAGAGAGGCTTTCTGGTTACCGGCGATTCTTTTGGCAGGCTGGGAAATATTGTGCCGTTTCGAGGAAATTCCGGCCTTTCTCCTGCCGACTCCATCACAGGTTGCCGCAGCGCTTGCCTTGAACGCTCCGCTTCTCTTTCGACACACTCTCGTCACCCTGGAGGAGATCCTCCTTGGTATCACCGGAGCTGTCGCCGTTGCTTTTGTGCTGGCTTTGACCCTTTTCGCCAGGCCCGGGCTCCGGAAGGCGTTGGCGCCTCTTCTGGCAGCCTCCCAGGCGCTGCCGATCTTTGCCCTTGCTCCTATCCTCGTCTTCTGGCTTGGATACGGTCTGGCCAGCAAGGTCCTTGTGGCCGGACTCGTCATTTTTTTCCCGATCACGATAGCCTTGCTGGATGGTCTGCGGTCCTGCGACCCCGACCTGGAGGATCTCTTCCGCCTCTGGGGGGCTTCCTTCTGGGCTCGCCTTCGTTTTTTGCTCCTGCCCCATGCCTTGCCCTGGTTTCTGTCGGGGCTGAAGGTGGGCGTGACAATCTCCAC
>JAUSOU010000074.1 GCA_030656095.1 Thermovirgaceae bacterium | reverse complement strand
CGCCACGCCCAACATAATGTGCAAGACAACAGGGTAGGACCACTTCCAGCCCAGCTCCGGCATAAACTTGAAGTTCATCCCGTAGACTCCTGCAAGGAAGGTCAGCGGCATGAATATGGTGGCGATTATCGTAAGCACCTTCATTACCTCGTTCATCCTGTTGCTTACGCTTGAGAGATAGATGTCGAGCATCCCCGCAAGAAGGTCTCGTATGGTTTCAACACCGTCGATCACCTGAATTATGTGGTCATACAGGTCGCGCATGTAGATCGCCGTTCCTCCGCTCTGGAAGCTCTCGCTCCTCTCAAGGCTGGCGATCATCTCCCTGAGAGGCCACGCAGCCTTTCTCAGAAATATCATTTCGCGCTTGAGTTCGTGGATCCTTCCGACCGTCTCGACTTCCGGATGAGTAAGCAGTTCGGTCTCCACATTCTCGACCTGGTCTCCGATCTTCTCAATGAGGAGAAAGTACTCGTCAACGATCGCATCGAGAAGCGAGTAGACCAGGTAATCGGCTCCCTGCTTCCTGATGCGCCCCTTCCCGACCTGAAGGCGCTGGCGTACGGGGCCGAACAGGTCACCGGGGCGTTCCTGAAAAGAGATGAGGGCATTCTCGAAAAGCACAAAGCTGACCTGCTCGACATCTATCTCCTGGGATTTTTCGTCCCAGGAGACCATCTTGACGACGATGTACTGGTAGTCGCCGTAATCCTCTATTTTTGCGCGCTGTCCCGTGTTGCAGACGTCTTCCAGGACCAGGGGGTGTATCCCGTACTTCTCTCCAACCCTGCCGAGAAGATCCGTGTCGTGAAGCCCGGTGATGTCGATCCAGGAGATCTCGCATCCTTCGGAAGTCGTGGGCAGATCGGGCAGCGCCGTGACCTCCTGCTCCACAAAGGATTCCTCCGAATACCTTATCAGCGCTATCGCCGCTTGCGGGGTTTTCTGTTCCCCCACGTGCACCAGCTCTCCAGGCGGAAGACCGGCACCTTTATTCCTGATTATTCTCTTTCTGCGACTGCGGGGCATTGGGCACCTCCAAACTCCGCAACGACCACCGAGTGGTCGGACGGCTTCTCCCAGGAGCGGGGTTTTTTGTCGCAGAAGCAGTCAAGCGAGCCTTCCGCCGCAGCCGGGGTTGCAAGGATATGGTCGATCCTCCAGCCTATGTTGCGCTCAAGGGCATCCTTCACGCGGTAGTCCCAGAACGTGAATTCTCCCTCGCCTGGGCGGTGCTTGCGAAAGACGTCCGCCAGCCCGATGGAACAGAGTTTTTCGAAGGCATTGCGGGCGTCAACGTGAAAACAGACGTGATCCCGCTTGTTTTCCGGATGGGTGACGTCAATGTCAGTCGGGGCGACGTTGAGATCCCCTACCAGGATCAGCCGGACATCAGGACCTCCAAGAGAGCGGATGAGGTTTCCGAGTCTATCGAAGAACCTCAGCTTCATGGGGTAATCGGGGTTACCGATCTCCTTGCCCTGAGGGACGTAGGCATTTAAAACGTTCAGGTCCCCGAATCGGCACCTGGCTAGCCTGGTTTCCGCCCCTGGCTCCTCACCGTCTCCGAATCCGAAGAACACCTCGTCGGGCGGAACCAGCGATGCGACAGCCACTCCGTTGTAGGATTTCTGGCCGCTGTACGCCACCGAATAACCGAGATCGGAGAAGAAGGCTTCAGGAAAATCCTGATCCTCAACTTTCGTCTCCTGGAGACAAATTATGTCGACTTTGTTATCATGAAGCCAACGCTCCAGCACGGACAACCGGCTTCGCACGGAATTGACATTGAATGTCGCTACCTTGATCCTGCCCACCCGGCATCATCTCCCTGCTGTTTTGCCCCATTGTACCCTAGAGAAAGGATCGGCGACATGCGGAGGAGGCCAACGGATGAAAACATTGAGCAAGGCCCGGTACTGGCTCATGGTGCTTCTGGCAATCTTTGTGGCCGGCACATTCGGGATATGGTACTTCTGCGACGTTGACTTGGTCGATGCGCTGTTTTATACCGTAACTACGCTGACAACGGTGGGTTACGACGCCCCTCCCGGCTTGCCGCTCGGGGGAAAGGTTTTCATCATTTTTCTGATTCTCGCCGGGATCGGCACAGCCGGACTGGCGATCGGGGAGATCACCAACTATTTCGTGGTGGGCGGGCTCCTCTCGGCCATGGGAAAAAGGAGGGACAGTCGGGTGAAAAACCTTGAAAAACACTGGATTCTCGTCGGCCTCGGGAAAGTCGGCCACGAGGTGGCCCAGCACCTCCGCAAGGACAACATGCCATTCATGGCGATTGATATTGATGAAAGCAAGGTTGTTGCCGCTCGGGAAGAAGGCTGGATAGTACACAGGGGAGACGCGCGAATCGACAATGTGCTCGAAGATGCGGGCATACTCAAGGCGAGCGGAATGATCCTTACGCTCCCCGACGACGCCGACAACGTATACGCCACGATTACCGCAAGGGCGCTTAACCCTGCCTTGAGGATAATCGCAAGAGCCAACGACCCTCAGTCGGTGGCAGTCCTGACCAAGGCCGGCGCAGAAAAGGCGATCAACCTTATCGAGGCGGAGGCTGCGGCCATCGCGAGGGCATCCATCAAACCGTCAGTGTCCAATTTCCTTGAACTGGTCAATATTTCTCGCGGGCTGAGCCTCGATTTCGACTCGGTAACCGTCCATCCCGAAAGCCCGGTTGTCGGCCTGCCCCTTTTAAGCACCCCTCTGCGATCGAGGTTCAATGCCATGGTAATAGCCATTAAAAAAAGGAACGGAGTTATCACCTATAACCCCCGCGGGGACGAAGTGCTCTATGAAGGCGACGAACTTATCCTCTTTGCCGAACTCGACAAGATGGATGCTCTGAAACGCCACGTCTGCACACCCGGCAAGGCATGATCTAGGATCTGAAAATCGGAGACAGGAGGCAGGCATCAGGAGTCAGGGAGATCTTTTTCTTGCTCTTGTCTTCTGTTTCCTGATGTCTGTTTCCTGTCTCCTGTCTTTTATTACTGCCCTATCGAGTACTGTATCGTCACGACTGCCTTCACGGCTTTTTCGATGGTGGTGGTATCGTACCTTCCCCAGTCGTCGACATCGGTCGAGTAGAGCGGGGTTATCTGGAACACACCCTGGGTTGCGGCCCTTAAGGACCCTACCTTGCCTCCGCTGTTGATCGCCAGCTGTTCCGCCCTCAGCCGGGCGTTCTGCGTCGCTTCACCCAGAAGCTGTATCTTCATGTCCTCGATCTTTGAGTAGTAGTATTCGGGGGGGTAGGAGAAGAACTCGATCCCGTCCCGGATGAGCGTCGTGGAGTCCCTCGAGAGGTTCGATACCAGCTCTACGTTGCCCGATCTGACCGATACGGTCTGTTCGAGAACATACTGCTCTATCTCGTTCGTGTCGTACCCCTGGGATGTCTTGCGGTTCTGGATCGTCGTCGTTACAGCGGAGACAGCGATATCCTCGCGGGGTATTCCGCTCCTGGAGAGATATTCCAGCACCACCTTGAGATCCTTTTCCAGTTTCGAATAGGCCGCGACAAGATCCGGATCCCTTGAAGTAAACCGGCCGTTCCAGACGACGATATCGGACTTGACCTCTTTCTGCGCGTACCCCTTTACCACTATCGTCTGATTGGCAAGTTTCACGTCCCTGACGGTACTGGAAACGAGCCAGGCGGAGACGATCATCCCTACCGCCAGCGCAACACCCAGGACCGCCAACCCAGCGTGGAAACTCCTCTTTTCTTCCGACATTAAAATCCCCTCCATATTTTAGCGGTTTCAGCGGTCTTTTTCGCCGAACCTCTTCCGGTACTGCGCCATCAACCTGGCAAGTCCCTCGGCAATGTCATCCCTTGGAACGAGCTCCTCGATCCTCTCGCGGCAAGCGGCTATCTCTTTCGGATCCGGCTTGACCGGGGAGCACTTTCTGCCGGATCCCCTCGTCTTTCGGACTGTTTTAGGCTTTCCCACCCTCACCCTTACGGATAAGACCTCCAGGCTCCATTTTTCCCGCACCAGGGAGGCTATATCTCCCCCCCTCATCCCTATCTCCTGGGCGCAGGGGGGTGTGGCGGCAACGATAGTCAAGACACCGTCCAGAAGCGATTCGGGGGAGCTTTTGCCGCCTATCTTATCCCCCACCGCCTCGCTCCATCGGGAACAGAGATCGGCCATCTGCATCATCCTGGCCTGCTCCCGGGAGAGGGAAGAAAGCAGCAAAGAGCCTAACGTCGCAACTTCTCCGTGTCTACGTTTTCTGCTTTTTGCGGCCATTTTGCCCTTCCCTCCGCCTGTGTTCCATGTAGACCTCAAGAAGCATTATATCCGCTGGAGTGACCCCCGAGATTCTCCCTGCCTGGCCGAGAGTCCCGGGGCGGATAGCCGACAGTTTCTGCCTGCTTTCGTTCAGAAGACCCCCCACCGAATCGTAGTCGATGCCCCCGGGTATGGTTATCTGGTCCATTCTCCTCATTCTCTCCACCTGGGACAGCTGGCGGGATATGTACCCCTCGTACTTGATCTCCACCGACGCCCGTTCGCGGATCTCCTTCGGCAGTTCTTCATCCGGGGGCGACACCCTCGCGATCATCTCCCATGTGACCCCGGGTCTCTTCAGAAGATCGGCGGCCGTTGAGCCCGGCTCAAACGAACCCGCTCCCGCGGTTTCGAGTATCTCATCAAGGATATCTCCCCGCGGAAGGCGGGCCTTCCTGAGTCTTTTGATCTCGCCATCCAGCGCTTTCCACCTGGATCGGAGAACGCTCCATCGGTCATCGTCGATGAGCCCCAGCCTTCTCCCAATGGGGGAGAGTCTCGTGTCGGCGTTGTCATGCCTCATCAGAAGCCTGTACTCGCAGCGGCTCGTAAGCATCCGGTACGGCTCGCTGGTGCCCTTGGTCACCAGATCGTCGACGAGTACTCCCATGTACCCGAAAGACCTCTCAACCACCAGCGGATCTTCCCCCCTGCAGAAAAGAACGGCGTTGATCCCGGCAAGCACTCCCTGAGCTGCAGCCTCCTCGTAGCCGGATGTCCCGTTGATCTGCCCGGCCGAAAAGAGTCCCCTAATCCTCTTTGTCTCGAGCCACGGAGTGAGCTGCGTCGGCGGGAGAAAATCGTACTCGATGGCGTAGCCGGGTCGCATTATCCTCGCCCTCCCGCAGCCCGGGAGGGACCTCACCATCCTTACCTGGGCATCGAGGGGGAGGCTGGTCGTAAAGTTCTGCATGTATATCTCCGGGCAGTCCCGGGCGACAGGTTCGAGAAAGACGAGGTGACTCTCCTTGTCGGGAAATCGCACAACCCTGTCCTCTATCGACGGACAATATCTCGGACCTCTGCCCTCTATGGCCCCGGTGAAAAGAGGAGACCTGTCCAGAGCGCCCCTGATGATCTCGTGGGTCCCGGAAGTGGTGCGGGTCATATGGCAGGCAAATCCGCTATGGATCTTCGGCGTTCCCCAATGGCTGAAGCAGAGCGGCTCCTGCGCGCTATCCTGCCGCTCGAGTTCCTCCCAGTCCACGCTGTCCGCATGGATCCTCGGGGTGGTGCCGGTCTTCAGCCTTCCCACCTGCAGTCCGGCTTCCCGAAGGTTTTTTCCGAGCTCAGTGGCAGGCATCTGGCCGAGTGGGCCGGATTCGAAGCTGGTCAGACCTATGTGTACCCTTCCGCCGAGAAAGGTGCCGGCGGCGAGGATCACAGTCCGGCTCTCGTAGACCGAGCCCAGTTTGCTCCTGACCCCCCTGATCACACCGCCTTCGATCCAGAGATCCGTAACCTGGTCCTGCATAACGAAAAGGCTGGGCTGCCTGTCGCAGACGCGCCTGTACCATAGGTGATACTCCCTGAGGTCGCACTGTGCCCGGAGAGTCCGAACAGCTGCCCCCTTGGATGTGTTGAGAACCCTTATGTGTATGGTGGCCACATCCGCCGCTATTCCCTGCTCGCCGCCGAGGGCGTCGATCTCCCTCGTGAGGTGTCCCTTGGCTGGGCCTCCTATTGATGGATTGCACGGCATCATGGCGGCGTTGTCCAGAAGAATGTTAAGAAGGAGCGTTCTTGCTCCCATCCGGGATGAGGCCAGCGCAGCTTCGCAGCCCGCGTGCCCCCCTCCCACTACGATGACGTCGAAGATCCGGTCGTCCAACGTAAATTCCTCCCGGGTTGTTCAGGATCCCGAAACGTCCCCATTACCGACGTGCCAGGTCATGCCGGGCCAATCGGGGGTACACGTCTCTGCGGTGGTGGCAAAGACCTGCCACCCCGTTTCGAGAAGGGCGGAGATAAGGCTCTCCCTGCCTTCATGATCGAGCTCCGCGGTCACCTCGTCGAGAAGAAGAATAGGTTTTTTCCTCATCTTCCTCTCGACCGCCCTCCCAGAGGAGAGCAGAAGCGCCACGGCTATCCTCCTCCGGTACCCTCTGCTGAAACAGCGCGCAACATCCCTCTCTCCAAACCGGATCTCAAGATCGTCCCTGTGAGGTCCCACCGGGCAGATACCTGTGCCCTTCTCCTCTTTCTCGGATGACTTCAGCGATTCCCAAAAATCATCGTGAAGGTCTTCAAGACCGCGGCTTCCTCTTTTCAGTTCTACCGAAACTCCTTCCGGCAGAAGGGATCCGGTCTCAGCGAGGCCATTCCCGATAAGATCTGCGGCCGCGAGCCGGCAGGCCCATATCCAGACGGCCAGAGGAGCCATCACCCTTGCCGTGGCTGCTATGTTCTTTCCATACTTGAGGGAGGCGTTCCTCTGCCTTAGAGCCCTGCCGTATTCGTGCAGCCTCAGGGCATATACCGGAAAAAGAAGGGCGCAAAGTCGGTCCAGGAGGCGTCTCCTGACCGATGGAGATCCTTCGATCATCGACAGATCCCCGGGAAGAAAGATGAGCGACGGCACAAGAGGCCTCAGATGGGAGGCGCGGATAGCCCTGTCCCCGTTTTTCATCACAATGCGGGATCCTACCCCCACATGGATCTCCAGCTCTTCCTCTCCTTCAAATCTTCCGGTGAGAAAAGTTCCCCTTGCGGATCCTCTCCAATCACACAGATCCGGGACCCTTTCTCCTCTCAGCGAGCCCCAGCCGGTCATAACGTGCAATGCCTCAAGGATGTTCGTCTTCCCCGAGCCGTTAGAACCCAGAAGCAGGTGAAGCCCCTCCGCCCATTCCAGGCGGCGGGGCTTCAGATTTCTGAATCCTTCCCATTGCGTCATTGTAATATTCATGCGATAACTTCCGCGGAATCCTCCTCGGGAAGGGTTATCGGCATGAGAACGTACATGAAACTATCCTCCCTGGGCCTCGAAAGAGTCATCTGTCCGTTCGGACCGTTGAATGAGAGATGAGCCACAGTGCCGTGAAGAGCTCTGAGGCCTTCGAGCAGATACTTGACGTTGAAGGCTATTTTCAGCGGCTCCCCATCGCATTCTCCGGAGATCTCCTCGAACGCCTCCCCTACTTCAGGTGCCTTTGCCTGTATTTTCAGGATCCCTCCCGGTGAAAAATCAAAAACCACCATCCGGCTGAAATCCCTTACTACCACCTCTACTCTTTCCAGCGCCTCTATAAAGATCCCGCGATCGATGGTGAACCAAGATGTTCTGTCGGATAACAGTACTTTTTCGTAAGGGGGAAACCTGGACTCTACTCTTCTCACCGAAAATTCCATCTTTTCTGTTAGAAAATAAACCTGAGAATCATCCTTGATCACTCTTATCTCCTCTTCAGATTCAACCGATGCAATTGCCCTCTGCAGTTCCCTGAGTCCTGCAAGCGGAAGAAGGACCTGGTCGGGTTCTCCCTCCACCTGAACCACCCCCTGGGAAAGAGAGAGCCTTCTTCCGTCTGTAGAAACGACCCTTACCTTTCCTCCATCCGTCTGTATTAGCCCTGCGCTGAGATACTGCGGAAATTCCTCTCCCGGGGAACCGGAGAAAGTCCCCTCTTCAAGAATTCTCCTGAGGTCTCCTACGGAAGTTTTGAAGAAAGGCTGACCGTTTTCGGCAGTCGGGAGTTTTGGAAACTCTGAAACAGGATAGGTTGAAAAAGAGTAGACGCTCTTTCCTGATATTATAGTCGCCTTTCCCTTTTCCACTTCAATGGTAAAGGATTCACCAGACACTTTTTTGAAAAACTCTCCTATAATTTTGACAGGAAATATTACATTACCATCTGAAAGGGTCTCTACTCCGTCAGCGGCGCAAGTTATTGAAGTTTTGAGATCGGTGGCCTTGAGAAATACCCCTTCCAGAGAGGCCTCGCATTTTACCCCCGACAAAACAGATATAGTGCTCCTGTGTCCCGCACCTCTTTCTGCAAGGGCCCAACTCTTCAGAAATTTTGTTTTATCCACAAGGAGTTTCACTCTCTACTCACTCCCTTCTTATTTGTTTTATATAAGATACAAGATAGTAGATATAGTAGTAAGGGTGTGATTTATGTGGAAAATGTGTAAAAAGGCGTAAATAATGGTCTGTATGATGTGAACAAGTGATATAAAATAATGTGTGTGTGTGTCCACAAAACGGGAGAAGAAGAAAAGAGATCAATTTCTATGTGGACAAGTAAATTTGATCCACCATAGAATCACAGTTTTTCCCTTATATTGTCCACCATCTGGCGAATTCTCAGATCTTTCTTATATGAATTTTCTATTTTTCTATATGCGTGGATAACAGTTGTATGATCCTTCCTGTTGAAAGAGTAGCCGATCTGTTGAAGGCTTGTTCCTGTCAACTCGCGGCTAAGGTACATGGCCACCTGCCGAGCAAGGGCAATTTCTGAAGTTCTCTTGTTTCCTGAAAGTGCAGGGACAGGTATTCCGAAAGACTCCGCCGTTACCTGCTGAATAAGTTCTATGGTAACCTGCCCCTTGGAGGAGCGGCGGATCAGATCCTTCAGCCAGCGTGATGCGTTTTCCACCGTTACCGATTCGTGGTTAAGATCGGCAAAGAACATGACACTGTTGAGAGACCCCTCAAGCTCCCTGATATTGCTTGGGATGTTCTGGGCCAGAAAATCTATTACATCGTCTGGGACGTAGTAGTTTTTTATAGCCGCCTTTTTCTTTAGTATTGCCATCCTGGTCTCAAGATCGGGCTGCTGTATATCAGTGACGAGCCCCCACTCGAAGCGGCTGACAAGGCGCGCCTCTATGCTGTGAATATCCTTTGGAGGCTTGTCAGATGTGAGGACGATCTGTTTTTTTGCGTCGTGGAGGCTGTTGAAGGTGTGAAAAAACTCCTCCTGGGTGCTCTCCTTGTTCGCCAGAAAGTGTATGTCGTCTATCAGCAGAACATCTACGCTCCGGTATTTAACCTTGAATTCGTGGGTCTTGTTGTGCTGGATAGACATGATGAATTCGTTGATGAACTTTTCGGAACTTATATAGGCTATCTTCATTCCTTCAGAGTGTTTTGTGACAAAGTTTCCTATGGCGTGAAGAAGATGGGTCTTGCCGAGCCCCACTCCGCCCCAGAAGAAGAGGGGGTTGTAGGCGATGCCCGGAGATTCGGCAACGGCCAGGCTGGCAGCATGGGCAAGGCGGTTTGATTTCCCAATGACGAAGGAGTCGAACTGGTAATCCGGATTCAGGCCGTTTCTGGGACGTTCCGCCTCTTTGGAAATGCGTTCGGCCCGGCGGACCTCTTCTTTTTTCGCTCCGCCGCCTACTTCCAGCAGTATTTTGTCCGCCAGCCCCTGCTCAGCGGTTATCGCCGATAGCCTTTCGATGAAGCGGGACTGGATCTGTTCGCGCACGAAGACGTTGGGGACATCAAGGGTCAGAACCTTGTCCTTGAGAGAGACAGGAAGGCATGTCTTCAGCCAGATATCAGTGGCTCCCTTCGGAAGATTCTCATCCGCTATCTCAAGTATTTTTTGCCAGATCTTTGAAATGTGTTCTTCCAAAAGGATTCACCTCCCGCTTCGCGATTGCTGGAAGCGAAGTCAATGTTACCATAGAAGTATCCACAAATGTTATCCACATATTCACAATTCGGGTCTTTTTTTTGGGTAACTGAAAAACCCCTTATTTTCAGGGAGAATATGTAAATGATAGTAAATTGAAAGAATTTGACCAAAAGTATCCATACCGTCCCAGACCGGAGATTAAGTTATACACAATCTTATTCGCAATGGCTGAAAACCGTGATGGCCTATAATGGTTTTGATATCAAAGGAAAGGAAGTTCGCGGATGAGCCGAGCCGGAATTCACATAATAAGCCACACTGATCTTGATGGAGTTGTTTCAGCGGTCGTTGCATGGTGTTTTCACAAATCCCGGAATAGCCCCTTGAAGGTGAGCCTGGCGGGTTATGGAGACGTGGATTTCCTTGTGATGGACTCCATTGCCAGAGGAGAGTCTTTTCTGGTCCTGGATCTATTCTGCCAGAGAGCGCAGACGATAGACGAAATTGACCGTGTTTTCCTGACGGGTGACGAACCCGTCTTCTTCGATCACCACCAGAGCACGATCGATCGTCACGGAAACAGGCCCTGGGTTTTAGCGAGCACGAAATTCTGCGCAGCCAAGGTCTATTTTAACTGGCTGATGGAGAAAGCCGGCCAAAAAAATGACATCGAAAGGCTTTCCCGGCTTAAGGATATTGTTGAAGTGGCCAACGACCGAGATCTCTGGATCAACAAACTGCCCGAAAGCCGTCTCTGGCAGGCTCTGGTAACACTTTGCGGACCATGGTCAGTGCTCATGAGGCTTGTCGGAGATCCATCCCCGCGGCTTTCTGATTCCGAGCGCTCCTGCGCGGTTGTGTTTGTGTCTGAGCAGGAGGAGAGATTCCGGAAGGCTTTGGAAAAAGCCATTCGATCGGGTGACGATCTGCTCTTTGTCGAACCGGGAGCGCTGGAGTTCGGCGACGTGTCTGACTTCTGCGGACTGGTGCTCGACAGGATGGACGCCCCTCCCCGTATGGTGGCGGTCTTGAGCAGACGCCCGGCCGGAGACTGGAATGTCTCCCTCAGGAGCCGGGGTGGTTTTGCCGGAAGGGTTGTAGGTCTTCTCCGTGATGGCAAGAAGGTCCGCGGAGGCGGTCACGACGATGCGGCAGCACTCTACTTTCCGCCCCACTTCAAACCGGGCGATATCAGGGATTCGCTGGTTTCGGCCGTAAGGACGGCCCTGGAATCGGATATCCCGACGGGTCTTTCTTTTGGGGATATACTGAAGGGAGCGCTGAACGACAGGGGGTGAAGCAGAAGATGTCCTTTCGCGCCGCCATACTGTACGCCTCGGTGGGGACTGGCCACCGCACCGCCGCCCTTGCGCTGGAGAAGTGGTTTCGGCTCGAAATTCCCGACTCCGAAGTCCTCTGTCTCGACACCCTCTCATTTTCCTCTCCAATAGTCAGAGGAGTCTATACCCGCTCTTATCTTGAAATGGTGAGGCATATTCCCCAGCTTTGGGGTTACTTCTATGACACAACCGACGAACCCAGGGCCAGAGATGGTGTCATAGCAACCTTGGGTGAACTCACGGAAAAGCTCAATATCGCAAAATTGCGGCGCATGCTGGAAGACTTTTCACCGGACGCGATAGTGTTCACCCATTTTTTCGGCGCTAACTCCATTGCGGAGGAGTTCGCGCCCCGAATTCCCGTTTATTACGTCAATACCGATTTCCTGAGTCATGTCTTCCACCGGAACCCCGCCTTCTCCGGCTGGTTCGTTTCGACCGAAGAAACGGTCTCACAGCACATTGCGGACGGGCTCCCCGCGGAGAGGGTCTTTTTGACCGGGATACCGGTGGACCCGCTCTTTACCTCCCCCCTGAAAAAAAGTGAGGCGCGAAAGTCTCTTGGAATAGCCCCGGATGAGATGGTTGCCCTTGTAATGGGAGGGGGTATCGGGATGGGCTCCATGGCAGCAGTTGTCCACTCTCTCTTCGCAGGAAAATTCTCGGTGGACGCTCTCTGCGGAACCAGCGAAAAGATACACAAGTCGCTTTCGGAAGAATACAAGGGCTGTTCCAGCGTATGGGTTCACGGCTTTACAGGAGATATTCCGCTGCGCTTTGCCGCGGCCGACGTGATCTTCATGAAGCCTGGAGGGTTGTCGTCATCGGAAGCCCTCTGTACCGGAACGCCCATGGTCATTACCGACCCGATCCCGGGCCAGGAGCAGAGAAACAGCGATTTCCTTCTAGAGAGGGGGGCCGTGAGGGTTCTGTTCGATTATCGACTTGCGGCCGAAAAGGCCCGATGGATCCTTTCCTCAAAAACAGAGGCGGCGCGAATGAAACGCGCCGCCCGGAGCATAGCAAAGCCCTTTGCGGGGAGAGATATAGTGAGGAAAATCCGGGAACTTAAAGATCAGTAAAGGGCAACGCTTCCTTGCTCTTATTTTGAAAGTTTTTTCACCGCTTCCCTTATGTCGGTTACACTCTTGCCCAGCTCTCCCTCAAGGGTCTTCAAGGGGACATCCTGCCTTGTATCGGCGGGCCATCCTGCCGTCTCGAAAACCTTCACTCCTTCGAGATTCCACGTTTTTGAAATTTCCTGCATTGTCATACTCCCTTTGATCTCGTCAGGGTTGGGAGGAGTCAGCGATGCGGGAGCAGATTTGATGTTGCTTTCCAGCGAGGTCTTGATTTTCTCCAGAAGCTCTTCATCATTGACGCCCTCTATTTTCTTCAGAGGAACGTCCCTCGGAAAATCATCCGGGAGTGAGCCCGCGGCCAATATCTCTTCCACAGACACCTCGAGAGTTTTTGAGACGTTTTCGAGGGTCATCCATCCGTAAAGCTGTGCTTCAGTCGGGTTTCCGTCAGAGGATATCGACGGGCTTGCGTAGGTCTGCCAGTAACCGGTTGCTCTTGCGAGCCCATATCCACCTGAATACAGCATCATTGCCAACGCCCCCACCGTTATCACCTTGGTCTTAAGGGTTTTTGTGCCGAAGAATAAAGCAGTTTCCTCTGGGCACGCCTCGACACACCTTCCGCAGGCGATGCATTCGGCGCTGGTCTCGACCTTCTTTGCCTCGGGGTCCAGGCGCACGGGGCAGACCTGACCGCACCGGTGACATTGGATGCACTCCTCATCGCTGCGCCTGACCTTGACGAGGCCTATCTTCTGCAGAGGGGCCAGGAATGCCCCGAGAGGGCAGAGATACCTGCACCAGAACCTTTCGATGAAGAGAGAAAGGCCGATAACCAGCACGAAGAGAGAAAAGAACGACCATGGCGACTCCGCGAACCCGTCCCAGCCGGCCGACAGGTGCATCCACGCCACCCAGGGGTCGTAACTTCTCCATACCAGCGTACCCGCTTTCCATGTGGCGGCGATTATCAATACAAGTACGACATATTTAAGCCAGCGCAGGGCAGCGTCGACCCGCACGTGGAGTTCCCTTTTCCTGATGCCGAGTCTCGCTCCTGCGCGGGAGGTCCATTCTCCAAGTGTCCCAAGGGGGCAGATCCAGCCGCAGAATACGCGGCCGAACAGGAGAGTCATGGCGACAAGTACGAACAGAAGGACCATGGCGCTCGGAGCAAGCCTTCTCAGCCATTCACCCGAAGCAAGGACGCTGTAGAGACTCTCCAGTCCTCCGAAGGGGCAGAGCGCATCAACGGGGGGTACTCCCTCAGGGCCGCCCCCCAGAACCTGGTGTCTGTATCCGAGCCACGTCAGGAATCCCAGAAAACCGAACTGAACAAATACACGAAGGCGGGAAGAATTCACTTGAACCACATCCTCTCTGCTTTGCGGTTTTGTTTAGCTAGAGGAAACAACTCTGCATTATAATATACCCTGGTAGGGCATAATGGAATCGGGTGTTTTGCCTGATTTTAAATATTATCCTATACTTTCGATAATAATTATCGAAAAAAGGGGTGTCTCTCTTGTCCGTCTACCTGAACAACGGTGCAACAACATGGCCGAAACCGGTCTGCGTTCCCGAAGCCATCAACCAGTTCATCCTGGGGAGAGGGGCCAACCTTGCAAGAGGGTCGTCATCGGGCAGGGATATCGACACCCTTGATCTTGTTACAACGACACGGCAGAAACTCGCCCGATTTTTCGGCGGATTCCGGAAGGCCGACCCAAGGTACGTCACCTTCACCGGCAACGTGACGGAGTCCCTCAACATCGTCATGAAAGGCTATCTGCGTTCGGGGCACCACGCCGTGACTACGAGCATGGAGCACAACTCCGTGATGCGGCCCTTGCGGCGCCTGGAAGCTGGAGGCGTGAGGCTTACGATGCTTGAGTGCGATTCGCGGGGGCTTCTCGACCCGGGCGATCTTCTCGCGCTTCTTGAAAGGAAACAGGTGGATCTTTTCGTCTTTTCCCACGCCAGCAACGTATGCGGGACGATCCAGCCGCTTGCCGAGATCGCTTCCATCTGCCTGAAGGCAGGGATCCCCTGCGTTCTTGATTCTGCCCAGACCGCGGGAGTCTGTCCCATTGATGTAGAAAGCCTCGGCCTTTCGGCCTGCTGCTTCACAGGGCACAAGGGGATGATGGGGCCGCCGGGGATAGGGGGCGTTGTCTGGGAGCCCGAATTCGCCGCAAAGGTCTTCCCCCTGATAGAAGGAGGCACCGGCAGCTTTTCCGATGATGAGAGGCACCCGGAAAAGATGCCTGACCGTTTCGAGGCCGGAACGCCCAATCTACCTGGGATCGCAGGGCTTTCAGCGGCCGTGGACTGGATATTTGAAACGGGCATCGATTCGATATCTGAACGCGAAAAGAGATTGGGAAAGCGCTTCTTCGAAGGGGTCGAAGGTACTCCGGGGCTTGAACTGTACGGTCTTCCCGCTGAAGGAGAGAGGCTACCGGTTTTTGCTATGAACTTCACCGGGATCGACAATGGGACGGCGGCCATGGAACTCTCAGACAGATGGGGGATAGAGACCCGCCCTGGGCTGCACTGTGCCCCGAGAGCCCACAGGACATTGGGGAGTTACCCGTCAGGAGCCCTCAGAATCAGTGTCGGATATTTCAACACAGAGCAGGAGATCGATATTGCCATAGAAGCCGTTCGAACAATAGCAAAGGAACACCAAGCTTGATAACACCGCTGCCCCCTGGTAAAGAACACCGGGCTTCGTCTGCGGTAAATGGTGAACGGAAAATCAGGCTGGCTCTTTGTCATCCCGATGGCCATTGGGAAGAAGAGTCTGGGTTGGGATGGATGGCAAGACCTAAACCAGGACCGGGGGGCCTGCAGGTCTTTGTTTTTAGCAAAGGTTTTTCGATTTACGACTCACGGCTTAAGGCCCACGATTCACGACGTCTCTTCATGTATACTCTATATAATTATTTCTTCGGAGGTGGAGTCAATGCAATTGGATCCTCAGGTTTCCGATGTTCTGCTTGCCGCCCGTTTCCTGCGGGATAAAGTCCGCCACACTCCCACGGAGAGATCGGAGCTTCTCAGCAAACTTTCCGGGGGTGAAATTTTCCTCAAGTGGGAGAATCAGCAGCTTTGCGGCTCCTTCAAGGTTCGCGGTGCCCTGAACAAGATGTTCAGCCTCTCGGAGGAGGAACGTGCCAGGGGCGTTGTAACAGCGTCCAGTGGAAACCACGCACAGGGCATAGCTATGGCCGCGAAAACCCTTGAGGCAAAGGCCGTGATCTGTGTTCCCGGTATATGCCCCCAGACCAAGCGCGAGGCCATCCTCCAGTTTGGTGGTGATTTCGTCGAGCTGAAGGTCATGGGTCACTTTTACGATGATGCGGAGACCGAGGCTCATCGCCTTGCATCTGAGGAGGGCATGACCTATGTCTCCTCGTTCGAAGACCATTTTGTCATCAGTGGAGCGGGAACGCTTGGTCTGGAGATGATCATGGATGAGCCGGATCTGGACATGGTTATCTCTCCCGCTGGTGGTGGAGGTCTTTTGAACGGGGTCGCCATAGCAGTCAAGGCGCTCAGGCCGGATGCTGAGATATGGGGGGTCCAGTCCGTGGCCTCGAATCCATATGTAGTTTCATGGCCGGGCGGCAAAGTGATCGATGTCACATACGATGAATCTTTAGCCGACGGTCTGACGGGGTCGATCCCTCAGAGCCTTCTGGACCTTTCGAAGAAAAGGGTTACCGGATTCATCGACGTCCTTGAATCGGACATAGCACGGGCGATAGCCTTCCTGCACTCCAGGCATCATCAGGTGGTGGAGGGAGCCGGGGCCGTCGGCGTGGCGGCGATACTTTCCGGGAAGGTACCCGTCAAGGGGAAGCGGGTTGGAGTTGTGATTTCGGGAGGGAACATCGACCATACGAAGCTCCTGGAGATCCTCGAGGAGTACGGGGAGTAAGGGATAAAGGATCAGTAACTCGTTACGCGTTACTCGTTACGCGGAGAAACATGGGAACAGGGGAATTTACGAGTTTCGCGTTTCGAGTCACGCGTCACGGATTCTGTTTCACGTGAAACAAAAGAAAAGAGCAGCCCTTTTTGTGGCTACTCTTTTTTGTTCCCACCATGTTGTTTATTTTGTAAATGGTAAAACCAAAAGCATGACCGGATCAATTCCAGGAAAATCAGAGTTTCGACTCGGCCAGGACCCAAATCTTTCGATCCTCGATTCACGCTTTTTGTCCCAGGCCTTGCCCCTTCCGTGGAAATTCTCCGGAGACGATTCCTCTTACCGGCTCATATGTCTCCGGATTACACCCCCCGGAGAGGTTTCTCCTGCGATTTCCGGTTTCCTGCTTCCTGTTTCCTGATGTCTGTCTCCCTGTCCTTTCTGATTCACGGCTCTTTCTAGTCTCCGCCCGGGATTACATTTTTGAGAACCTCATCGATCACCTTCTGTTTGATCTGTTCTTCGATGTCCGGGGTGGTGTCAGCCGCGCCGCCTGTTGGGATGCTTATCGTAACCTGCGGCTGGTTCCCGCTCTGGGTCTGTCCCGTTCCTCCGCCCGCGGGCGCCGACTGCTGGGAGGAGGATGGTGAGGCTATTTTGAAGTTGGAGAAGGAAGGATTGTTCCACGTCCCGCGGATCCGGAAACTGACATTGCGGAAATCCTGTTGCCCCATACCTCCAACAAAGCCCCCGATTAATCCTTCGAGAAGGTCCTGCGGATTGCCCGACCCTGCTCCGGCCAATCCCTGGATCCCGCCGAGAAGGGAATTGAGCGCCTGAACATTGACAAGCCCGGAACAGAAGAGGTTCAGGCTTCCCCCCGGTCCGGCCGGACCATCTGCCGAGAAATACCTGTAAAGGGGGTCGTCCGGGTGAGCCGTGGCCCTGCTTCCTGGAAGGAGGGTTATGACGTTACCGTCTATCTTGAAGTTTGCGTCTATCATTCTGTAACGGAGGGAAGACATCCCGTATGCCGCGGAGACGGCTTTTATAGCTTTGAAGCCGGAGATCTCTCCGTTGTTCGCCAGAAGGTTTCCCCGGCCTGTGACCAGCACATGTTTGCCGAACGCACCGGACAGGGTGATATCCATGTCGCCCCTGCCTGATATCTGCCCCTCCATCGGGAAGGCGTCCTTTAGTACCGGGGCGATATCAGCACCAGATACCGAAGCCCTGATGTTCCACTTTCCGGAACTTGTCTCGATCGACCCTTCCGCAGCTATGGAGCCTCCGTAAAACTTCCCCTTTGCCCCCTCCGCAAGGAACTTTTTTCCCTGAAGGACAAGGGGAACGGATGCATCGGTGAAGACCAGGCCGTAGGCTGTGATTTTGTTGGAGAGCATTTCCCCCTTTCCGTTCCAGCTCCCTCCCTTTAACGAGCCTGCCAGTGATGCGTCGAAGACACCCGCAAGATCTGCGGCGCCGTTACCCTGGAGCTCTTTTGTGAGTTGGGCAAGCTCGAGCCCCGATCCATCGATCGAGAAGTCCATGTCGAAACCTTCCGCCTTGAATTCAAGTGCTCCTTTGGCGGAGAGGGTTCCTTTTCCGGTATTGGCTTTGAGCTCATCTATCGTAATGTGTGAAGGCGTGCCTTTGGCCGCGAATGTGAGGTTCGACAAACTCAGCCCCGCAAGAACCAGAGAAGAGGATTTACCCGAGAGGGCTATCTCCGGATCGGGAAGTTCTCCCTTGATGGATATCTGGGCCTCCAGAGGACCCTTCATGGTTACCGGAGCTGTCTTGCCAATGGCCGAAAGGTCGATGCCGGAAACGGTTCCCTTGAGATCAACGCTGGCGTTCTTGCCCTTTGATGCAAGCTGGGCTGAGCCGGATACGGAAAGAGCCGCTCCGAAGAGCTCACCCTGTCCGTTTTCGATCAACAGTCTGCCCTTCGAGAGTGTAAGTGCCGTTCTGATTTTATCGATGGAGAAGTCGGGGAAAAGAAGAGCATCGGCAGCCATGTCGATGCGTATGTCGGGCATTTCCGCTGAAGGGGGAAGTGCGAGCTTGGTAAGGATCTTGAGTCCCGTCAATTTTGCCACCCCGGGGGCAGAAACGCGGGGGGACTTGATCTCCAGTGCGAGAGTCGGTGTTTTGACCGGTCCCTTAAGCGACCAGTTTGTCGAAGCCCTGCCGTCCAGGTTGAAATCCTTGAGAGCGGGGACAAAGCCCGTCATCGAGGAGATGTCCGTCTCATCGACGACTCCAGAGAGATCGAAAACTCCCTTTTCCTGAGCGAGTCCGGATATGGTTCCGGATCCGGTGATCCTGGTCTCCCTCCAGCGGGCTGCGATGGAGCGGAGGGTTATGGTTCCCTTCTGGTAGGCAAACCTTATGTCCGGCTTTTCGATGGTCTCTCCAGCGGTGCGGATGATCCCGGACCAGAGAGTCCCCTCGGACTGGACGTCCTGCCCCTTGCCGAAGATCCTGACAGAACCTGATGCCTTACCCGAAAGATCCAGATTCTTTACCGGGATTATTGACGCGGCCTTTGCGAGGTCGAGCTCTTTACCGGCCAGGGTAATGTCGAATGAGGGATGGGCAGCTATGGTGATGTTCCCCTTGCCGGTGACATCAGATCCCAGCCAATTTGCCCCGAGGTTTACTAAAACCCTTGATCCCTTCTCCAGTGTCAGTGCAGCCAGTACAGCGGAAAGGGGCTGTTTGGCTACGGTAAGCTTCGAGGCCTTAAATGTAATCGGTCCCGAGAGGGAGTTGGAAGGGCCATTCAGCCTGACTTCTGCGGAATCGATCGTTCCCTCGGCTATCGAGAGCCAGGGGAATGACGTCTGCCAGGCCTTCATCTCCGCTTTCTCTGCCCTGATATCCACCGTAGTAATGGGTGGCATCGAGCTGAAGACGAAGAGTATCTTTCCAGAGACGGAGGTTCCGTTTGCCTTGCCCTGAAGGTCCTTGATCTCAAGGGCGTTGCCCGAGAAGGTCCAGGGTGATGCGACTTTGTTGACTTCGATCCCGTACACCTTGCCTTTTGGGATATCGAGATTTCCGTTGACCGTAATTTCGGGCCAGGCCCCCTTCGCGCTCAGCGTGGTTGAAAAGGTTCCGGTGTACCCCTGTTTAGCGAGTTCCGGCCATAATTTTTCAAGCACATCGATATTGAGGTCCGAAATTTTGCCGGATACGTCCACCACAGGAGTAAGCCTGCCCGATAACGAGAGCTTGCCGCCTGCGATCTTGACCTCAAGGTCGTTCAGGTCAAGACGATCCTGTCCTAGCTCAAGGCCTGCCTTCAATGAGAACGGCGTCCCCTTGAAGAGCATGGAGCCGGAGGCGTCGATCGTCCGCCCCCTGATCTGGATCCTCCCATCCTCGACCTTGAAGTCTCCGGCGGGAGTCCGCACGATACTCTTGATGATATCGAACCGGTCGAATGGGAGGGAAAGGGGTCCGCCACTCTTGTCAAAGGTAAACAGGGGAGCGATCTTTGCCCAGTCGAGGTCGGCTCCGCCGAAAGAAAGTGCCTTTACGCGGGGAGAACCGGTGACGAGAGACAGAAGTTTGAATGAGACGGTTGCCTGTTTCGAGGAAAAAAGGATACTTTTGTCCTTCGCCAGCGAAAGTTCCGAGATGATGAACCCTCTCAGGGGATTTCCAGAGATGGAGGAGATGGAAAGCTCTCCCTGCAGGTACTGACGGGCCGCATTATCAAGCTCGGCAGCGACAGTCGCTGCCCCGATATCGATCCTTGAGGCCATATAAAGAGCTCCACCGACGGCTATCGTGGCGGCAATTAAAAGAATCCCCGCGATTTTTGCAACTTTTCCCACAGCAACCACCCTCCCAAACACTGTTACTTGTTTTTATCGCCTGATCATATTCAAAAGAGAGAATAATCCATCGGACAAACTACCTGTCATATGAAGAGAAACGAGAGTTCAATTATATCAGACGGAGGATATTGGGTTTATGCGAAAGTTTGTATGCTTGAGAGGTCGGGGAGGGGTATTGTATGTGTAGTTTTGTTGAAAAGCACTCAAACGGCTACAGTAGTATGTGGAAATGTGGATATGTTTGTGGACAAACCCCTCATTCCACCGAAATTATCTGTGCGGGGTCGGCAAGCGCGACTTCGGCCCCGTTGAAACCGGCGACGACCTTTCCGACCACGTTCAAGGTTTTTCCTTTCAAGCCTTCTATGGGTCCGAAGAGACTGGAATCGCTCTTATAGATGATCAGCGCGGTATTCCCTTCCCGGGGGTGCAGGGAAAAACGCCGGTTCGATTCGGAGATATTGTCGACCATGATAGAAAGGGTTATGAAGGAACCGGCCAGGGACGGCAGCTCCGCCCAGACCTGGGCCGGGGAAAAACCCCTGCTCGAAGCCCTCTTCCAGAGCCCCTCGCCCGCTTCCCGGGCATCCATGAACGCCTTTCTGAAAAGGTCCGTATACCGAAGGTTGGGAGGGAAGGTGAAAGGCATGGCGTACCCCTTCCTCACCAGAATTACGTTCACCATCGTTTTGTTCTTTCCCCTGTCGAGCCAGACGTATGCCAGCAACCTCCCATAACGGTCGCGTTCCTCAACGTCCAGCTCAAGCCGCACTCTTTTTTCAAGAACCAGTTCGCTGTTGGCTTTCCAGGCCTCCTTGCCCAGTTCCTCGACGCCTCTGTTGGGGTGATGCGTCTCGGGAGTATCCATGCCGATATACCTCACTGTCTCAACCCTTCCCCCCTGCAGGGAGACCTTGATCGTGTCGCCGTCGAAGACCTCGGTCACAAATCCCGAAACCAATGGCGATGCGGAAGATCTCGATCCGAACCAGAACGAAAGAATGCAGATAGAGAGGATGCAGATAGAGAGGATGAGAAGGATCCTTTTTTCTGACTTCATGCGCTTTCCGGGCAAAATCCCGGGGGTTCCCCTTCCATTCGAATTGTGATGAAGCCGTCTCCTCTTGCCGCGGTCATTGCGCCATCTCCTTGGATAATTGTAGTTCCCAATGTCCGATACGAGTCTAACACCGCCGTTCCCCGGAGTCATACCCCTTGTTTTCGGGTATGATATGTGAGCTGCCCGATTCGTTCATTACGTTTGAAGAGAGGAATGAAAGGTTTGGCTCACAGTCGTTTTGAAGGATCTTCTTTTTTTGAAGGCGTGGAGAAGGACCTTCTCGAATTCGGGGCCCATCTTGAAAACTTTTCTCAACTGTTGGCGGGCCTCAACGAAAGGGCAAGACTCACCGGTCCGAGGGAGGCTTTCGTGATAATGGAGGAGCATATCAGGGATTGTGCCTTTTCATTGGTCTTTGCTCCCGATATAGGATCGGTCGTGGACGTGGGGACCGGCGGCGGACTGCCCGGCGTCGTATGGGCCGTATGCAGGCCGAAGCTCCGCGTGACTCTCCTGGAGAGCGTGGGTAAGAAATGTTCGGTCCTTGAGGAGATCTCTTACAGACTCCGCCTTTCCAACGTGGACATCGCCTGCTCGAGATCGGAGGCGCTTGCCCTGGAACGGAGAGAGAGTTATGGCATCGCCCTTTCAAGGGCCGTCGGTCACCTTGGGGTTGTCGCCGAGTACATCTCTCCGCTCGTGCGTGTCGGCGGTTTCGGCCTCGTCTTCAAGGGTCCGAAAGTTGAACAGGAACTCGAGGATGTCGGCAGCGACTGGCCCGTCCTGGGGTTCAAAGACCCGGTAATATATCCCTACAGCCTGAATGGAAAGTCCCTGTGTATTGTGAAACTGGAAAAACAAAAGCCCTGCCCGGCCAGGTTTCCCAGGAACCCGGGCAAGGCCAACAAGAACTTCTGGTGGAGGTGTCCTCGGTGAAGACAATTGCGGTAGCGAACCAGAAAGGCGGGGTAGGAAAGACGACCTGCTGCGTCAACCTCGCGGCAGAACTCGGAAGGCAGGGGAAAAAGGTTCTTCTCCTCGACATCGATCCCCAGGGGAACAGTACCAGTGGCCTCGGGGTGGATGTCTCGAACATCAAGAACAGCATGTATCATGTCATTCTCGATGAGGTTCCCCCGACCAGCGCGATAATCCCCTCGCCGTGGGAGGGAGTATGGGTCCTGCCGGCAACCATCGACCTTGCGGGTTCGGAAGTGGAACTGGCAGGAGTGATGAGCCGGGAAACGCGTCTGGCCCGGCACATGAACGCCATGAAGGATTTCGATATCGGCTTTATTGATTGTCCCCCGTCCCTTGGACTGCTGACCGTCAACGCGCTTGTCGCGGCTGACAGCGTGATGGTTCCAATCCAGTGCGAGTATTACGCTCTGGAGGGTGTAGGCCAGCTGATGAGAACCGTATCCCTCGTTCAGCGGTATCTGAACGAGGATCTGAAACTCGACGGTGTCGTCCTCACCATGTTCGATTCGCGGACAAACCTCTCGAAAGAGGTGGCCGACGAGGTACGGAACCAGTTCAAGGAGGCCCTTTTCGAAACGATAATTCCGAGAAATATCCGGCTTTCCGAGGCGCCCAGCTTCGGCAAGCCGGTCTGTTACTACGACCCGAACAGCGCCGGGGCGATCGCCTACAGGAACCTTGCCGAGGAGGTCCTCGAGAGATGGCTCGCCCAAGATCACTAGGAAAGGGGCTTGGAGCCCTCATCCCTGGTGCGGGAAGCGGCCTCGAGGAGCCGGGTCAGTACCCATCCGAGGTTCTTGATCTTGCCCTGACCGACATCAAGCCATCTCCCAACCAGCCGAGAAAAGATTTTGGCCGGGAGGGGCTGGAGGCGCTCGCGGGCTCCATCAGTGAGCACGGCGTGGTCCAGCCGATTGTTGTAAGAATGGTCAACGACGGGTACGAAATTGTAGCGGGCGAGCGCAGATGGCGCGCCGCCGGGATGGCAGGCCTCAAAAGGATCCCCGTGCGCGTAATCGAGGCGGACGAGCACAGGGTGATGGAGCTCTCTCTTGTAGAAAACCTCCAGAGAGAGGATCTCTCTCCCCTCGAAGCCGCAAGAGGTATCCACGACCTTATCGAGAGATTTTCCCTGACGCAGGAGCAGGCGGCAAAAAAGCTCGGATGGAGCAGGGTCGCCGTAACGAACAAACTCAGGCTTCTTCAGCTTCCTGAAGAGGTGCTGCAGATGCTGCACAAGGGCGACCTCACCGAGGGGCATGCGAGAGCTCTTCTTTCGATCGATGATGACGGGGAGCGCATCCATTTCGCCAGACAGTGCGCGGATCGGGGAGTTTCCGTTCGCGAAATGGAGGAGATGGTCCGAAAATCGCTCAGGGAACCGGGCCCTTCGGCCAGGAGATCGACACAGACGGTTCTGATACCGGAGCCCGTCCTGAGATTTTCCGAACGATACGGCATAGAGGTAAAGATGACGGGCCGGGGAGACAAGGTTCGTGTAATGCTTGGAGGCCTGAGCGAGGATGAGGCAGAAAGGCTTTTTGAAATGATCGACAGAAGCGGGGAACAATTATTTCCCGGGAAATAATCCCTGTGTCCGGGGGGTCTCATGGGTAAATTGGGCGAAGATTTCACAGCCTTCTCCAGGGTTTTGTCCTCTGCGCTGCTCCTTTGCGGATTCATTGTCTTTGGAGTAGTCGGCGGGAGAGCCCTTGTCTCCAAAGGGTATCCCGGCTGGATGCTCCCGGTGGCTATTGTGCTGGGAACCCTTTTCGGCGCCTGGCAGGCCTGGGAGTTTTTGAAGACAGGAATCAAGGGCAGGAAACCGTAAAACAAGGAGACAGGCAACAGGAGGCAGGGAAATCTGGATGCAAGGGAACAGGAAACAGGCCTCTGGGATCAGGAAGATCTAAAAAAAGAAGCTAAAAGCAGGCGGCAGGCATCGTAAAACCCAGGAAACAGCTTCACCGGCAAAATCCTGCGCCATTGGGTCTTTGTTTTCCTGTCTCCTGAATCCTGATGTCTGCATCCTGCGCAGTTACACGTTTCACGTGAAACATTTATCTCCGTTTGCCGGGAGGAGGCGTTCTGTTGGATCAAATGTTTGCGCCTTGGCGCATGGCCTACATCGACTCTGCGGACAGGCAGGAGGATTGCATCTTCTGCGACTTCCCCAAAGAGAACAAAGATAGAGAGCGGCTCATCCTCGCCAGGGGAGAGAAGGTTTTCGTCATCCTGAACGCCTTCCCTTACAATCCGGGGCACCTCATGGTGGCACCCTTCCGCCACGAGGGGGAGTATGAGCAGCTTCATGAAGACGAGTTCGTTGAGATGCATCGTTTTGGGCAGAGGTGCGTCGGGGTTCTGAAAAAAGCGATGAACCCGCAGGGGTTCAACATGGGCATAAATATCGGGAAGATCGCCGGGGCCGGTTTCGCGGGACATCTTCATCTTCATATAGTCCCCCGCTGGAACGGAGACACCAATTTCATGCCTGTTGTGGGCGAGACCAAGGTTCTTCCTGAAACCCTCCATGAAACCTGGGAGAAACTGAAAAAGGCATGGGAGGCTCATGTCCGTTAGGGACGAATATCTCGAACCGGCATCCTCCGCGGAGGCGGAACTCAGGGAAAAGCGCTCGCAGTTCGTCGGAAGGGTCTTCCGGGCCGTTGACGAGAACGAGGCCCGTGAGCGCATCAGAGAGGTCTCAAAACAGCATCCGGATGCGAGTCACACCTGCTGGGCCTACAGGGTCGGGTTTCCCAATACAGTCGAGTACTATTCGGATGCGGGTGAACCTTCCGGGACGGCGGGCAAACCCATTCTCGGGGCATTACTTCGTGCCAAACTGGTAAATGTCGTCGTAGTCGTTACCCGCTACTTCGGGGGGACCAAGCTTGGAGTTCGAGGATTGATAAACGCATACGGCTATTGCGCCTCCCTTGCACTCGAAAAAGCAGGGACTCGAAGCCGCGTCAGATCCCGCGAGGCGTTCGTTGAATGCCCCTGCGAACATGCCCGGGCCGTCATCAGGCAGATGACGAAACTCGGCATCCCGGAGGATGAGATCAGGCCGGAGTGGGGTTCGAGCGTCAAGCTTGCGGCTTCCGTGCCGTGGTCGATGGCAGAGAGCGCTGTTGCGCTGTTCGACGGCTACAGCGAAAGGGGCTTCATCTCCAAGTGGGAGTGGAAAACATAGATCTGGAGGCGATCGCTTATGCAGTACCAGGATGACCACTCGTCGTTTTTCGAAAAACTCCTGCACCCGGTGAGCCGGAGTCTCCTCAGGGACATCTCGGATGACGAACTCCGGGCCATGGCAATGCACGAACTGGTTCCCAATAACCAGGGCTCTTCTCTATACGTGACGAGGATCCGCTCCCGGAGCGCGGCTTTCACGGAGGTCGTCTATGACATCGATGAAGCTCTGGTCACTCTCCTCGAGCAGGTCTGGGGATACCTTCGCTGGCAGCAGATGATCCGTGTCGCTGCCCGGATCGGGTCTGCTGATCGCCAGCCGCTATACGCCAACCTGTATGTGACTCGAAGATACGCGAGGATCGCCCAGATGTTCGCCATGAATTTCTCGGTGGAAATGGATCAGGATTATGCGGATCTTGTCACTGTGGTGGTCCCCGAGTGGCACCAGCGCAAGGTTATCGTAATGCCCCGTCAGCGGGTGACGTATATCCTTGGAAGCGACTACTATGGAGAGGCCAAGATGGCAACGCTGAGGATTGCAATGCACCTGGGTCGCGAGAACATGAACGGCCTCGGCCTGCACGCCGGGAGCAAGATCGTCCGCGTCAGCACCCCCCGCGGCCTCGAGGAGAAGGGTCTCCTCATCTTCGGGCTTTCCGGCACCGGCAAGACGACCATAACAACCGCCGATCACGGCCTCGTTGCTCCGGAAGGGGTTGAAGTTCTCCAGGACGACATCAACATTCTTTTGCCCAATGGAAGTGCCCTCGGTTCGGAGGCGAATTTCTACATAAAAACCGACAATGTAACGAAACAGCCGCCCCTCCTGAGAGCCGCCAGGGACAGGAGCGCACTCATCGAAAACTGCTGGGTGGACGATGACGGGGAGATCGACTTCGATAATCATGCCATTACGACCAACGGAAGGGCCGTTGTTCCGAGAGATGCCATTCCAAACACATCGAAAAGGATCGACCTGGACAGGGTTGACTGCCTGCTCTTCAACATGCGCCGTTACGATATTCCCCCCATTGGCCGGCTGGTCTCCGCCGAACAGGCCGCAGCGTTCTTCATGCTGGGGGAATCCACGATCACCAGTGCCGAGGATCCTTCCAGGGTAGGCCAGGCAAAAAGGGTGGTGGGTTTCGACCCCTTTATCATGGACAACCCTCATATCAACGGCAACAGGCTGCTGCGAATCCTCAGGGACAATCCGGATATCCGATGCTATGTCCTCAATACAGGGAGAATAGGCGGCAAGGACGGGGCAAACATGACCCCGGACGTGACCTTTGCGGCGATCAGGGGAGCGCTGGGAGAGAGCATCGAGTGGTATTACGACGATATCCTCGGCTACGAGATCCCGAAGACGCTTGATATTCCCGAGGCATCCAGCTACGACCCCTATACCTGGTACTCCCGGGAGGAGTACGCCGGGAAGATAGGAACCCTCCGGCGCGAGAGGAAAGAGTATCTTGTCAAATTCAAGGGTCTCGCCCCGGAGATAATCGATTCGGTTTGAAAACCGCAACTCGTGACAAGGTGCCCGAATCCGCCGGTTGGCGGATGAAGGGTAGTCGTTATTCGAAGCAGCAGGGGCAAGGGCAGATCCCTCTCCGCCGGTTGGCGGATCGGGATGACAA
>JAUSOU010000071.1 GCA_030656095.1 Thermovirgaceae bacterium | reverse complement strand
AGAAATTGGATATTCTGATAAAGGATCAGAGGTTTTCGAGTGTCAATGGCGAACTTGCGCTGACGGTAGAAAGCACGAGGATAATCCCCGTCAAGGAAGCTGTAGCGCCAAGATGCAAGATCGACGGACCGGGAGAGGTTTTTCCGGGATTCATAGGAGATGTCGATACCGTGGGTGAGGGAACTACTCTCGCTCTGTCGGGGGCTGCGGTCGTCACATGCGGCAGGATCGTCGGATTCCAGGAGGGCATCATCGACATGTCCGGACCTGGAGCGGAGTATACGCCGTTTTCAAAGACCTTCAACGTGGTTCTGGTGGTCGAACCTGCCGAGGGGCTTGAGAAGCACGATTATGAAGCCGCCTGCAGGCTTGCCGGCCTGAAGGTTGCGCATTTCCTCGCGTCCAGGGCGAAGGGTGCGTCCGGCGGAGAGACCGGGACCTACGAGCTACCCGATTTTGCCCAGGCCATGACGGCCCACAAGGGGCTTCCGAAGGTGGCCTATCTCTACATGCTCCAGTCGCAGGGTCTTCTCCATGACACCTATGTCTACGGAGTGGACGCCAAGAAGATACTTCCCACACTTATCCATCCCAACGAGGTTATGGACGGGGCCATCGTCTCGGGCAACTGCGTATCGGCCTGCGACAAGAACAGCACATATTCGCACCAGAACAACCCCATCATCTCCCACATGTACAAGCATCACGGCAGAGATTTCAATTTTGTCGGATGCATCATCACCAATGAGAACACGACCCTTGCCGACAAGAAGCGCAGCTCTTCCTATGCCGTCAAACTGGCGAAGATGCTGGGAGTCGAAGGAGTCATCATCAGCGAGGAGGGTTTCGGTAACCCGGATACCGACCTGATGATGAACTGTCGCAAGGCGGAGCAGGCTGGCATCAAGACCGTCCTTGTGACCGACGAATACGCCGGCAGGGACGGAGCAAGCCAGTCCCTCGCGGATGCATGCACTGAAGCCGATGCCGTAGTCACGGGCGCCAACGCCAACGAGACAATAATTCTCCCGAAGATGGACAAGGTCATCGGCCTTCCAGACACAGCCAACATCATCGCGGGCGGTTTCGACGGTTCCCTCAGGAAAGACGGTTCCATCGAGGTCGAGATCCAGGCCATCACAGGTGCCACAAGCGAGCTCGGCTTCAGCCGGATCGGCGCCTACACCATTTAATGCCCGGAATTAAAGGTCATACCTTATCTCGTATTTGAAGGAGGTGCTTCATGTGGGCAAACTTGCAGGAAAGAAAGTTCTTCTTCTCGGTGAAAGGGACGGCGTAGCCGCGCCGGCCATGGAGGAGAGCCTCAGGAATTCAGGGGCGGATTTTGTCTTCTCTGTGACTGAATGCTTTGTCTGAACTGCCGCAGGAGCCATGGATCTGCAGAATCAGCAGCGCGTCAAGGACGCGGCTGACAAGTATGGAGCGGAGAACCTGGTAGTGATACTGGGATCCTCCGATGCCGAAGGCGCCGAGATCTACGCTGAAACGGTGACCAATGGCGATCCAACCTTCGCAGGTCCTCTGGCAGGAGTCCCGTTGGGACTCGCGGTTTACAATATTTTTGAACAGGATATCCGGGAAGAGGCGGATGCGTCGATCTGGGAAGAGCAGATAAGCATGATGGAAATGGTCCTTGATACCGAGGCACTGGCTAACGCTGTCAAGGGTGTGCGTGAGCAATACGGGAAATATACCCTCTAGGGGGTTGCCCCGGAAAGGGGGGGACAACTTATATGGCGTACAAGGTAGTTCACTATATCAACCAGTTCTTCGCGGGAATAGGCGGCGAAGAAATGGCCGGCCACAAACCGGAATCCAGGAAGGGTTTAGTCGGGCCGGGACAGGCGTTTGAAACCGCGTTCGGTTCCCAGGCAGAAATAGTTGGAACAGTCATTTGCGGAGACACCTATTTTGCCGGAAACATTGAAAAGGCCGAGAAAGAGGTCCTGGATCTCATCAGGGCATTCTCTCCCGACGCTGTTGTCGCAGGTCCCGCTTTCAACGCGGGTCGTTACGGCACCGCCTGCGGCGCCGTATGCGAGGCCGTGAGAAAGAACCTGGGCATTCCCACGGTATCCGGGATGTACCAGGAAAACCCCGGTGTAGATATGTACCGCAAATCCACCTACATCGTAAGCACTCCGGACAGCGCGAGAGGCATGAAGGACGCGGTACCGGCAATGGCGGCTCTCCTTATGAAGCTGCTCAAGGGTGAAGCCATAGGAACGCCTTCCGAGGCGGGCTATATCGAGCGGGGAGTCAGGGTCAACTACTTCATGGAAAAGACCGGGGCCGAGAGAGCGGTCGATATGTTCGTCAAAAAACTTCGCGGCGAACCTTTCAAGACCGAGTATCCGATGCCTACATTCGACAGGGTCGTTCCGAATCCGCCGATCAGGGACATGAAGAACGCAACGATAGCCCTGGTGACTTCCGGCGGGATAGTGCCCAGGGGAAACCCCGACCACATCGAGGCCTCAAGCGCATCCAAATACGGCGAGTACAGCCTTGCGGGGGTCATGAAGATCGACTCTTCCACTCATCAGACGGCCCACGGGGGCTACGACCCGACATACGCCAACCAGGACCCCAACAGGGTTCTGCCTATTGACGCAATGCGTGCCCTCGAGAAAGAGGGGGTCTTCAAAAAGCTTCACGAGAAGTTCTACGCCACGGTCGGCAATGGAACCTCCGTGGGCAACGCGAAACGCTTCGGGGCGGAGATCGCCCAGAAACTCAAGAACGACAACGTCGACGCCGTAATAGTCACATCCACCTGAGGAACATGTACTCGTTGCGGCGCAACGATTGTCAAGGAGATCGAACGGGCCGGGTTCCCGGTAGTCCATGTCTGCACCATAGTTCCAATATCTATGACCGTTGGGGCCAACAGGATAATTCCAGCCGTCGCAATACCTCATCCTCTTGGAGATCCTTCCAGGACACCAGACGAGGAAAAGAAAATAAGGCGGACGATTGTCGAGAAGGCACTAAAGGCACTGCAGACTCCTGTAGAGGATCAGACCGTTTTTAACGACTGACATTTACCTGAAGAGTGGCCCGGGCGTTCTGTCCGGGCCACTCAAGAAAAGAAACGGAGGGGGAAGCCGCTCATGGCTCATGTGGCTATAAGGGGATACTCGTACTGTCTCAATCACACCCCGGAGCTCGGTTTGCACTACGGGAATACTCCTTATATGGAGAGAAAGTCTCATGGAGAGACGGAATTCATAAAAAAACTTCCCGATCATGTTCAATCGTTTGATGAAGCATGCTGTTACCCTCCCAACCAGGTATATATCGGGGGGATGGATCTGGATGCACTTGTTGACCACCCTGCCCCCATGTATCTGAATCGGCTCAAAAATGCACCCAGGTTCGGAAAATTCGGGGAGATAATGCCCGAAAATGAATTTCTTGGATTGATGGATATCTGTGATGTCTTTGACCTTATCTGGCTCGACGAGACGTTCGCATCAGATGTTTCCGGCGCTCTTGCAAAACACCCGGTGATGAACCAGAAAGTTCTCTCCCGGCTGGAAAAGGGCCACGCCTCTTCTGAAATAGAGGAGGAAGTATCAAAACATGGCGCTCTTCCTCTCTACTTTCAGGGAAAGATCGCCGGCTGCTGCAGAAAGGGGCACGATGTCGACGAATCCCTTTCCGCTCACGTTCTTCTTGAAAATATTGCCAGCAAGGCAGGTTCGGTGCTGGCTCTTCTGCACCTACTGAAATCAACAGAACTTGCCCCGGGGGATGTGGATTACGTTATCGAATGTTCCGAGGAAGCAGCGGGAGACATGAACCAGCGCGGAGGAGGAAATTTTGCAAAGGCCGTTGCCGAGATAGCAGGCTGCACCAGCGCTTCGGGTTACGATGTTCGAAGCTTCTGCGCAGCTCCTGTAAACGCCATGATCGCGGGAGCGGCCCAGGTGGCGAGTGGAGCGAGACCGAACGTGGTAGTTCTGGCTGGAGGAGCGATACCGAAACTCTTCATGAACAGCAGGGACCATGTTAAAAAAGGCATGCCCGCCCTTGAGGACTGTCTCGGAAATTTTGCAATTCTTCTGGACCCGGACGACGGAACGTGTCCTGTTATGAGGCTGGACGCCCTTGGCAAACACTCCGTTGGTGCGGGTTCTTCTCCGCAGGCCATAACTTCGGCGCTTGTGCTGGAGCCGCTTCAGAAGCTGGGATTAACCTTCAGCGATGTCGACAAATTTGCGGCCGAACTGCAGATACCCGAGATAACGGTTCCCGCAGGAGCTGGAGATGTCCCGGTCGCAAACTTCAAGATGATCGCCGCTCTGGCGGTGATGAAGGGGCAGCTGACAAAAGAGGAGATGCCGGCCTTTGTCAAACAGAAGGGAATCCCCGGGTTTGCCCACACGCAGGGGCACATCCCGTCGGGCGTACCCTTCATCGGACACGCCTGCGAAGCCATAGCGGAAGGCAAGTACCGCCGTGTAATGATAATAGGCAAGGGGAGTCTGTTCCTGGCCAGGCTGACGAATCTTTCCGATGGAGCGTCTTTCATCATCGAACCAGGGACCGGATCCTCACGTCAGCAGGGTGTCACGCGGGAGGATGTTCGGGAGATACTTCTGGAAGCTCTTTCGGAACTTTCAAAGGGCTTGACGGGGTGAACCAATGACCAGCGCGGACACGAAATCGATCATCGGAGAAACCCTCAGGGATATTGTGGAATCCGCAAGAAACGGAGGCCCGCTGGTTCGCGTGGGTCTTATGTCCTCCGGCAGCGAGCTTGGACCGGAGGAACTGGCAAGAGGAGCGGTACTGGCGCAGGAAAACAGGCCCGGGCTTCGGGTTTTGATGATAGGGCCCCGGATTAAGGGCTATGACCAGCTTGAGTGGATAGAGACACCGGATTGCGATGAAGACATTGCAGCGAACATGGAGACGGCCCTGAAGGATGGGCGGATAAGCGCAGCCGTGGCTTTGCATTATCCATTCCCGCTTGGCGTAACTACGATAGGGAGGGTTCTGACTCCCGCAAAGGGGAAACCCATGTTCATTGCGTCAACCACAGGAACAAGCGCCACCGATCGCCTGGAGAGCATGGTTAAAAACGCCATATACGGCATTGCCGTTGCCAGAGCTCTTGGCATCGAACAGCCTTCTGTAGGCATTCTAAACATCGATGGGGCGCAGCTGGCTTTCAGGGTTCTTGGCAGGCTTCGGGAGAACGGTTACCCAATTACGTTCGGGAGCAGCGTGAGGAAGGACGGCGGGGCCATCCTTAGGGGAAACGACATCCTTGCCGGAGCGGTTGACGTATGTGTCACCGATACACTGACAGGCAACGTTCTAATGAAAATGTTTTCCGCCTTTACGACGGGTGGCGGTTATGAATCCACCGGCTGGGGGTACGGCCCATCCGTTGGGCAGGGTTGGCCTGCGATCGTATCTATCATTTCCAGGGCATCCGGGATTCCTGTCATTGCAAACGCCCTTGATTATTCTGCCAGGGTGGCCGTGGGAGGACTTCCAGGTCGCGTCTCCGAACAGATTTCGCTTGCGGAGAAGGCCGGCCTGGCCGAAATCATTGCCGAAGTGCGCCCCTCCAGACAGGCCGCTACGGTTAATGTGACATCGCCTCCAATTGAACCGACCGAGGAGGAAGTACACGGCATAGATGTTCTCTCCATCGAGGATGCCGTCATGGCTCTCTGGAAGAGGGGGATCTACGCAGAACCAGCAATGGGCTGCACTGGCCCTGTTGTAAAAGTTCCGGCCAGGCTTCTGGGAGAAGCCGAAGAAGCACTCAGAAGTGACGGTTTTATTTAGTTTTATCGAGAGGCTGGGAGGTTCTAAGTAGTTAGTCTTGTGCTATAATCTTACCAGACAATTTAATCTTTCAGCTCTCGACCGAGAGCAGGGGGGTGGTTTCCGGCCGCAGGCGTTCATGGTGGATCAGGTACTCGCAAGAGAGTGCGAACACACTGAAAAATGAAGGAGGGATTTGCTGTCATGGAAGCCTTTATGGCTATGAACGGTTACGTGAATGGCATCGTCTGGGGTCCCCCCATGCTTGCGCTTCTCGTAGGAACCGGCATCTATCTTTCAGTCATTCTGGGATTCCCGCAGGTAAGGTACTTCGGGTTCATGTTCAAGGAAGTGTTCGGCAAGCTGGGCAAGAAAAGCGGCGGAGAAGGAACTATTTCATCTTTCGGAGCCCTTTCGGTCGCCCTTGCATCCACGGTAGGCTCGGGCAACATCGCAGGTGCTGCCACGGCACTTCACCTCGGCGGCCCGGGGGCCCTCTTCTGGATGTGGATCACGGCCATCTTCGGCATGACGACCAAGATGACCGAAGTTGCTCTGGCCGTCAAGTTCCGAGAGAAAGACGAGGCCGGCCAGTGGCGCGGAGGCACCATGTACGTCATGGAGAAGGCTCTCGGGCAGAAGTGGCTCGCATGGCTCTTCGCCTTCTTCACGACCTTCGCGGCATTCGGCATCGGCAACGCCATCCAGGCCAACTCTACGGCCCAGGCTCTTGAGCTCGGATTCGGTGTTCCCTCCTACGTATCCGGTATTGCAGTAGCGGTTCTGGTCGCTCTGGTCATCATCGGCGGGCTCAAGAGGATCTCCGACGTCACTACATACCTGGTTCCTTTCATGGCCATCTTCTATGTAATAGGCGGTATTGCGGTCATTTCCATGCATGCCGATATGATCCCGCAGGCGATCAGCAACACCGTCTATTATGCATTCAATGATCCGATGGCAATGCCTGGCGCAGTAGCGGGCTGGTCGATCAAGCTCGCCCTCACCAAGGGTGTGGCGCGCGGCGTCTTCTCCAACGAAGCCGGGCTCGGCTCCGCCCCGATGGTTCACGCCACCGCCATCACCGACCACCCTGCACGCCAGGGTATCTACGGCCTCTTCGAGGTCTTCATGGATACAATCGTCATATGCTCCATCACCTGCATAGGCATCCTCACGACCGGCTCCCTCACCGCGAGGCCCGACCTCACTGGCGCCCAGCTGACCCTTACGGCCTTCCAGTCCGTTCTCGGAACGCCGGGTGTCTGGATCATGTCGCTCGGTCTCGCAATGTTCGCCTTCTCGACCATCCTTGGCTGGTACTGGTACGGAGAGACGGGTGCGGTCTACATCTTCGGGCTCAAGATCACTCCCGTATACAAGGTTCTCTGGATTGCTGTATGCGTCGTAGGAGCATGGGGCGGCGGCGGCCAGTTCCTGACGAACATCTGGGACCTCTCCGATACCATGAACGGTCTCATGGCGGCCCCGAACCTTATAGCACTGCTCTGGCTCTCCAATGAGATGCGCAAGATAGTCAAGGATTTTGACGAGAAACGCAAGAAGGGCACCCTGAGTTAACCCCGTCCCTGCGGGGTTTTGCGTTTCTTCGAAACCAGAAGGGGGCGGGGGGTTCCCCGCTCCCTTCCTTTTGAAAAAAGGAGGACATTCCAGTGACCCTGCGTCCAACCCGTATTGAAGTCAATCTTGAAAACCTGGCATTCAACTTTCGCTCTATCTCTGCCTTTATTGCTCCGGGCTGCAGCCTGATGGCTGTTGTCAAGGCCAACGGTTACGGACTTGGATCAATGGAGGTCGCGAAAGTTTTCCGCGAAAATGGCTGCCGGCGATTCGCCGTGGCAACTCCGGATGAAGCAGTCGAACTGAGAGAGGGCGGTATCAACGAGCCCATTCTGGTTCTCGGCCCATCCCCCCGGGATGCGGCTGAAGTGTTTGTTGCATTGGACGTGGCGGCAGCATGCACCGACCTGGCTTTTGCAGAGGCCATGAGCCGGGCGGCTGCCTCTCAGGGCAGGACCGCCCGACTTCACCTCAAGATAGATACGGGCATGGGCCGGATCGGCTTTCTGCCCTCCGAGGTCCCCGATGCTGTTGAGAAGATATCCCGTCTCCCTGGTCTGGATCTTGAGGGCGCCTTTACCCATTTTGCCTGCGCGGATGAAAGGAACCCCGAGTACACCAGGATCCAGTTTTCCCGGTTCGGAGAAGTTCTGGATTCCCTGCGCGCGCGCAACATCAGGTTCGGGATACGCCATGTCTGCAACAGCGCCGGAACGGTCAATTTCCCGGAGATGCACCTCGACGCCGTCCGCCCCGGCATCATCCTTTACGGGATGTGGCCCTCTGTTCACTGCAAAAAGAGCGTCGATCTGAAACCTGTCTTTGAGGTAAAGACATCTGTGGCTGTGGTACGCGAACTTCCGCCATGCAGCGGTGTGGGATACGGTCTTCGTTACATGACCAGGGGAACGGAGCGCGTGGCTATTCTGCCGATAGGATACCACGACGGCTACGCCCGCCCACTCTCGATGAAGGCTTCAGTTCTTGTCAGGGGAAAGAGAGCCCCGCTCATAGGGAGCATCTGCATGGATCAGACAATGGTCGATGTCACGCACATCCCCGATGTCATCCCGGGAGACGAGGTGGTACTTGTCGGAAGGCAGGAATCGGAGTTAGTTTCACCGGAGGAGATCGCGGGATACCTTGGTACCATCAACTACGAGATCCCCAGCCTGTTTACCAAGAGGGTTCCGAGAGTTTATACTAGATAAATTATTTATCACTCGCCCTGAAATTCGGACGTCAAAGGCTGATAGTGGCGGCGGCTTTGGCCGCCGTTTTTTGTCGGCCAGTAAAGGGTATAATTCTGAAAGTATAAAAACCAAGTCTTCGCCTCTGGCAGGACATAATTGGGGGAAGCGGGTATGAATGATATAAAGGCCGCTCTGTTGAGATTTCCGGTTGAGCACCTGGACAGCAATATTGCGGGCAAGATCGTTGAAACTGCGGATGAGTGCCGGTCATGGGCGGTGACCATGACTACTGCAGCGGGGAGCGGCCATCCGGCGGGATCTCTTTCCAGTATGGAGATCTACCTCATGGTTTACGGGGTCGCGAACATCACTCCCGAAAACTGTGACGGATTCGAGCGCGATTATGTCGCGATCAGCCATGGGCACACCTCACCCGGAGCCTATTCGGCTCTTGCAAGGTTCGGCTTCTTTGACCCTGGCGAAGTGATGGCTCACTTCAGGCAGGCGGGAAGCCCCTTCCAGGGGCATGTTGAACGGGAAGTGCCGGGAATAGATTGGGGGAGCGGCAACCTCGGTCAGGGGCTCTCCGCAGGGGTCGGTTTCGCGCTCGCGATCCGGGCCAGGGGCCGGAATGACCACGTCTATGTACTGATGGGCGACGGGGAACAGGTCAAAGGGCAGATCTCCGAAGCACGAAGAATAGCTGCTCATCACGGTCTTGCGAACATCACAGCACTCATCGACTGCAACGAAATACAGATATCCGGCCGAACCGCGGAGATAATGAAGGCGGACATCCGTAAACTCTGGGAGGCGGATGGATGGTACGTGATGGAGTGCGATGGACATGATCCTTCCGCACTTTACGCCTCTCTTCGCGAGGCTCGGAAAATTGATCTGCCTGTAGTGATCATCTGCAGGACAATAATGGGAAAAGGGGTCTCCTTCATGGAGGACATCCCCGATTACCACGGAAAGGCCGCAGTCGGTGATCTTTACATAAAGGCAATGCGCGAACTTGGAGCTTCTCCCGCTCTGCTGGATGAAGCACTTGAAAGGCGGTCCTCAGCTCCCATGCCCAAAGGGAGGCGGGTTAACATTGATCGACCGGCCGTCGATACTGGAGAACCAGTGGACTACGACCCGGCGAAGCAGACTGACAACCGCTCCGCGTTCGGCAAAGCCCTGGATGATATCGGAAGGATCAATTACGGCGCCAGTGGCAGAACCCCTCTTCTTGTCTTTGACTGTGACCTGGCTGGGTCCGTAAAGGTGGATGCCTTTGCAAAGGCTTGCCCTGACTGGTTCATCGAGACGGGAATCCAGGAGCACGCGACGGCTACCGTTGCGGGGGCCGCTTCGATTGCCGGTGTCGTCAGCCTCTGGGCTGATTTTGGTGTATTCGGCCTTGCTGAGACCTGCAATCAGCAAAGGCTGAACGATATCAATAATACCAACCTCAAACTGGTCCTGACGCATGTCGGGCTTGATGTTGGAGAGGATGGCAAAACTCACCAGAGCATAGACTACATAAGCCTCCTGAGGAACACCTTCGGATGGCGTCTCCTTGTGCCCGGCGACCCGAACCAGGCTGACCGGATGACACGATGGGCCATCGCGGAACCAGGCAACATCTGCATCGCCATGGGGCGAAGCAAGATCCCGCTGATAACATCCGTTGACGGAACCCCTCTCTTTGGAAAGGACTACGAATTTCGCTACGGAGCGATGGACACTCTCCGGAAGGGAAGCGATGCCGCGATAATCGCCACCGGACACATGGCCTCCAGAGCCCTGCGGGCCTGGGAGATACTGCGGGATCAGGATGTGAGTGTGTCCGTCTATCATGCGGGCTGCCCCCTGCATCTGGATCATGTGGCCGTCGCGGCGGCGGCGGATACTGGTCGGATAGTGACGTTCGAGGATCACCACGCCGCTTCAGGTCTGGGGTCTCTGGTGGCGTCAAAACTCATGGAGATGGGGCGCTGCTGCGCCCTTCGCACCATGGGAGTTACCCGGTACGGCGATTCGGGAGCATCGGCAGAGGTTCTGTCTTCCATGGGTCTGGACCCGGAAGATCTTGCGAAAGCCGTCCGGGAAACTATTCTGGTCAGGTAGCGGGAGGACGTTTCATGGAACTTATGGAACTTGGCGGACCGGTAATGTGGATAATAGCCGGGCTCTCTGTGGTGGGCGCGGCCATAACCATGGAGAGGGTCTGGTTCTCATTGCGGGCCTCAACCGACCCGACGAAGCTGGAGCTCTCTCTCGGTGAACTCATCTATCACGGAAAGAAGGAGGAGGCCGCCCGCCTCGTCCGGCAGAAGGAGACCTCGCTCCACAGGCTCTTCAGAGTCGCGGTCGATCATTGGGAGACTGACCCGGCGGCATTGCAGGTCCTTCTGGAACAGGAGGTTCGCCGTGAGGTCTTCCGGTGGGAGCGCGGTCTCGGTTTCATGGCCACCCTCGCGCGCGTCGCACCGCTTCTCGGGCTGCTGGGAACCGTGCTGGGTATGATCGATGTATTCAGGAACCTGCCTGGAATGACGGGTTCCAGCATGGCCGTCATGGCCGGGGGGATCTGGAAGGCGCTCCTTACGACCGTTGCCGGGCTCGGAGTGGCCGTTCCGCTGATCCTCTGCCACGCGTTCCTCTCCGTTCGCCTCGAAAGGGCCGAGGAGATGCTCTGGCGCGGGGTCGATTTCATGGTTCGCGAAAAGATACTGAGGTCGAAGGCGCATGAGGAACCAGAAGCCAAGGCTTAGGTCCCTCTTATATCTTCTTTGCTTCATAGTGATCTTTGCCCTGCCCCATGCGGCGTTCTCCGCGGCCTTCCCGGGCCGCATCGTAACACTGGCTCCCGCCATAACCGAGTGTATCTTCGCGCTCGGGGCGGGTGACCTCGTTGCGGGAGTGACGGAACACGACGTCTTCCCCGAAGAAGTCAAGAATCTCCCCTCGGTGGGAGGGTACTTTGACCCATCGCTGGAGAAGATCCTCGCGCTCTCCCCCGACCTGGTCATAGGCATCGGCACCTTTCACGCCCGGCTGCTTGAAAGGCTTGGCTCCCTCGGAGTGGATACGCTCCCCCTGACCATTCACAGGGGACTGGACGACGTTGAAGGCGCTCTCGTCCAGATAGGGAAGAGGATCGGGCGTGAGGAGAGGGCCAAAGAGGTCTGGAAGGGCATCGAGGCTCAACTGGGCAGTGTCAAGAACGACGTCAAGAGAGCCTTCCCCGGGGGAGCCCCGTCACTTCTGGTCGTCGTATGGCACGACCCCCTTACGGTCGCCGGAGGCGTCAACTTTATCAACGACATTCTAGTCAGGATAGGGATACCAAACGCTGCGGCCGACATCCGCTACACTTTCCCGCAGATAGACCCCGAGGGGATAATATTCCGAGATCCGGACGTTATCCTGGTGCCGCAGACGGAGAGAGGGATGTCGCTTTCTCCCGAAACGCTGAAAAAGGCTCTAGGGGGGCTCCCCATCAGAGCGGTAGAAAAGGGCAGGATTGCTTCAGTGTCAGCGGATCTTCTCTTCCACCCCGGTCCCCGTGTCGGCGAGGCCGCCAGGTCTCTCCTCGAAGCAGCCCTTCAATTTCCTGGAGCAAAGAATGAGAAGAATTAGGCGCGGCAGGAGCCTTCCAGAGGTAGAACTGACGTCCCTCATCGACGTACTCTTCATGTTGATCGTCTTTTTTGTCCTCACGGCCGTTTTTTCGGAGTCGGCCCTGTCGGTGAGGCTCCCTGGAGCTGTGGGTGATCCCGTGTCGGGAGATTCGGTGACCCTGACCCTTGATGATGCCGGTCGGGTTTTCCTCGGCGGGGAGAGACTCTCCATGGATGAAGCCGTTGAAAGAGCTGTGCTCTCTTATAGGTGGGGGGGAAAGATACTGGTGGCGGCAGACCGGGACGCCCCATACGGCGCTGTCATTTCACTGCTGGAGAAGCTGAGGAACCGGGGGGTGGAGTCCGCGGGTCTTCTCGTGGAGGCGAGTGAGGAAAGGTGACCAGATGGGCCATTTTTCTTACTGCAAGCCTTGTGCTCCATCTGATGATCTTAATTATCCCTTTTCCGGTTTTCATTTCCGAAGACCCGGAGCCATTCCGTCTTGTCGTTGATGTAAATCTGGTAAAGCCAGCGAAGGAAGACTCCTTGCCTCCGGCCTCCGCTGAGACAAATCCTGCCCCCGGCAGGCCTTCAAAAACAGATCCAGCCCCGGCCCGGACAAAGGAATCTGAAGAACCTTTTATGGAGAGATCTCCGCAGAAGCCCCAGCCTGCTTCCCGATCTTTGCATGAAGATCCATCGGAACATCAAGAGGAGCCCCGGGTGGCCAGGGCCTCTGATGTCGTCAAACGCGTACACCCCGTTTACCCTCTCGCGAGCAGGCGCCGGGGAGAGGAGGGTGAGGTCAGCCTTCTTGCCTCCATCGGCCCGCGCGGCGAGGTTGCCAGAGTGACCGTTCTTGAGTCGAGCGGATACACAGCTCTGGACGAATCCGCGCTCAATGCTGTCCGGAAGTGGCTCTTCTCCCCCGGAACCCCCGAAAAACTTATAGTCCCGGTGATCTTTAAATTGGAGCAGTAACTCGTACCCTGCCGCTGCGCTCGGGGCACCTTGTAACTCGGGACGCGGAACGAGTGGCT
>JAUSOU010000068.1 GCA_030656095.1 Thermovirgaceae bacterium | reverse complement strand
ATTCTTCCATCTTTTAGCAGCAACGCACTGGGGATCAGGAAGGGAAGCTCCTGCCCTGCACATTTGTTGGGAATATGCACCCATGCCTTGTCGGTCATAATGTCCCGGCAGACGCACTTGGAATACGAGGTGCCGAAATCAAACCCGATCTGGATGAAATATGGCTGACGTGTTGTAGGAGGGACAGTGATCGAATCTGAAATTCCGGGGACAGAATCTTTCGCCAAAGGAAAGGGCTGGATCGGCTGGGTATCCGGTTGTCGAGGCTCTTTTCCAAAGAGTTTCTTTTTGAGATTCTGGATCAATGTCGAGAGTTTCATGATGGCTCACACTCCTCTATCCTTGTTACGCACCGGTAACGCGAAAGACACCCGCAGCCACTTGCGCCTGTTCCATGTCAAGCTGTACCTTTTCTTTCAATTCGTTAAGGCGCTGCTCCTTGTTTTTTTCAGCCGTCCGGAGAAGACCCGCAGCCGCGGGGATCATGTGATCCTTTCCTGTCTCGCGTAAAGTACGAATCCGCTGTTCATGCTGAGCGATGCGCCGGTCAAAAAAGCCCTGCACTCGCTGGACTTTGATCTGATATGAAGTATCATTCACCACTTCGAAATCCTCAACTGTAGAGGAGAAACTCGCAGCCAGATCAGCCTCCAACGCTTTATGGGCAGGGAGCAGAGCGGTCATATCGCAATCAACGTAATCCCAGTCCCCACCCCGGCGCAGGAGATACTGGACAATGGTTTCTGACTCGTCCATCGTGTAACTCCTTTCATCTATCAGCGATTGGATCCCGTAGGCGAGCGTTTCACGGACCGAAAGACCCTGCAGCTTCCACCGCTCGATACGGTAGCAATAGTCACCCGGAGGCAGGTCGGGGTGCGTGATAAGGAGGGCGGACACGTCGAAGAAGCTATGTGCCCGCTCCCGATTTATCTGCGTGATCCAGCGGATCAAGGGAGAGATATGATTGATGAAATGGACCATTCGCCTCTGGCCGGATGGGAGGTGCTGGAGTACTTCACGCCGGAAGGTGATATTGAACTCTCGTTGACGAAGCGGGCGCGCATTCAGGGATCGGTCTTCCCGGATAAAGGTGGATAGCGAAAACTGGGCTTCATGGGTCA
>JAUSOU010000059.1 GCA_030656095.1 Thermovirgaceae bacterium | reverse complement strand
GCAGTTCTCCTCCTCTGAAACAAGAACAGACGCCTCAAGCAGAAGACCCAGATCCTCGTAGGCGCGCTCCCTGCTTCCGGGGAGTAAAAGAACACGGTAATTGCCCCGCTCTCCCGGCCTGTAAATAGTATCACCGGCAAGGTCCATTATGGGGTTTCCCCCGAAAAAGGCATCGACTCCTTTTTCCGTGAGCTCGGCGGCGGTCTCGGGATCCCTCGTCCAGACCCTCCTGCACCTGCCCTTCAGAAGCCTCATTTCCAGTAGCCAGTGCCCGTGAAGACGGGCCGATTTTGCCGTCGCGAGCAGAACGGGCTTAACTCCCTGCCCCCAGAGAGTGTGGAGCAGAAGATAGACATCTCCCACGCACAGCACCGTCCGGATCCTTCCCCTCAGGGCGTTCCACGCCTCGGCCTGGTCGGATATGTGCCTGAAAAGGCCGGATCGGATATCACTCAATAGATCCTTGAGACGGTATTTTACAACTCCGCCGCTGGGCGTCTCGCATGGAGGCGAGGCTACATCCACCCCCTTTGACTCATACTCTTTGCCTCTTCCGACAAGAGAGAATCCCGAAACATCGGCAAGGGGAAAACTGGTTTTGAGTTTTTCGGCAAGCAGGCTCCCTATGGCGTCCTCTCCATGGCCGTTCGAGGCTACAACGAACAGAGGCTTGAGACACTCCGAGAGGCGCGATCTGAATGATTCCGGCTCCAGAAGAGATGCCCTGACCCTTGGGACAAGGACCGGAAGGGGGGACTCCCATTCGGGCGGGAGATTGAAGATATCCTTTTCAGTGCAGACCATGGCTCCCGCGCCGTTCCCGAGCGCTCTTTCGCACACGCCGTCCAGCTGGGAGCAGGTGAACCTGTGATGATCCCTGAAGGCCTCGTGCGACAAGGGTTTCAGTTTCAATTTTGAGAGGAAGGATCCGAAGCTGCCGGGGTTGCCTATTGCGGAGAAGGCGGAGACAAGCATATCCGGAGGGGGCGAATCCTCAAGCCCTGATCCTGCCGCGGACAGTTTCGACCAGCCCGAGAGCTCGAGAATTGCCAGAAACGGAGCACGGCCTGTCATTTCCAGGACGAGCTCCTCCAGCTCCCGGAGAGAGCCGGGGGGAACCTGGTCCGCCTTTGTAATGACCGCGATGTGCGCCCGACTGATAGAATTCACGGGCTCCCGCAGCATCCCGGCGGGCATCAGGCGCCCGTTTCCGAAGGGGCAGGTAGCGTCCACGAGAACTATATCAACGTCGCGCCCCATCCTCCTGTGCTGGAAGCCGTCGTCGGCAATGGCGACGTCAGTCCCGCGGCCCGCAAGAAACTCTATTCCGGTCATCCTCTCCGCCGCGACTGCCACCGGAACACCCGGGAGTCTGCCGGAAAGCAGAAGAGCCTCATCTCCGAGAAGATCCCTGCTCTGGGGGCATTCGCCCGCAAACAGGCTCTCGTTCCCACTGCGGCCGTAGCCTCTGATTACTATCCCCGGAGTGAGGCCGGCTTCCAGAAACAGGCGCGCCAGCATCTCCACGAAAGGGGTCTTGTTGGTGCCCCCGTGGGTTATGTTTCCAACACTTACGACAGGGACCGGAGGCTCGGTCGAGGATGCGATGCCGTGGTCGTAGGCGAAGTTTCTCACCCCCGAACAGGCGCGAACAAACCAGCCGAGCGGCGCGAGAATACTCCAGAAGGCGAGTCTCCCTTCGCCGCGTATGTAACGGAGGTAACTAGCGAGAAGCGCTCCCATTGCCTTCTCCGAACTGAAGGGCACAGAGCCTCGAATAAAGCCCCCCCGCTCCCTTTAGCGAATCATGGGAGCCCTCCTCGACTATCCTTCCCTTTTCTATGACCAGTATGCGGTCGGCCTCGCGGACAGTCGCCAGACGATGGGCGATCACTATCGATGTCCGCCCCGCCATGGCCTTTCTCATGGCGTCCTGGATATCCTGCTCGACGGCCGCGTCGAGCGAAGAAGTAGCCTCGTCCATTATCAGAATCCTTGGATCGCGGACGATGGCCCTGGCTATAGCGACTCTCTGCCTCTGCCCGCCGCTCAGCGTGACACCCCGTTCCCCGACCTCCGTTTCGTATCCGTCAGGAAGGGACATTATGAAGCCGTGGATCCCCGCCACGCGGGCCGCCTGCTCAACATCGCATTCGGTAGCCTCCTCGCAGCCGTACGCGATGTTGAAGCGCATGCTCCCCTTGAGGAGAACGGGATCCTGGGGTACGATCCCCGTCTGGCATCTGAGGGTCTTGAGGTCGAGGCGCCGCAGATCGACGCCGTCGATGAGAACACTCCCCTGCTGGGGGTCGTAGAAGCGGGAGATGAGGTCCGCTATCGTGGATTTGCCCGCTCCGGTCGGCCCTACAATTGCCATCTTTTCGCCGGGCCGGATGGCGAATGAAACACCCTCGAGCACCCACAAACCCTCATTGTAGGCGAAGGAGACGTCGCGGAATTCAACCTCTCCGGACAGTTTTTCAAGGAATATGGGGTTCTCGGGCAGCTTTACTTCGCTCTCTGTGTCCATGATCTCGAAAACCCTCTCCGCCGAGGCAAGCCCCTGCTGCAGCTGGGCCACCACCCGCGAAAAGACCCTGACGGGCTGCACAAGCAGGGCGAGGTAGCCGAGAAAGGCCACGAGCTCCCCGGGCGTGAGCTCGCCGGAAACGACCAGCCGCCCGCCGAACCAGAGGATCACGGAGAGCGCCGATATAAGAATGACCTCGACGATACCCGTGAGCGCCGCGTTGGTCTGAACCCCCCGCATAAGGGCACGGAAGTGCGAGTTGCTCTGTGACTCGAAACGTCCGTACTCCTGCTCCTCCGTCGCGAAAAGGCGCACTATCCTTATTGCAGAGAGCGCTTCCGCGGCAATGGCGGAGAGACCGGCAAGCTGCTGCTGGATATCGTGGCCCACGACCCTGAGACGCCTGGATGCAATGTCCAGGACAAGAGCTGCGAGCGGAAGGACGAGAAACGTAAGCAGAGTGAGCTTCCAGTTGATGTACAGCAGGAATCCCACCATCCCGAAGAAACTCAGGCTCTGGACAACTATGTCGATCAGGGCACTGGTGATCATGCCCTGGAGGATGGCCACATCGTTTGTTATCCGCGAGAGCATCTCCCCAATCCGTCTGCCGTAAAGATATCGCAGGGACATGCGCTGCATGTGGTCGTAAAGGCGGAGCCTGAGATCCACCACGACCCGCTGCCCGACCCAGCTCATGAGATACTGCTGGCCGTAATAGAAGATGCTCTTGAGAGTGTAGAGAACGACAAGACCTATCGCGAGAAAGTTAAGCACGACGAGATTCTTGCTGATAAGAACATCGTCCACAATGTTCTTGAGAAGCCACGGCGCAACGACCGCGCACACGGAAGAGAACACCATGCAGACCAGGGCGCCGATGATCCGGCGCACATAGGGCACAGAATGATAAAGAAGCCTTTTATAGACGTTCTTCTTCACTGTCGGCAAAACATCATCCCACCATTTCCGCGATTCGAGCCGCTATTCGCCCGGCGCTTCCGGGTCCCTGGGTTATCTTCCCGAATTCGGCCGTAATTTGTTCCCGGCGATCCCGGTTCAACAGGAGTTCGGCCGCCGCCACGGCGACATCATCCGCGGAGAAGTCCCCGACCATCTCCGGCATTATCTCGCGCCCGGTGAGCCGGTTTGGCCATGCGAGAAACCCCCTGCCCCGGCTCGCGGAGCGGAGCGCCGCTTCCTTGAGCAAAGGACCTGCGAACGGGATCGACGCGACCGCACCCTTAAGCCCGGGAAGGGGCACATGCCTCAGGAAGGCAAACGGCAGAGCGACGATACCCGGGGTCCCGATGTAGGCCATCTCGAGGGTGTTGGTCCCGGGTTGTGTGATCGCCAGGTCCGCCTCTTTGAGAATGCTCCCCGTCGAAGAGATCGAGGGGTTGAGTCCCGCAGCCCTCCACTCCTCGATCTCTTCGACTGAAGCGAACGGAGAGAGCGCCGATACCGCTTCAACCCCGTTCAGCCTCCCGGCAAGGGAATTCCTGACACCTTTGATGAAAGGCAGTGCGGCCGAACGGATCGACCTGCGGCTGCCCGGGAAGAAGGCAACCCTGTAAGCGGCATTTTCCGGCCAGTGGAATTCATCAACGTCCATCGCCAGAGAATCCGCCACAAGGTCACCCGCGACGAATACCTTATCACACCCGGGCAGAAGGGTGTGGCGTGCCTGTTCAAACCCTGCAAACACCTCGTCGCATCTCCCCAGGAGAGGCTTGGGAGCATAAGTGTAACAGAACAGAGGAACGCGGTTTTTTAGCGAGAGCGCAAGTCCGAAGAGAAGGTCCCCCCCCATCTGAAGGACGGCACGGGGCGGGTCCTTCTCTCCCCTGACCAGTGATCCGAATATAGACATGGGGGGCGTGACGTCGGCCGCTCCGAGGTTTCGGGCGATCAGGGTCTCATTCCCCGCCGCGTACTGGCAGGGAAGAAGGCGCAGCGAGACCTCGAACCCCATATCCGCAAGGGCGGGTATCATTGGCCTGGCCCAGCACCAGAGCTCCCCCGGGCCGTTGGCCAGGATCAGCACGCGCCTCAAGTCTTGAGCATCTCCATGATCGAGTTCGCCCACCCGCCCGGGGCGTCTCCGTCCCCAAGCGCTGCGTCAGCCCGATTCATGGAGGCGTCGATCCGCTCCCTCTCACCCCTGCTGCCATGGTATCTGTCGAAATGTCTGAAAATATTGGCGGCAGAGGCCTCGGACTGGAGGAGTTCGGGAAAGACGCTCTCCCCTGCCAGAATGTTGGGGATCGATATCCATGGAGTTCTTACGAGTAGTTTGTATGTTACCCATGAACTCCATGAAGCCTTGTAGAGGACTATCGTGAATTTCCGGAGGATAAGAGCCTCGACCGTGGCCGTGCCGCTTGCCCCTATTACCGTTTCGGAAGCGGCCATCAGTTCGGCGCCCGGCCCTTCGAAGACACTCCAGCCGGAACAGGCCCTCTTCAGTCCGGAGGATGTCTCCTCGTCGAGACCGGGAGCGACGGAAAAGACCGGGGAAAACCCTCGCTCTCTTAGTCCCCGGGCAGCCTCAAGCAGGACGGGGAGAAGGTTTCTGACCTCGCTTCTCCTGCTCCCCGGAAGCAGCGCCACGATCTTCTCCCCGTTCGCGGCAATTTTCCCTGTGGGCTTTATGCCTTGAATCTCCTTCACCAGAGGATGGCCGAACCAGCGGCATTCGACACCTCTGGATGCGAGAAAGACGCGCTCGAAGTCGAAAAGGGGGAAGCAGATGTCGCACAGTTCCGCCAGGTCGTCAGCGCGCCCCTGGCGCCATGCCCATACTGTGGGTGGGGCCAGGTAGAAGATGCTGCCCCCGTACCCCTTTTTTTTTAAGGCTTTAAGCAGGGGGATGCTGAAATCGGGGCTGTCGATAACTACCACAGCGGCAGGGTTCCGCACCATTATCTCCGCGGCCATTTCGTTCTTCAGCCGCATGAGGCGGGGAATGGCGCTGAATACCTCGGAGATCCCCATCAGCGAAAGCGAGCCGCTGTTCCATACGGCATCTCCTCCGGCCTGTTGCCCCTCGGAGCCCAGCATCCCCCAGATCTCACCCCCGAAACCAGCCGAACGAAGGGCTCCGACAAGAAGGGAAGCGTAGTGGTCGCCGGATGCCTCGCCGCATCCTATGAAGAGAGATCCGGAGTGATCCCCGTCACCGCTATATCCCATGATCTCGCGCTTTCTTTAAATAGATCCGATCCCAGAACGATGGTCCTGCCCGACTCGACCGCAAGACAGGTCAGCCCCGCGTCGTGCATGCTTTTAAGCGTCTCCGTGCCCACTGTGGGAAGATCGAACCTTTCGTCCTGGTCCGGGCGCATCATCTTGATGACCACGCCTCCGCCGGATATCTTCCCCGCCCTCTCTATCGCCGCGTCGGTTCCCTCCATGGCCTCGACGGCGACGACCGACCTGCCGTGTACAACGACGGTCTGTCCGAAAGAGAGGGGGACGACGGCCGATGCTATCCTCGCCCCGTAGAGGATGTCCCCGTTCTCCTCAAGTGAAGGGGTTCTGCCGGCTATATGCCCCAACGGAGCCATCAGTTCCGGGATTATGTCCTTGTAGGAAAGAACCCGTATCCCCCGCGACTCCAGAAAAGCCACGATAGCCCCCAGAAGGGAGTGGTCATCCCTCACGGGAAGTTCGGCTATAAGGTTTTTCAGAACATCGTCCATGAGATCCGGGCGGAACATGAGGCTCTTCGGAACCCTTCCGGCAAGAAGAATGGAGCCGATGTTTCTTTCCGCCGCGTCATCGGCAAGTTCCCCGAGCCTCGGATCCTTCAGCCTGACAAAACCTGAGGCAAATTCCCCTATACCCGCATTATTTCCGGAGAGAGCGTAAATGACAGGCGGCGCGCCCCTTTGAGCCAGGCGCCGGGCGATCTCCAGCGGGAGAGCCCCGTCGCCGGCCACGAGCCCTATCTGCCTGTTCATTTCAGCCACCTCCTATCTATCGGCATATCGCGCCAGCGTTACAGCAATGGCCATGAAGATGATATTGGGAGCCCATGCCGCGATGAACGGGGGAAAGTACCCCGCCTGGCCGAATGAGCGGGAGAACGACATGACTACATAGTATGCGAATACTACGAGAACGCTCATGGCGACTCCAACTCCCGCACCGGAGCGTTGATGCCCGACCCCCAGGGAGGCTCCCAGAACGGCCAGTATCACACACGCCCACGGGACGGCCAGTTTCAGGTGGAACATCACCCAGAGGGGGGCCAGGCTCGCTCCCTGTTTGCTCATGATGCTGATATGCTCCCAGAGCTGCCAGGCGCTCATTTCAGCGGGCCTCTGGGAGGTACGTGCCACCTCGGACGGCCCCAGGAGGAGGGGGAGTTTCTGGCGCGCGAAGGAGAAGAGGAGTTTCACCGACCTGTCCTCCTGGACCTCAAAGGTTTTTCCGTCATCCAGCCACCACTCGCCGCCACTCCACGTCCCACGGTTAGCCGAAGTGATCCTGAACATCGCGCCCTTCTCGAACTCCTGGATCAGGATATCCTCCATCGTTCCCAGATTCTGCCTGAGTTTCGATATATAGATAACCCGATTAAGCACTCCTCCGCTATCGTCCCTGAGGAAGACCTGTTCCCTGAGAAGTGTCGGACGCTCCCTGGCTATATCGTAGCGCATGATGTTGTCTGCGGCCCTGTTGCTAAGGGGGACGATCGTCTCATTCAAAAGCATCGCGCCCAGCGATACGAAGATGGACGCCGCCAGGACGGGGCGGACGATCCTCCGGAAGGAGATCCCCGACGCCCGGAGAGCCACTATCTCACTCTGCGAAGAGAGGCGTCCGAAGGTCAGCAGCGCCGATAGCAGGGAGGCCATCGGGAGGGTCATCACGACGACCTCCGGGAGCTTGTAGATGAAGAGCCTTATGACTACCCCCAGCGATACCCCCTTGTCGATGACAAGGTTGGCTATCTGAAAGAGAAGGTCCCCCGCCACCAGGAGCACCGAGAATACCAGCACCCCGAAGAGGAAGGAGCTCCCCATCTGGGACACGACATACCTGTCGAGAGTTCTGACCCTTCGTCGAAAAATATTCCGGAAAGGTCCGGGTAGAACCTTCTTCGACGGTCTCATCCCAGAGCCCCGTTTCGGTTGAATTCAAGAATATGCTCGACCGCCTCGCGAACAGCCCCGAAACCTCCGGGGGCTTCCACGACAACGTCCGCGGCTTCCCTTGCCTCCGTGCGCGCGTCGGACGGGGCAAAACCGGTCCCGGCCCAGGCGATGCAGGAGCAGTCGTTGACGTCGTCGCCGATGTAGGCAATATCGCGGGACTCAAGCGACATTTCGGCGGCAAGGCTTTTAAGCACGGCAAGCTTGTCGCCGACTCCCTGAAGGACAACGCCTATGCCGAGTTCTTTCGCGCGCCGTTCCGTGACGGCGGATTCGCGTCCGCTGATGATCGCTGCCCTGACCCCGGAACGGATAAGGCGTGCGATCCCGAGGCCGTCCCGCACATCAAAGCGTTTGAACTCTCCGCACCCTCCGTCGAGGTATACGGCGCCGTCCGTCATGGTGCCGTCCACGTCCATGACGAAGAGCTTAATCATCCCGCTCCCTCCTGTTTCCCCACGGGGTGATCCCGCGTCTGGAGGAACGGATGAACTCGATTATTTCCAGGACGTGGGGGTCCTGCGGAGCGGCATCCTCTATTCTTCTGGCCGCTTCCTTTATGAGCGAAGATGTATCGAACAGTTCCCGATAGGTTCTCCTGACTGCAAGCCTCTGTTCCTGGGAGAAGCCGTTCCGGCGCAGGCCCACGACGTTAAGACCATGGATCCTCGCGGGATGCCCGTCGACCAGGGTGAACGGAGGAACGTCCTTGACTACCTTTGTCAGTCCTCCGACCATGCAGAAGCGTCCGACCCTGGTGAACTGGTGCAGGCCTGAGATCCCCCCCAGGACCGTCCCGTCGCCGACGCTGGAGAAACCGGAGAGCCCGACTCCGTTGGCAAGAACGCACTTCTCGCCTATGGCAGAGTTGTGCCCGGCGTGCGCGCCGGCCATCATCCAGGTCCCGTTTCCCACAGAGGTGACGGAATCCTCCCCGCTCCCCCTGTGGACGGTGACGTTCTCGCGGAGCGTGACGTCGTCGCCTATGTGGACGAATGAGCGCTCCCCCTTGAAGCCGAAATCCTGCGGCTCGCCGCCCAGAACGACGTTCTCGAATATCCTGCACCTGTCTCCTATCCGTACATGTTCGAGGATGCGGACGTAACCCTCAAGGCGCGTCCCCTCACCAATTTCAACGTCCGAGTCTATGACGCAGAAAGGGCCGATCCAGGAGCCATCTCCTATACGGGCCTCGTTTGAGACGATCGACGAAGGGTGGACGAAAAAGCTCATTCGGCAATTTCCCCCGTGAGGCGGGGCGCCAGGACAAACCCCAGAATAGCCTCGGCGGCAATGTCGCCGCCGACCCGGGCCACTGTCCGGACCTTCCCGACCCGCCCCCTTATCTTGACGATCCGGGCCTCGGTGATCAGCTGATCCCCGGGGACGACGGGTCTCCTCAGGCGGGCTTTCTCGACCGACGTCAGGTATATCGTAACGCCGGCCATCTCCGGGCGCTGGGTTATCAGCATGCCCGCCACCTGCCCCATAGCCTCCAGGATCAAAACCCCTGGCATGACGGGCTCGGCCGGGAAGTGTCCCTGAAAGAACGGCTCGTTGATCGTGACGTTCTTCAGGCCGATGACCCTCTCGCTGTCGATCTCGAGGATCCTGTCGACGAGAAGGAACGGGTACCTGTGGGGGAGTGACTCGAATATCTTATGGATATCAAGCATCATTATTCTCCTTTCCGTATCAGGCGGGGACAAGGCTTCTTCGGATCCGCCGCACGAGTTCGAGGTGCAGGTCGTGACCGGCCCTGTAGGCGACTACGCGCCCCCTGAGAGGAGCGCCGAGTGTGGCCAGATCCCCGATAATATCCAGCACCTTGTGGCGCACCGGCTCGTCGGGGAGCCGAAGATCTCCCGGAGCAGGCGGGGTATCGTCTTTCACCACAAGTACGTTGTCAAACGCGCCCCCCCTGCCGAGACCGGATTTGAGTATCCCCTCTATCTCGGAGGCGAGGACAAAAGTCCTTGCGGGTGCGATATCATCCCGGAAGGTCTCTGGAGTGACGACTCCCTCGAAGACCTGGCACCCGATGCCTTTCGCCTCGTACCTTATCGCGCAGGTGATCTCAAAGGCATCGGACGGGATCACAGAGATGAATCCTCCCCTGGACGGGTCACCGAGCGCGATCCCGCGGATTATCGAAATGGGCTCTATCTCAAAGCCCGGTCCGGCCGCTTTGGCTATGCTCTCCGCGAAGATGCGCGCGCTGCCGTCCATGGCGGGTATCTCCGGACCCTTCACCGATATTACCGCGCTCCAGACTTCGAGTCCGGCGAGAGCTCCCAGAAGATGCTCGACGGTCAGGATCTCGCTGCCGTCAGGGAATACAAGGCGTGTTCCCCTGGACGATCCGTCGCAATCGGCGGCTTCCACGGGAAAGAAACCCCCGGGAAGATCGAAGAAGATGCCACTGCTATCTCCGGGGCGGAGCAAAACCTCGCAGGGCTCTCCGCTGTGGATGCCGATCCCGCTGAAACTTATATCTTCAATTACTCTAAGTGTCCTTGCCATTGACCTTCTCTTGCAAGGCATCGACTTCGGCGCACAGCTTTTTGACCGTATCGAGCAGCCCGGGAAGCCTCCGAAGAAGAGCCTGTTTCTTCAGCTCCTCACGGTGATCCCTCGCAGGGAATCCCGACACCGTGGTTCCGGGAGGAACATCTCTCGTCGCCCCTCCATATGCCGCTACCTGTGCTCGCTTTCCGACGGTGACATGATCGGCAACTCCGCTTCGGGCCGCCATTATAACGCCATCCTCAAGAACGGCACTTCCGGCAATGCCCGTCATGGCTACAAGGATACATTTCTCGCCGATCATTGCGTTGTGCCCGATGTGGACGTGGTCATCTATGACGGTTCCGCTTTCTATTACGGTCTCGTCGACTGTCGCCCTGTCGATGGTTACGCACGCTCCTACCTCGACCCTGTCGCCTATACGTACCCTCCCGATCTGGGGGATCTTTGCATGCCCCTTTTCGAAATCAGGAATGAAGCCGAAACCGTCGCAGCCGATGACCGCACCGGAGTGTATGACGCAGCTTTCGCCGATTATCGTCCTTTCGTGAATAACGGCCTGTGGTTCGATCCGAGTCCGCGGGCCTATCTGCGCGCCCGCCCCGACAAAGATCTGGCCTTCGAGGACTGCGCCGTCCGATATCGTACAGCCGTCTCCGATGACGCAAAACGGACCTACGGAAGCGGACGCCGAGACCAGGGAACAAGGGTGGACCACCGCCGAAGGGTGGATTCCGGGAGTCGCTTCCCTGGCGGGCGCAAAAAGGGAGAGAACCGAAATAAAGGCCTTTTCGGCATCAGGCGCCTCCACCCCGGAGGAACCCTCCGGGATCAGCCCCTCCAAAGCTACCACCGCGATCCCGGGTGCGGCTTTAGAAAGGCTTTTGGAGTCGCGGCAGACGATTATCTTTTCCGGGTCGATCCCCCGAGGGCCCTGGACACCTCTTATGATGCGGCCTCTGTCCCCTACAGACCTTCCCCCGATGCGCTCGGCGATTTCAGCTATGGTCAGCGCGCAGCCGTTTTTCATCTCATTTTCCCCTTCTGTTTCTACAGGTTCCCTACGAGGCGGATCCTGACGTCATCCCCATCGCGGCTATCATAATACAACTCCCATGAGAAATTCTCGCCGAACCGCCATCCCAGAGCACCGGTGGAATCACCATCTTCGTTGAAGCGGCCCCAGAGATAAACCTTCCGAAGTATCTCATCGAACCAGAAACGGTACCAAATATCCTCTCCCGGGTAGGCGATCTCCGCCCCGACCCAGATGTCCAGCCACGTTGACCAGCGGGCCCCCCAGCGGCTCTCGACCTGAAGATCGTTAGTACGAACGATCCATTCTCCGTAAAGCTCCATATCCCACCCAGGGAAGGGAGCGGTCTTGCGGCCCAGGTGAATCCCGATCTCGGGATGCCTGGCGTCTGAATCTATCGACACAGCCGCCCACCCCAGAAGAGTGTACCTCTCGCTCTCGACCCGGATGTCCACGGGGGCGACCCGGTCAGGAGTTATTCCCACCGTCACCCGCCCCCGCATCTCGCGGGAGGCCCATTTGGACTCCAGAGAGGCGCCGGCCATCTCTTCGATGGCACGTTCGTGACGGCTGACCCAGGCACCGGGGAGTCCGATAAAGGAAGAAAGGACCTCGAGCGCGTCATCGGAGATCTCTGCCTGAAGGATCCTTGGCAATGTCCTTGAGCTGATCCGGGGGGAGTACGCCACCACAACCGGGGGAAGGGGGTGAAAACGGACGGAGACTTCAAGTGAACCGTCCCTTGCCTGCATGAAGATAAAGGAAGGAGACCAGCCAGGAAGGCGTTCAGCGAGGATCTCTGCTGCCGAGCGTTGGAATGCCTGTCCCCCCCAGCCCAGCGACTCCACCGGCAGCGCCGCGATCATAGCCTGGAGGATATCCGTTGCGTCGCCGATGTCGTCAGCGAAAATGGCACGTAGCTCGGGAACAAGATCCGGCTGTTCGAAGCGAATATGCCATCCTCCGGGGGGCGGACCGATGAAAGAAAGATCCAGGAAAAGATCGCCTTCAGATATCCGGGCATTCTCTATCCGGAGCCCTGGAAAGAGTCTTTCTATAACGATTTGAAGCAGGTGCTCGTTCCCCCGCGGATCACCCTGCCTGCCGATCTCCTCCCATACAGCATCGATCGGGCCCGTGATCGTCGGTACTACCCAATCCGGAACACCATAGACATTGACCAAGGCGAATGCGGGATTCACGAAAAGAAGGGCCACGGCGAAAAAGCCGGCCGCGGCCCTCATCAAAACCTTGAATATCCTTGCGTGCTTCTCTTTCTGCAACTAGAACATCTCTCCAAAGCTGAAGTGTGTGCGATTCTCGTCCTCACCGTTGGCGAAGTCAAGCCGAAGGTTGCCTATACCAGTCTTTACGCGAACACCGAATCCGTAGCCGCTCCTGGTATCCGAGAAGGCGGAACTGTCCGAGGCCATACCTATGTCATAAAAACCTACGATCGAGAAGGTGTCCTGAATGGGGATGCGGAGCTCAAGGTTGCAGAGAACCATCTCACTGCCGCTGAACTCTTCATCCTTGTAACCGCGAAGTGTGGAGCCTCCGCCGACGAAGAACTGCTCCGCCCAGGGCAGGTCTCCCGATGAGTAACCGGCCCGCAGCCTGGTGGCGAATATCACAGGGTTGTCCTCGGTACCGATCTCCCTGTCGATGAGATCCTCGAAGAGGTGGTAGAGCGGCCAGTAGTAGCGTGCCTCCAGCCAGTACTTTGTGTAGGTCATTTCGCCGCTGCCGTCTTCCGGTTCGAAATTACCCTGCTGTACGCTCAGGCTCTGGACCTCACCCTTGGGGTAACTCAGGTATTCGTCCAGGAGATTCCTTGTTACGGTGCCGGTCAGGGATATGTTTCTCCCAGCCCTGAACTCGTCGGGGATTGGGACAGGCGTAGTCTCGAACGTGTAGCTGACCTCGTTCCAGTCAAGGTTCACGAACCAGCTCAGGGTCGGGTCGTTGCGAAACTTTTTCCCCATCCCGTAGTAGAGACCCTTCTTGTCCTGATTATACGTCCCGGTAATGTCCGTATCCTCGAGATCCTCCCAGTTCCGCTTGTAGACACCGGCCTTCCATCGATAGTGGGTTCCGTCCATGTACGGCTCTTCGTATGAGAGCCAGTACTGCTCTTTGTCGCCGGTCTCGAAACCTATCGAACCCCTCTGTCCGAGCCCCTTGAAGTTGCTCTCCTCATAAGACGCACCGCCAGTAAAGCCGGAGCTTGAACCGTGCCCGATGGAGAAGGCTAACCGAGCGGTCTTCCCCTCCTCAACGGTGAGCACTATGTTGACCTTGCCAGGATCCTCGGTCGGTTCAAAACCAACGTTTACATCTTCGAAGAATCCGAGGTTGTTGAGTTTGTTGAGGGAGTGGCGCATGACGGTGGCGTTGAAGAGATCGCCGGGCTGAAGCTTGAATTCCCTGCGGATGACCTCGGTCTTGGTCTTCTTGTTGCCCTGGATGATGACCTCTCCCACCACGGGTTCGAGAATCCGCACGTCTATGATCCCGCCCTCAATTCCCACGTCCTCGACTCTGACCATGACGTATCCGGCCTTTTCGTACTTTTCGCTGATCCTCTGAAGATCGTGCCTGAAGAAGACCCTGTTGAAGACCGCACCAGGCCGGGTGAAGACAACCTCCATCAGCTCATCGCCTGTGAAGACCGTGTTTCCGGTGAAGCGGATCTCCTCGATGACGGGGTTCTCGCTCACCTGGTACTCGACGTAGACCCCCCCGCCCTGCGGGGTAACGCTGACGTCGACAAGCGAGAAAAAGCCGAGTCCGTAGATGATCTCGATGTCATCCTGTATCTGCTGCCGGCTAAGCTGGTTCCCGGCCTTTGTGCCGACCACACCGAGGATGTGTTCCGATACGACCTCCTGGTTCCCGGCGACGCCGACCCCGACGACCACCGGCTCAACGGCCGAGAGGGAAACCCCGACCATTACGAGAACGAAAGACACGGCGACCGCCGCTATCCATACCCGCTTCACTCACAAAACACCCCTTTCAGCAAAGTCGCATCCTGACCCGGATCATTTCAAGGAAAAGTTGTCCTGAAACCTTCAAACCGGTACCCGGGGATTATAATCCATTACTTCACTTTTTGTATGACTGACCCTTCGCCCCTGAGCGCCCTCTGACCTATCTCGATCAGCGTCAGGATCTCGTCAAGTGCGGCAGTGCCTGACTCCTGCCGGGGTGCGGGGTAAATTGCCTTTTCCTCTGCCTTGAGATCCTGCGCCTTCGGCCGGAATATGGTTTCTTCCGCCCGTCTTTCGGCGGCGAAGTTCATATCGCTGAGGCTGGTTCTGAGGGCCGACAGGAAGCTATGTTCGTCCGCGGTCACCCATTCAAGACGCAGCGACCCCGTCCCTTCGACGCCCATCGGCGCGTAGCCTCCTGTGGATATCGGCAGTGCTGCGGCCATGACAAGGAGCAGAGCGACGGCAAGGGATTTTAATGATAGGGCAAATACCTGCCCCACCGGGAATTGCTTTTCCTCACCCGAAGCTATCTCCCAGATCGTCTTCCTGGCCGACTCCAGTTCCGCCCTCGCGCACTCGACCTCGGCCAGCGCGGAGTCCCATTTCCGGCTTCCGCAAGCTGCGATGCATCGGTCGATCCACCTGTGTACCCTCTTCAGACTCTTGTCCATGTGATTCCGCCTCCGGACCTGTAGCCGGACCCCCGCAAAAAAGCCGGATATCCGTCTAGTTATTATCACAGTATCAGGGGCGTTCAGTGGCATCCGCCAATCCCAGCCAGAGGCGCAGTTTAACAAGGGCCTGGCGCTGGATCCTGTAGACATTGCTCACGTCCATGCCAATGCTGTCGGCATACTCCCTCGCCCGGATCCCCTCGAGGATAAGCGCCCTTATCACTTCGCCTTCGCGGGCGGAGAGCGAATCGATGCCGTCCCGCAGGCATATCCTCCAGTCGAGTGAGTCCACCTCGAAGGGGTCGGCCGTGACGGTCTCGGAGTCGTCGACAGGAAATGGAGCTTTTCCCTCGACCCTCTGGAGGAAGTTGGTCATCTGTCCCTTGATGCGGTAGAAGCCGTAGGTGACGAAACGGATGTTCCTGGAGGGGTCGAATTTGTCGACGGCCTTTATGAGGGCTATCATGCCCTCTTGTACGAGATCCTGGTATCGCTGGGGGGCGACCCTGAACTTCTTCGCGATCCAGAAGACGAGGGGCCTGTGCGACAGGATGAGTTGCTCCCTGGCGTTTTCGTCCCCTTCGCAGCAGAGACGCCAGAGCGCGTCTTCATCTGTACTGGGAAAAACCCTTGCTGTCAGGTTCTCTGGGTTGCCGTTTTCCATAGACGGATCCTCCCGGCAGTATTCATATCTTTATACCACGTATGGAGCGGATCTGACCACTAGAAAATGGGAATTACACCCGCCAGGGATGATTCGATACGCAGGTGGACAGTGTCGTTCATGTACCTGAGCATTTTTCTATCTTCCGTGATGTCCAAAACCGTGATCGAACAGTTGTCGACGCGAACTTTCCAGGCGGCCTGCGGGGAGATCCCGATAAGTGCCACCAGGGAGGCACGTATCGTGCCTCCGTGACAGACTACCAGTATTTTTTCCCCCCCGCCCGGGATGATGGAGCCAAGGGCGGATCCCACCCTTGATACGAGGCCGTGAAAAGGCTCTCCGCCGGGGGGCGTGACCGATGAGGGGTTCTCCTTCCACGAAAGGAAAAGTCTGGGGTCTTTTTCCTGGATCTCGGCTATCGTCAGGCTCTCCCAGCCGCCGAAGGACATCTCGGAGAGACCCTCCGTCGTGACGATATCGCCTGCGAACGATGACCTTTCCGTGATGATGGAAGCCGTTTCGAAGGCCCTCGAAAGGGGGCTCGAATAAATCCTGTCGAAGTTGACCGGTTTGAGGCGCTCCGCCAGCAGCATCGCCTGCCGCCGGCCTGTCTCTCCCAGCGGCACATCGGTCTGTCCCTGGAAGCGGAGCGAGCTGTTCCACTCCGTCTCGCCGTGGCGAACGAATACCAGATGCAGTCTTCTTTGATCCATCGGGACACCCCCGGCGATTTGCTTCTACAAAAAAAGCCACCCGGCTGGGGTGGCCCTTGCGAACGGTGGAGCCGGCGGGCGGACTCGAACCGCCGACCTGCGCATTACGAGTGCGCTGCTCTGCCAACTGAGCCACGCCGGCATTTAAATGGCGGTCCCAACGGGGTTTGAACCCGTGTCGCAGCCTTGAAAGGGCTGTGTCCTGGACCACTAGACGATGGGACCGCGAGAAAAACCGTACATGGTGGGCCGTACAGGGATCGAACCTGTGACACCCGGATTAAAAGTCCGGTGCTCTGCCGACTGAGCTAACGGCCCCTGCTGAGCGCAAAAAACTATACAGTGCCCGGGTGGCTGTGTCAAGTTGGCTGGCCAACTTTGTGTGGCGGGACAGTGATAATGTCATTCGTGAATCGTGAATCGTGAATCGTTAATCGTGAATCGTAATTCGTAAATCGTGAATCGTGAATCGTGAAACGTTAAAGGCGTAAACGGTGAACGGTAAGATCGAAAGGCGGGTGAGTCGGGAATCGCGACTCGCAAGATCAAAATCAGTTTGTTCCTCAACTTACGATTTGCAAGGTGCCCGGCGTTCTTTGCCAGGGTACGACTCCCGATTTTTGTTTGTCATCCCGAGCGCAGCCGAGGGATCTGTTTCAAACAACCT
>JAUSOU010000053.1 GCA_030656095.1 Thermovirgaceae bacterium | reverse complement strand
CGGAAAAATGTGTCGATGTCCTCTTCCGCGAATATTTGGATCCTCTCCCTTGGCAGATGGAACCCGGATATTTCGCCTTTGTTGACCACGACTATTGCGCCTCTTGTCATTGATGGAAGAAGCGCGGCCGGGGTTACGTTGAGAGATGATCCGACTACGAAGAAAAGATCGGCGCTGCGGGCAAGATCACGGCTCTCCTCCAGTTGTTTTACCATCTCTCCGAAAAAAACCACATCCGGCTTTATCAGCCCACTGCAAGAATCGCAGCGGGGGACATCACAGGAGAAGGCAAGAGAAACGCTATCCTCGTAGTTCCACTCTCTGCCGCAATTTGTACAAAAACTCTTCCAGACGCTCCCATGCATCTCAAAAACTTTCTTTGAACCCGCCCTCTGGTGGAGAGCGTCTATGTTCTGTGTTACTATTCCCGACATCTTACCCATCTTCTCAAGTGAGGCAAAGAACGTGTGTGAAAAAGTCGGCTCTATGGTATTGAGCGAACTCAGAAATTCACGGTGAAATTCATAGAAAAAAGATGGTTCCCTGCGAAACCAGTCAATATCGAAGACCCGTTCCGGATCAGCACCCAGCTTTTGCTTGTAGATCCCGTTGGGGCCGCGAAAATCAGGCAGACCGGCGTTTGTCGACATGCCCGCGCCGCTGAGAAGAACTATCCGCCTCGAAGCCTTGATCAGTTCTGCACATTCTGCGGAAGTAGTTTCAAGGTTTTTGACCATACTTCTCCTCCTGATGGAATATTCCTGGATCATAATACCTCCTGTCAGTTGCAAAAACCCACTCTACCTCAAGTTTAAAAGTTAATAATTATTTTGTGCAACCGGTTACACAAAATGCTACAATGCATTTTAGGAATTTACGGAAATAATCCGGGAGGTGCTATGGGCCATGGCAAGGAAAAACCTGGTGTACGGGGTGAACGACAGGCCGCCCACGCCGATCATGATCCTGGCGGGTTTGCAGCATGTATTGACACTGTTCGGAGCAACAACGCTCGTTCCGCTGATCTTCGGACCGGCGATGGGCATGTCGGGAGCCCAGATCGGTTTCTTCATTTCGTGCGTGTATTTCGCGATGGGCATCGCGACCCTTATCCAGACTCACCCCAAACTCGGCTCGGGGCTTCCGATAATTCAGGGTTCCAGCTTCAGCTTCATCCCTCCGATCATGACGATAATCGGTGCCTACAAGGGTTTAGGTCCTAACGTCGTGATGCAGTACATCGGAGGCGCCCTCATCTCCGGCGGACTTATACTCTCCGGTATAGGCTACAGCCGGCTTGTGGGTTACATCCGCAAGATCATCACTCCTATTGTCATAGGCCCAACCATCATGGCGATAGGCTTCTCTCTCGCTCCCATCGCCATTCAGTTCAACGCCGCCAACTACTGGCCCGTTTCCCTCATCGTGGTAGCGTGTGTCTTCATATTCAGCCTCATCAGCCGCAACCGCTACATGAACATCTTCGCCATCCTTTCCGCCATAGTCATCGCCTACCTGGTCTGCCTCTTCGGCACCATGGCCGGGCTGTTCGCGGCAGGACACCCCGCCCATGTCAGCCTTGCCGAAGTATCGCAGGCCCCCTGGTTCAGGTTCAACATATTCATGCCCTGGGGAGTTCCCAAGTTCAGCTTCCTGGCTTTCGGTGCCATTATTGCGGGATTCTTTGCCGTCATGATCGAATCTATCGGCGACTACCATTCATGTTCCTATGCGGCCGACCTTGACGACCCTGATTCGGAAACGATAAGCCGCGGGATCGGAGCGGAAGGGCTCAACTGCGCTCTTGCCGGAGTTTTCGGAGCCGTCGGAACCACCTCCTACACCGAAAACATCGGTCTTATCGGTCTCACCGGCGTAGCCTCCATCTGGGTTGTCCGCACCGGAGCGGTTTTGCTCATAATCATGAGCATGATAGGCAAACTGGGGGCCCTCATCTCGACCGTCCCTAGCCCTGTTATCGGAGGCGCCTACATCGCCCTATTCGGCATCATCGGAGCGCTGGGCATCCAGGTTCTGATGCGTGCCGACATGGGAAGCCAGCGAAATGTCCTCATCGTCGGATTTGCTTTCCTGATGGCCCTTGGGCTTCCGGGATGGGCGGGGACGCAGCAGGAAGCTTTCTTCAACTACGGTATCCCGGGACAGATGCTCTGGGCGATCCTCAAAACCCCGATGGCGGTTGCCGGCATTTGTGCCGCTTTCTGGGACAGCATCGTCCCCGGAACCCCGGAGGAGCGCGGCATAGGCGTCAAAATGAAATAAAACACATTCGTGAATACATGACACAGGGGCCTTCGGGCCCCTTTTTTTATTGACAAAACCATCCCGTGATGTCATTGTCAGTTTGTAAAATGGAAACATTCCAAAAAACACGAGCTTTTTGGAAGAAGGCATTCGCAAAGGGAAAGTGGTAAAATACAAATGCCACTCGAAAATTCAAAAATGCTGGAGGTGGATTTTTAATGGCAAAAAAGCTTGACGTTTTCAAGTGCGATCTTTGCGGCAATGTTGTCGAACTTCTGCATGTCGGCGTCGGAGAGCTTGTCTGCTGCGGTCAGCCGATGACCCTAATGGAGGAAAAGAACGCTGATTCCTCGACCGAGAAGCACGTTCCGGTGATCGAAAAGAAAAACGGCGGCCTCCTTGTAAAAGTGGGGAGTGTCCCTCATCCGATGGAGGAGAAGCATTTCATCGAGTGGATAGAGGTCATAGTGGACGGCAAGGCCTGCAGAAAATTTCTGAAGCCCGGAGAAGCGCCTGAAGCTTTCTTTCCTGTTGACGGAAAGGATGTCAAGGCCAGGGAATACTGCAACATACACGGACTCTGGAGGAGCTGAAATGATGATAAGCAAAAAAATGCAGGATGCGATAAACAGGCAGATCAACGAGGAGATGTTTTCCTGCTAATCCTTGCCTCTCCATGTCAGCCGACTTCCAGTCAAAAAATCTGACCGAAGCAGGGGCATGGATGGCAAAACAGGCCCAGGAAGAGGCCTCCCTAAGTGAAGTTGTTGCAAAACTGTGGATGGTCGCTGATTTGAAGAACGGCATGTACATGATCGACAGGGAGCTTGGAGTTCGGGGCAAGGATTGATCTCCCTCTGCAAGTAATTATTTTGCAACCTTAAAGGCGGGAGACCGGGGAGTCGATCCTCGTTCTCCCGCCTTTTTTCATTGTTTGAAAACTGGCCGAAATGGTTCATTATTAGAAACAGGAACAAAAAGGAGGGTGGTCAAATTGGAAGCGAACCTGGACAAAAGGGCGCTCTATTCGCTCTCTTACGGCCTCTACCTGGTAAGTTCAAGAAAGGGAGACAAGCTCAACGGACAGGTGGCAAATGCCGTGATGCAGGTAACGGCAGATCCAGTATCCATAGCTGTCTGCCTTCACAAGGACAACCTTACGACAGAATGCATCAGGGACTCTGGGGTGTTCAGTGTTTCTGTCCTCGAAGAGGATGTCCCGATGACTTTCATAGGAACTTTCGGGTTCAAGTGCGGGCGGGATATAGACAAATTCCGCAACTGTTCGCATGAGATCGGAGTCACCGGAGCACCGCTGGTTCTGGATCACACGATTGCCTTGATCGAGGCCAGGGTCATTAACGAAGTGGAAATATTCACTCATGTGATGTTCTTCGGAGAGGTTGTAGCATCGCGGGTAATAAAGGAGGCGCGGGCGTTGACCTACGCTCACTATCATGAGGTCAAAAAAGGAAAATCACCAAAAAACGCCCCAACGTTCACTCTCAATGAGGTCAGGTAAACAGAGAAAGAGGTGAATGAAATGAATACTCTGGAAATTAAAAAAGGCATCTTCTGGGTCGGCGCCATCGACTGGGACCTTCGCGATTTTCACGGTTACTCCACTGAGCGCGGGAGTACCTACAACGCGTTCCTTGTGATGGATGAGAAAACGGCACTTATGGACACCGTCAAGGCCACAAAGACCGCGGAACTCTTCTCCCGCATGCGGAAAGCACTCCCGTCGGGGAAGCTTGACTACCTGGTGCTCAATCATGCCGAGATGGACCACTCAGGCAGCCTTCCTGAGGTGCTTGCGGAATTCAGGCCGGAGAAGATAGTCTGCTCCGCGGCATGCAGAGACGCTATAGTTGAACACTTTGGCAAGCACGGCTGGCCCTTTCAGGTTGTAAAAACAGGGGACACCCTCTCACTTGGCAAGAAGACCGTCCGTTTCATAGAGACAAAGATGCTTCACTGGCCTGACAGCATGTTCTCCTACCTTGAAGAGGACCGTCTCCTGATATCCAGCGACGCATTCGGTCAGCACTACGCTACCGGCGGACGATTCGATGACGAGATAGACCAGTCGGAACTGATGAGACAGTCGGCAAAGTACTATGCCAACATCATCCTTCCGTATTCAGGACTGGTCACCAGGCTTCTGGAGAGCGTAAAGGCGATGGGCCTTGAGATAGACATGATCGCGCCGGATCACGGCGTTATCTGGAGAAAGGGCGTCGGCACTATCCTCCAGGCCTATTCGGAGTGGGCGGCACAGAAAGCCAAACCAAAGGCCGTTGTGGCATACGACACCATGTGGGGCAGCACGGCAAAGATGGCTCAAGCCGTAGTGGATGGCCTGATATCGGAGGGGATCGAGGTCAGGGCCGCGGATCTCAAGGGGTGGCACCGGAGCGATGTAATGACGGAACTGCTTGATTCCGGAGCCCTTTTGCTTGGATCACCGACTCTCAACAACGGATACCTTCCCCGAATAGCCGATCTGATCTGCTACGCCAGGGGGCTGAAGCCCATTAACAAGGTTGGAGCCTCTTTCGGGTCATTCGGGTGGGGCGGAGAAGCGGTAAAACTTCTTAACGAGGAACTTCAGAGCATGAAAATCCCTGTCGTGGACGAGGGCGTAAGGGTCAAGTACGTGCCGGGTGATGATGACCTCGACAAGTGCCGCCAGCTGGGGGTGAAGGTCGGAAAGTCGGTCCGTGCGAATCTCGGGATCTGAGCTCTGCCGGAAGCGGGCCAAAGTACTTTTCGTTCACTTCGAGGAGATGTACCGTTGCTACAACAGACCCGAGTACGTAGATCCGGACCCGGTCAGTGTCGTCCGGGCGTACTGCGAGCTTCCCGACAGGGAGGTTGCGGCGGTCATTTCATCATGCCTGGCCTACGGCAGGGCGGCTCAGATAGTTAAAAGCGTCCGTGCCGTGTTGGGACCAATGGGCGACTCCCCTGCGCGTTTTATCAGGGATTCATCCCAGGGGGAAATATTGAACCTATGCGAAGGCTTCAGGCATCGCTTTACAGACTCCCGTGACCTTTACGATCTGCTGATATCCATACGCGGCGCACTGAGGCTTTACGGCTCCATCGAGACGGTTTTTTCCTCCGGGCTGAAAGAGGGGCCCAATGGGGTCATGGCCGGACTCTCCAGCCTTTCGCTGGTCCTGCGAGCGGCTTCCGGCGACAGGAAGAACTCTCTGCTTCCCGATATTGTCCTGGGGAGCGCCTGTAAAAGGTATCACCTGTTTCTCAAGTGGATGGTCCGAAACGACGGCATCGATCCAGGGGGATGGACGTGTATCGCCCCGGCCGAACTGATGATCCCGCTCGACACCCACATGCACAGGATATGTCTCGAGCTGGGTCTCATCCGGAGGAAGGCCGCCGATATGGGTGCCGTTATCGAGGCGACGGAGTCTTTCAGGCTTATTGCGCCCGAAGATCCGACCAGGTACGACTTCACTCTGACCCGTTTTGGCATTCGCCCTGACCTCAAGGTAAGTGACCTGATCGAACAATGTTCGGGCGGTAATGTATAATCTGCTGGAATGTTTTGCATAATGCCGGGGGGTAAGCGCATCGAATGGGAATACTTCCTTACTGGGACCAGAACGTAGATCTTGAGATCTCGCCGTGGATGCCCTACGGCAAGGACTACAACCCCGTATCCGTCAACTCGATGCACAGCGACCAGCTGGGCAGCATCGCCTCGCTTGCCATGGGCATGGACAGTGAACTCATCTATGTCGAGAGTGCCGAAACAGGACAGGTTGGGGCCCTTTTCAGGGAGAATCTCATGATGCCGGGAAAACGCCGTCATTCTGACGGGGGTTTTTCGGTAATGTTCGGATATTCCTCCATTATGGAGGCTCTCCTGGGAATGTTCGCGCAGGCTTTTCCCGGCATCAAGGCCGGGCTTGCGGTCTGCGGAGTCTGGGACAGGGACATGCTTGTTGACGAGTGCAAGGTGATAGTCCTTGTTGGCGAAAGCCACATGCTGAACGAGATAAAGTGCATGAAAGCCCTTCAGGAAGTCATGTCCGCTGCTTCCACCGATGGGGGAGCGATCTCCTTTTTTGCAGAAAGGTTCGGGTACCGCCGCTTCTCGATACCCTTCGAAACAGACGATGTCACGAACCTTTCAATCCTGAAACTTCTTTACGATTTCGAGTTTGACGCAACCCGCAGCGTGGTAGGACCTCCGCCGGAGGTTCCTTTGCCGGACCTCTTCAGGGGGCACAAGTTCTGATAAACGCTGGCCTTGCCGTAATGTTCGGGCTCAGCCTGTCCATGGACACTCTTGCTATATCTTTAGCCATGGTTGTCTGCTCGTCGCTTCCCGTGACCCCTGCATCGATAACCCGTGTCGCAGGAATTTTCGGGCTCTTCCAGGCCTTCATGCCGATGGCGGGCTGGGGTCTTGCGGAGACTGCCATCTCTGTCACAGGCGGTGTTGATCACTGGATTGCCTTCGGGCTGCTGGCGCTCGTTGGCGGCAGGATGATCTACGAGGGGTTGCAGAACAGTGCGGAGTGTATCTTCGCGAATGACCCCTCGCGCGGACTGCCGCTCATTATCCTTGCTCTGGGAACAAGCATCGACGCACTTGCCGTCGGGGTTAGTTTCGTACCGCTCGGGGCCGCCCCATTCTTCACCTCCTCGGTGATAGGCATTGTTACCTTTATTATCGTCGCATCAGGCATGCTCCTTGCCAACAGGATCGGAAGAAGATCCGGAAAGAGAATGGAGGTTCTGGGAGGTGTTATCCTTATCGCTATTGGAGTGAAGATACTCTTTTCTCATCTGGCGGGGTGAGGATGTTCTGCTTGTTGGCACAGCCTGCATTTGACCTATATGCTTTTACTCTGTGATGGCAACAGAAAAAAAAGGAGGGAATTTGATGAAAAGGCTAAAATTTTTGATGGCGGTCTGCTTCTTTCTGGTTTGCGCACTTCCAGCGGCGGCTAATGTAATTGACATCTCAGGGCCCTGGATCCTTGAGTTTCCGCAGGGGCAGGGTCTGGCAGTAATGCAGAATATCGGCGGCCAGCCTCCGACATACCAGGGGCAGGTAACTCTGCCTTATCCTGATGATAGCGGGCGGCTGATCTTCAACGTGAAAATGCTCTCCGATCCATCGTACTTAACTCCCGGAAACAACATAACTTTCCAGCCGACCACCTATCCGGGGATCGGGTTTTTCATGATGAACCTGAGCAGCGGCAGCAGCGGCATTGCCTGGATAATTCCGAATGCGGGTTCTAATAACAACATCCTTAAGTTTTACGATCTCAGGGCCCCCGCACACAGGTAGGAATAACACTGCTTTCAATAAAAATGGCATCCAGGTCGGGAGGCCATTTTTATTGTTTTCCGGGCATTGGGGTCTGAAGATTGGTACTGATCTATGCTGAATGCATCAAAATATGCGCAAGGAGGAGTTTAGAAAATGGCAAAGAAAAAGGGAAGACTGGAATTTCTGCAAATGAAGCAGGCCGGAGAGCTGGCGGCCTGGATCACGGCTTATGACTTTCCGACGGCTTCCTTTGCGGAAGTTGCGGAGATGGACATGATCCTTGTGGGCGATTCTCTGGGCATGGTGGTTCTGGGTTACCAGGGAACGATACCCGTGACGATGGAGGACTGCATCCGCCACTCCCAGGCTGTCCGCCGGGGCGCGCCCAACACGTTCTGCATTGGCGACATGCCATTCATGAGC
>JAUSOU010000052.1 GCA_030656095.1 Thermovirgaceae bacterium | reverse complement strand
ACGTTTGAAGAGCTATTGAACCAGCGCCCCCCTGGCCTGATCGACCAGTTTGACGAAGGCGGGCATATCCTGAACGGCAAGATCGGCAAGCACCTTGCGGTTGATGTCTATGTTGGCGCGCTTGAGCCCGTTCATGAAAGAGCTGTATGTCATCTCGTTCATGCGCGCTGCGGCGCTGATGCGAGTGACCCATAGTTTGCGGAAATCCCTCTTTTTGGCCCTCCTGTCCTTGAATGCTCTGGACATGGAATGCAGGTATGCTTCCTGCGCCCTGCGGAAGACGTTTTTCTTTCGTCCGAAATACCCCTTTGTCGTTTTAAAAAGTTTCTTTCTCTTTTGATCACTGGCGCTGCCGCCCTTTACTCTGGGCATGACCGCTCACCTCTTTCGTGAAGATAGTCCTGAATAGAAACAGAATATGATCCGGGATCTTTACGCGTCCTTTACGCGTAGGGCAGAAGCGCCCTCATGCGCGCCTCAAAAGACGTTTGAATCATGCCCTTCTGGCGTAGACGGCGAAGCCTTGTGGACTTTTTTTTACTGAGCAGATGGCCTCTTCCGCTCTTCTTGAAGACGAATTTGCCGTTGCCTGTTGCGGAAAATCTCTTTTTGGTTCCCGAATGGGTCTTCATTTTGGGCATAATTTCTTTCCTCCTCATTTACAATCAGGAAGCGGCCGGGGAAATCAGTTTTCCAGCGTTACCGCTTCACTTTGATCGGGCTGCGAGTCTCCTGGAGCTATGAGAGCTTTTTCCTTTTTCTGTGTCTGGGGAACCGGCGTAAGCATAAGACGCATGTACCTCCCCTCCATCCTCGGGGGCATGTCGATCTTGCCTAAACCCTCACAGTCCCTGACCACCTTGTCCAGAACTTCCCGGCCCCTGTCGAGAAAGGCCATCTCGCGGCCGCGGAAAAAGACCGCGATCTTGACCCTGAAGCCGGAAAGGAGAAATTCCTTGACGGCGCGCACCTTGAAGTTGTAGTCGTGAAGGTCTATCTTGGGCCGCATCTTCATTTCCTTCACTACCTGGCCCTTTGTCTTCTTTCTGGCGTCCTTGTCGCGTTTCTGCTGCTGGAACCTGAACTTTCCGTAGTCCAGTATCCTGCATACCGGGGGATCTGCCTGCCCCGAAACCTCCACGAGGTCCAGATTCCGTTCCTCGCCAAGTGCGAGGGCCTGGGCTATTGGAACAACCCCAATCTTGACGCCCTGGTCGTCGATCAGAAGTACTTCCTTGACCCGGATCTCCTCGTTGATGCGCGGCTCTTCACTGTTTTTAGCTATAACTCGTCACCTCCGTGAACATAATAATGGGCCGGACTTTTCAGCCCGGCCCCAAAATGAACAGAATCGGAACACTTATCGAGAGAGTGATCCTGTCGTTTTACCCTGTAACTGCCACAGACAAGGCGTCGAAGGGTGGGAGGCATGGCTCCGCTTTTCCCAATATTTATTTTTTCCGGATGAATATCCTCATCCGTCAAGGAATTTTAGCATACGCACCCTGATGAGCGCAAGTTCCAAAGGTGGGATCGTGCTGGCCGACGAGGATCTGCGCAAAATCATCGAAGCTCATTGCCCCGATGTCCCCCCCAGTACGCTCCCTGACCGAAAGGGTGCCGCCTTCCGCCTCTCTGCCTCCGAGAACAATCATGAAGGGCACTTTTTCCATCTGGGCATCGCGGATCTTTTTGCCGAGCTTTTCATCCCTGGCATCCTTTTCGGCCCTGTAACCAAGGGCACGAAGTTTCCGCTCCACTTCCGCGGCATAGTCCGCGTGCTCTTCCTTGACGGGGATTATTTTGACCTGCACCGGGGCAAGCCAGAAGGGGAAGGCGCCCGCGTAATGCTCGATCAGTATGCCCAGGAACCTCTCCAGACTTCCGAAGACGGTCCGATGAAGCATCACTGGGCGGTGCTGGCCGCCGTCCGGCCCGATGTAGGTCATGTCGAACTTCTCCGGCATCTGGAAGTCCAGCTGGATGGTCCCGCACTGCCAGGTCCTTCCTATGCAGTCCTCGAGGTGAAAATCGATCTTCGGACCGTAGAACGCGCCGTCCCCGGGGTTGACCCTGAATTCCACGCCGGCCTCTTCGAGAGCTTCCTGCAGGGCCATTTCCGCCTTCTCCCACATGGCAGGGTCTCCCATCGCCTTTTCCGGTCTGGTGGAGAGTTCTACCCTGTAGGGGAATCCGAAGACGTCACGGTATATGAAACTGACCAGATCTATGATGCCGATGATCTCCTGCTTGATCTGTTCCGGCGTGACATAAAGATGGGCGTCGTCCTGGGTGAACGACCGTACCCGCATCAGCCCGTGAAGAACGCCGGAGCGCTCATGCCGGTGGACCGTCCCCAATTCGGCTACCCTCATGGGGAGATCCCTGTAGCTCCTTATCCTGGTCTTGTAGAACAGTATCCCCCCGGGGCAATTCATGGGCTTGACCGCGAATGGACGCTCGTCGATCTCGGTGAAGTACATGTTCTCGCGGTAGTGATCCCAGTGCCCCGACCTGACCCATAGCTCCTGGTCCAGAATCAGAGGCGTCCGGATCTCTGAGTAGCCTCTTCTCACATGCTCCGACCGCCAGAATTCGACAAGTTTATTGATGACCACCATCCCCTTGGGATGGAAGAAGGGAAACCCCGGGCCTTCGGTCTGTATACTGAAGAGGTCGAGTTCCCTCCCGATCTTGCGGTGGTCCCTTCGCTTTGCCTCCTCGATGCGGGTCACGTATTCGTCAAGTGCTTCCGCGGTAGCGAAGGCCGTGCCGTATATCCTGGTGAGCATGATGTTTTTCTCGCCGCCCCGCCAATAGGCGCCTGCTACCGATAGCAGCTTGAAGTGCCTGACAGCCGAAGTAGATGTGACATGGGGCCCCCTGCAGAGGTCGACGAAATCACCCTGCCTGTAAGCCGATATCACCTCGTCCGGTATCTCCGAGATGAGTTCGAGTTTGTATATGGCGTCCCTTTCCATGAAGAGTCTCTCTGCTTCCGCTCTCGGAAGCGGGGCCCTCTCCACCGGAATGGCCTCATCGGAGATCCGCCGCATCTCATCCTCTATACTGGCGAGATCCTCATCCGAGATCTGGCCTGCAACCTCCATGTCGTAATAGAAACCATCCTGGATGGAGGGGCCTATCCCAAACCTTGTGCCCGGATAGAGTCTCTGGACGGCCTGAGCCATCAGGTGCGATGCCGAGTGCCTGATGATGTCGGTGCCTTCCTGGCTGCCGGACAGCACGGGTTCGACCAGCGAATCCGTTCCAGGCAACGCCGAGAGATCCTGGAGACTTCCGTCGATCCTTGCCGCCACGGTGTCTTTGGCCAGGCCCCATCGGGAAAGTATTTTCTCGGCGCTAAGGGCTTTTTCCGTTTCAAGAATTCTTTCGTCCGGACCTCTGTAAATCGGCACTCGGTTCAGCCTCCCTCTATTGAACATACCACATTAACCATGGCCTGCCTGATATCCCTGGAATCGTGGAATGAATTGTATCACAGCCCCATGTCTTTAAACCCCACGGATGCCGGTAATGTATATAATATACAGTCTCCTTTGTGAACCGCAACGCTATATAATGTGTTCAAACCTTTCCTCATTTGTTTTCTGCAGTTCATTTTACCCTCGAAGGGGGTGGGACGCGGAAGATATTAAATTTTCTCCAAAAGCGTACCGGCTTTACAGCAGAAGTTTTCCAGAGTTTTCAAAGTCAATATCAAGGAGGGGTTAACAGAATGGCTGAGAAAAAGAAGGCTGACCAGTGGTCAACAAGGTGGGGCCTTATTCTGGCGTGCATCGGAATGGCGGTCGGGACGGGTAACATCTGGAGGTTTCCCCGTGTTGCCGCTTCGCAGGGTGGCGGCGCATTTGTTCTCGTAGTTATTATAGGACTTTTCCTCTGGGCGATTCCCTGCATGATGGCTGAGGCCGTCTGGGGAAAGGTCACCAGGATGGGCGTCATCGGCTCCTTCAAGGAAATGGTGGGCAGAAAGTATACATGGATGGGCGCGGTCGTGGCGATCATTTCTCTCGGTATCGCATTCTACTACGCCGTGGTCGTCGGCTGGTGCGTACGGTACTTCGTATACGCCATAACCGGCGTCATCAAACCGGGACTCGACTCCGAGGCTCTCTGGACCGCATTTTCCACGACCCCCGGCGCCATGGTTCCCTGGCATCTTGTCACCATGCTTGCAGCAACGCTCATAATCTTCAAGGGCGTCGCCGAGGGGCTCGAAAAGATCAGCAAGATCCTCATCCCATTGCTGTTCGTCATGCTTATCATTCTCGCTATCAGGGCGAACATGCTCCCAGGCTCGATCGAGGGACTCAAGTTCCTCTTCCAGCCCAAATGGGCTGACCTCCTGAAGGGACGCGTATGGCTTGAGGGCATCACCCAGGTGGCCTGGTCGACCGGGGCAGGATGGGGCCTTTATCTCACCTACTTCGTCTACGCCAAGAAGCGCGAGGACATCGTGCTTAACGCCACGACAGTCTGCTTCGGAGACACAACGGCGGCGTTCCTTGCCGGTCTGGCCGTCATCCCGACAATCTTCGCACTCTCTCCGGACCCCCAGGCTGCGGTATCCTCCGGCAACACCGGACTGGCGTTCATCCACCTTACGAACCTCTTTACCGTCATGCCGGGCGGCGTGTTCTTCGCTATTACTTTCTTCCTCGCACTGATATTCGCCGGCTTCAGCTCGCTTCTTTCGATGGTCGAACTCGGCGTCCGCCTGCTGATGGACATGGGCTGGCAGCGTCACAAGGCCGCCATCGCTGCGGGTATCGGCATCACAGTACTCGGACTCCCCTCATCCTGGAGCATGTCGTTCCTGGACAACCAGGACTGGGTATGGGGCGTGGGCCTGCTCTTCAGCGGCCTCCTCTTCTCCTTCGCCGCCATGAAGATAGGCATGCAGAAGATCTGGGACGAGCACATCGCCCCCGATTCGGACCTGCACGCGCCGTGGATGTGGAAGCTTCTCATGCTCTTCCCGCTGTGGTTCGTGATCATCTTCGGCTGGTGGATCAAACAGGCCGCAAGCTGGTACCCGGATACCTACATGAAGTGGCTCCCGATCTCCGAGTACACCTTTACGGTCGGCACCATGCTCTACCAGTGGGCGATCGTGGTCGTACTTGCGCTCGTCATGAACAACTGGCTTGCGGACAAGTCCATCGTCAAGTTCGAGGCTACCGAATAGCGCGGTTTTTGTTACCGGCTTCTGAGCAAAGACCGACTGACAGGGAGGGATACATAAGATGTGGGTTGCAAATATGATTTTTCTGTGTGCTCTTGTTTTCGGCGGTTTCGCCTGGTGCGCTTACAGAACGATGATAGCAAAGGAAAAGTAACAGGCAATTCAAGGACATAAAAAGGGGCTGTCCCTCGAGGGACAGCCCCTTTTTATGTCCAATGCCCCTATTTCTTTCCAGTGCTGCCGAAACCGCCGCTTCCGCGTGGCGTTTCGGACAGATCCATTACTTCCTCCCAGACGAGCCTGTCCACGCGGGCAAGCACCATCTGGGCGATCCTGTCTCCCTTTTCGATCCTGAAGGGCTCCTCGCCGTGGTTGATCAGAATTACCCTGATCTCACCGCGGTAATCGGCATCTATGGTTCCGGGCGCGTTTAGGACCGTCACTCCGTATTTCAGGGCCATACCGCTCCTTGGCCTGACCTGGCACTCGAACCCTTCGGGTATCTCCAGGTGAAGCCCGGTCCCGACAGCAAGCCGGGCGCCCGGCGGAATGGCCGCGCGCTCTCCGGCGCGAAGATCCACCCCCGATGAGGAGCCGGTAGCGTAGGAGGGCAGGGGAACATCGTCCCTTTCCCTGAAGATCCCTACCCTTACGTTCTCAGCCATCAGGACCTGTCCCTGTTCCTGTCGGAGGAGCCGCTCCTCCGGGGGCCGCTTTGCGGCCTTCTGTCGCCGGGGCGCGGGGAGCCTCCCCTTGAGTTCCTGTCTCCCCGGTCCGAGGGGGAGGAGGGTGGTAGTTCCTTTATCCTGGCCTCGCGTTCGTCCTCCAGAAGGAATGCATCGGCGTATTTTTCCGCAAGTTCCGGCTCCTGCTTTCTCTCAAGAATGCGGCGCCTGGAGAGGTTGATCCTGCCCATATCGTCGATCTCCTTGACAACCACAAGGACTATGTCCCCGGAGCTCAGGACGTCATCGACTTTGCCAATATGAGTGGTGCTGATCTCGCTGACATGAAGCAGACCCTCCTTGCCGGGAAGGATCTCTACGAATGCCCCGAATGCCATCAGTCGGGTGACCTTGCCGGAGAATACCTCCCCCGCGGCCACTTCGCGAACAAGATCGTGGATGATCGCAAGGGCCTTCTCTGCGGCTTCCCTGGTTGGGGATGCCACGAATACCCGGCCGTCGTCCTCGACATCTATCTTGACCCCGGTCTGAGCGACTATGCTGCGGATAGTCTTTCCTCCTGCGCCGATGATATCGCGGATCTTGTCCAGAGCCACAGTGATGGTATAGATGCGCGGAGCGTGGGTCGAAACTTCCTCGCGCGGAGCTGAGAGGACGGTTTCCATCCTGTCGAGGATGAACAGACGCCCCCGGCATGCCTGCTCAAGGGCGCTCTGGAGTATCCCCCTGGTTATGCCCCCGGCCTTGTTGTCCATCTGCAGTGCCGTAACTCCGTCCCTTGTGCCAGTGACCTTGAAATCCATATCGCCGTAATGGTCTTCGAGACCCTGGATATCGGAAAGGATCGCAACTTTTTCTCCTTCCTTGATGAGGCCCATCGCCACTCCCGCTACCGGCTTTGCTATAGGCACTCCAGCGTCCATAAGAGCAAGGCTCGCTCCGCAGACGGATGCCATGGAGCTGGATCCGTTGGACTCGAGAATATCCGATACTACACGTACGGCATAAGGAAATGCCTCCTCGCCTGGCATGAGGACCCTGACCGCTCTTTCGGCGAGTGAGCCGTGCCCTATCTCACGGCGGCCAGGCCCTCTCATCGGGCGGACCTCGCCGACGGAGAACGGCGGAAAGTTGTAGTGAAGCATAAAGCGCTTGGAGGGCTCGTCATGCTTGAGACCGTCGACAAGCTGGTCGTCCTCTCCTATCATGCCGAGCGTTGTAGTGACAAGTGCCTGGGTCTCGCCGCGCGTGAAGAGCGCGGAACCGTGGACCCTGGGAAGAACCCCGACTTCGCAGGTGATGGGCCGGATCTCGTCCATCGCCCTGCCGTCGGCCCTTTTGCCATCTTCAACAACACGCGCTCTCATTGTCTTCTTTACAAGCCCCTCGACCGCCGATCCGATGTAGAACTCAGCTCCGGGATATTGCTCAAGCAGAGTCTCCTTCGCACGGGCCATGGCGGAATCGATCGCATCGCCGCGGGGCTTCTTGTCATGGATCTGGACGGCATTCAGTATGTCGCCACGGAGTTCCATGCCTACCCAGGTATCAATTTCAGGAAACGCAGGCGGTTCGGGGATCTCTATCAGGGGTTTTCCCGCCGCTTTAGCCATTTGGGAATATAGCTGGACAATTTTCGAGATCTCCTGCTGGGCCAGTTCCAGGGCATCGACAAGAACATCCTCAGGAACTTCCTTCGCCCCGGCCTCGACCATCGTTATGCCCCCGGAATGACCGCTGACTACAAGATCCAGGGAGCTTTCCTTCATCATCTCCTCGGTGGGGTTGACGACCAGTTCACCGTCGATGCGCCCTATCCTGACCGCTCCAACCGGTCCTCCCCAGGGAATTCCGGAGAGCATGAGCGCGGCGGAGGCGCCGTTTATGGCAAGTATGTTCGGCGGGTTGGACTGGTCTACGGAAAGGGTCGTCGCCACGACGTGGATATCGTTGCGGATGTGCCCCGGGAAAAGCGAGCGGATCGATCTGTCTATGATCCTGCACGTCAGCGTAGCGGTTTCTGACGGCCTCCCTTCCCTTTTGATGAAGCCTCCCGGTATCTTGCCCGCGGAATAGAACCTCTCCTCATAATCGACCAGCAGTGGCAGGAAATCCAGTCCTTCCCTTGCCTTGTCGGCAATACACGCTGTTACCAGAACGGACGTTTCTCCCTGTGTAACCTGGACCGAACCGTTGGCCTGTTTGGCCAACTTCCCGGTCTCGAAGGTAAGCGTGCGTCCGCCCACCTCAATGGTGAATATTTTTGACATGGTATTAGTTTCCTCCTCAATTTTCCCGTCTTTTCACTCAGTTACAGGATATCACATGCACACAAGAAAAACGGGGGCAGTGGGATCTGCCCCCGTTTCCGATCGCAGCGAAGATAACCGGCTGATACACCGGGGAAAACCTCAGTGCCTTAGGCCAAGCCTCTGGATGAGTTCGCTGTAGCGGCCGAAGTCCTTGTTCCGAAGGTACTGCAGAAGCCTTCTCCTGCGTCCGACCATCTTGAGAAGCCCCAGCTGGGAGTGGTGGTCCTTCTTGTGAATCTTCAGGTGCTCCGTCAGCTCCCTTATCCTGGTAGTGAGTATGGCGACCTGAACCTCCGGAGAACCGGTATCCGCTGTGTGCACCTTGAACTGCTCGATGATTCCCTGTTTCTTTTCCTTCTCAAGCACTTGCATTCACCTCTGGGCATTTATTCCCGAAACCAAGTAATGCGGCCCTGCGCAAGACCTAGTATCGGGTCTGAAAATTATACCATCACCTGAAGTAAGGGGCAAACAAACCCTGAATTGGGAATTCGCTAAGTTTCTGCTCATTCTGCACTCGACATTTTCTTAATTGTGTGGTTTGATTGTTAATGTAAATTGCAAAAACTCTGATCGAAAGGAAGGAGAGATACCATGAAGATTCTCCTAATCGAGGATAACAGGGATCTTGTCCAGGTTCTCTCGGAGGGATTCGCCGAAAACGGTTTTACCGTTGACAGCGCATACGACGGGATCGAAGGACTCAACAAGATCCGCAACAGTGATTTCGACTGCATTGTCCTGGACATCATGCTTCCCGAGATGGACGGTTATGAAGTGGTCGAGAAGGCAAGGGAAGAGGGAAAAGACATTCCGGTAATAATGCTCACCGCCAAGGACAGTATCGAGGACAGGGTGGAAGGTCTCAACAAGGGAGCTGACGACTACCTGGTAAAGCCCTTCGATTTCCGGGAACTCGTTGCCAGAATCAATGCGGTAACAAGAAGGCGTTCAGAACTGAAGCGTCCGATTCTCAACTGCGGACAACTGATGATGGATCCGATCGCCAGAGAGTGCAAGGCCGAAGGAGTGATCATTCCCCTGAGGCGGCGGGAGTTCGACATCCTCGAGCTTCTGATGCGCTACGAGAACCAGGTCTTCACCAGGGAGAGGATCATCGCGCATGTCTGGCGAAAGGAGTATGACGGGACCAGCAATGTTGTCGACGTCCACGTCAAGTATCTCAGGGACAAGCTTCGCCCCTTCAATCTTGACATCGTGGTCGTCACGGTCAGGGGTGTAGGATATAAGGTCACCTGCCCGAATTACGAATAGACTTCCGCATATTCTTTGGGGCGGGAGCCCCCGGGGATGGAGAATCCATGAAAAAAATCGATGACGGGCGGTGGCCGGCATGGCTCCGCTCGTTTCGTTACAGGCTCGTTTTTTTCTCCTCTTTAACGATCACGGTCATTATCGCCTTATTCGGGATAGCGGTGTTCACTCTTTTCACACTCATGGAACTCCAGCGAGTGGACAGAGTCCTGTCGCGTGCTTCGAATGAGGCTATGACCTATTTCGAAAACGGCAAAGTTTTCGAACCTGCAGCCGAAAGAAATAAACCGGGTTTTGTTGTTTTCCAGGTCTACGATGAAGATCTTTCGCTGCTTTTCTCCGCCCCCCCCGGATCACGCACACCGGCCATTCCCGGCGCTCTCCTCACTCGGCCGGATACGTCCGGGAATCACGCCACCCTCGATACGCAACGTCAAAGATTTCTCTCAAGGACGTGGTGGGTCCTGCCCTGGAACTGCCTTTCGGTCCGGGATCTCTGGAGGGTCTCGATCAGCAGGGCCACCTTGTCGGAGAAACCTGTTCTCCTGGTAACAATGATCCCCCTGGACCCACTTCTGGAATCCAGGCACCTCCTTTTCTGGATGACCGCCCTCGCGGGATTGGCAGGAATTTTTTTCTCGCTGATAGTGGGTAAAATGGTGGCTGGCAAGGCCATGAAACCTTTGGAAGAGATAAATCGCGCTCTTTCGAGGGTATCGATAGAAAACATGAACATAAAGGTTCCTCCCGGAGAAACGGACCGGGAGATCCTTGAGATAGTCCAGCATGTCAAAAACATGCTTCAGGGTCTGAACCAGAGCGTAAAAAATCTCCAGCAGTTCACATCGGACGCCGGTCATGAGCTAAGGATGCCTCTAGCGATCATGAGAGGAACAGTGGACGTTGCGCTTCTCAAGGAGCGCGACAGCGAATACTACATCAGGAAGCTCCAGGAGATCATCTACAGCATCGAGGATATGCAGAACCTCGTAGGGGCGCTGCTCGAGCTGGCGAGACTTGACACCATCAAGGGACTCGACAGCAAGGAACCCTTCGACCTGCTGATAGTCGCCGAGGACTCTATATCGAACATTTCTCCTCTGATCGCAAAAAGAGGGCAGACCATCAAGGAGAAACTCGAGCCCGCACCAACGGCAGGAAGAGAGGCAATGATCCTGCGGCTGGCGAACAACCTGCTGGAAAACGCCTCCAAACACTCGCCCCCCGGGAGTTTCATAGGCATCAATACTCACCTCGATACTGAACGCAAGGAGTCCGTCCTTGAAGTATGGGACCACGGCCCGGGTCTTGACCCGGAGGAGATAAGGCGCTGCTTCGACCGCTTCTGGAGGGCGGAATACTCAAGAACGACCCCCGGGTTCGGGCTGGGACTCCCCCTTGTACAGCGGATAGCGCAGATCCACGGGGCGGAGATAGATATTGAATCCCGGAAAGGGGAAGGATCGCTCTTCCGGGTCCGTTTCCCCCTGGATACAGAGGCGCTGAAAGAATACGATTTTGAATGACCGGAGGGGGTCCGTTACAGACCCCCTCCGGTTTATGCCTGCAAATATAAAAGTTTACCGAACTTACAGGTTGGCGGAGACGAAAAAAGTTCGCCTGTCACGAAGGATTAGCAGAACGACCGTCTCTGCCTGGCCGTTTATCTCAAGGACCACATCGCCCTTTCCCAGCCCCATCCTCTGCCCGGTGGAACCGGGCTGGGCATCGGTCACCACAACCCCGCTGTCGACGGAGATGCCGGAACTCCTTCCTGTGTTCCGGGGACCGTCTATGACGTGGTTGTTCGTCAGAATATACCCGTCCTCTGTCACTATGAAACCG